>CAWUJX010000012.1:0-37445 GCA_963922635.1 uncultured Hyphomicrobiales bacterium | reverse complement strand
GTGTGTTCAGCAGAAGGTATATAACAACGGGCCGGTGATTACGCAGGATCAGCTTGATCTTATCCCTGTTGGCTCAAGCCAAGATCAGGTTCTGCTGGCGCTTGGCACACCTTCAAGCAGAGGGCAGTTCGAACGTGATGTTTTCTATTACATTTCGCAGAAACGTGCGAAAACCTATGAATTCGAAAAATTGAAGCTGATCGATCAAAAGGTTCTTTCAGTTTATTTCGATGAAAACAAGACCGTTGACCGGGTTGCAAATTATGGTCTGCAAGACGGGAAAGTGTTTGATTTCATCTCCCGCACAACACCAACAGGCGGTGAGGACTTTACGTTCCTGCGTCAGGTGTTGACGGGTAGAGCAAGCGCATCATCGGTGCTTGGCCCAACAGACCGCAGCGCTGGTCAGGATTTCTAAGTCAAGCAAGACTTACTTCAAAATTATACCCAGAAAAAAACCCCGCGATTTCCATCGCGGGGTTTTTCATTTTCGTATGTTTTTTGCTTAGTGAGCAAGTACAGCAAGAAGAAGCAAGGCCACGATATTTGTGATCTTGATCATTGGGTTCACCGCAGGTCCGGCTGTATCCTTGTAAGGATCGCCAACAGTATCACCGGTCACAGAAGCCTTGTGTGCTTCGCCGCCCTTTTCGTGCTTCACGCCATCCTTATCGACGAAACCGTCTTCAAAAGATTTCTTAGCGTTATCCCAAGCACCACCACCGGCGGTCATTGAGACAGCCACATAGAAGCCCGTGATGATCACGCCAAGAAGCATCGCACCAAGTGCTGCAAATGCATCGGCTGGTGTGGCAATGGCGCTCACAAAGTAGAACACAAAGATTGGTGACAATACCGGGAGCAAGGAAGGAATAATCATTTCCTTGATCGCAGCACGTGTCAGCATGTCCACTGCGCGGGCGTAGTCGGGTTTTGAAGTCCCAGCCATGATGCCTGAATCTGCCTTAAACTGGCGACGGACTTCTTCCACTACGGCACCGCCTGCACGACCCACCGCTGTCATCGACATGCCGCCGAACAGATATGGGAGCAAACCACCAAAGAGAAGGCCAGCAACTACATAAGGGTTGGAAAGGTTGAACAATGTGTCCGCGTTTATGCCTGAGAAGACGGAACCTTCAGCGGCGTTTGCCGAGAAAAACTTCAAATCTTCTGTGTAGGCTGCGAACAGCACCAAAGCGCCCAGACCGGCGGAACCGATCGCGTATCCCTTGGTAACCGCTTTGGTGGTGTTACCCACGGCGTCCAACGCGTCAGTGGTGTTACGCACTTCTGCTGGCAGTTCAGCCATCTCCGCGATGCCACCTGCGTTATCGGTAACCGGACCAAATGCATCAAGCGCCACAACAAAACCGGCAAGCGCAAGCATGGCGGTCACTGTAATCGCAATACCGAATAGACCTGCAAGTGCATAGGTGGACAGGATACCGGCGATGATGATGATCGCTGGAATTGCTGTAGCTTCCAAAGAAACCGCAAGACCCTGGATTACGTTAGTGCCGTGGCCTGTCACTGACGCCTGGGAGATTGAACGCACAGGACGGTAATCAACGCCTGTGTAGTATTCTGTTACCCAGATAATTAGACCCGTTACGATCAAGCCAATCAACATGCAGTAGAAGAGATGACGACCAAGGAATGTTGTTTCCGTTGTGGTCGTGTATGCGGTGTCCCAACCAATCATGACGGAAATCACACCACCGAGGGCGAATGCCGACAAGACCGCGCACATGATGAAGCCCTTGTAGAGCGCACCCATGATTGAGTTATTGGAGCCAAGCTTCACAAAGAATGTGCCAACAATCGAAGTGATGACACACACTGCACCGATGACCAGTGGCAACAACATCAACGTGGTCGCTTGTGCACCTGTGAAGAAGATTGATGCCAACACCATGGTCGCAACAACTGTAACCGCATAGGTCTCGAACAAGTCGGCTGCCATGCCCGCACAGTCGCCGACGTTATCGCCAACATTATCCGCGATTGTGGCAGGGTTACGTGGATCATCTTCCGGGATACCAGCTTCCACTTTACCCACAAGGTCGCCACCCACGTCAGCACCTTTTGTGAAGATACCGCCGCCAAGACGGGCAAAAATCGAGATGAGTGAAGCACCAAAACCAAGCGCTACCAATCCGTCGATCACGGTACGGCTGGTGTTTTCAAAACCCATTGTCACAGTGAGAACGTAGTAATATACGGCAACGCCCAAAAGCGCCAAACCCGCAACCAGCATGCCTGTGATCGCACCAGATTTGAATGCGATATCAAGGCCTGCCCCTAGGCTCGTAGAAGCAGCTTGCGCAGTACGAACGTTAGCGCGTACAGACACCAACATGCCGATGAAGCCGGCAACGCCTGAAAGCACCGCACCGATGGCAAAGCCAATGGCCGCCACGGCACCGAGCAACAGCCAGGCAACCACAAGCACCACGACGCCAACAATGGCAATCGTCATGTATTGGCGCGTCAGATAGGCCTGCGCACCTTCTTGAATGAAGCGTGCAATTTCTTGCATGCGTTCGTTACCAGCATCTGCGTTCATCACCGAACGGCTGGCCCACACGGCATAGACGACAGACAACAGTCCGGCGACGATGACCAAAACCAAAGGATCCATATTTCCCAGTTCCCTATTATTTGAGGGCGTGAGCGTGTGGGTAATCCCCTCAGATACCCACGCCAGATGACAATCTCCTCAAGCCGACGCAACATCGGCTCAACCGACGGGCAGACTAGTCACATGATAACAAAGGTCAAGAAATTGTTATCGCTTCTCACGGGATTTGCGCGTCTCGGCATGTGCCAATCAGGCAACCTTTGATTGAGGCTGGGTCTTTAACCAAACCAAGCCGATGAGGCATACAATGACGATTGGGAATATCACGTAGTTGAGGAAAAACCATCCATACGCGTTCAAACTCAGACCTGACATAAAGGATGCGACCGCAACTGACCCGAAGATAATAAAATCGTTCAGGCCCTGGGTTTTGTTTTTCTCTTGCGATTCATAGGTATCCGTCACCATTGCCGTTGCACCAATGAAGCCAAAGTTCCAACCGATACCCAAGAGGATAAGCGACCCATAAAAATGCATCAGCTCAAGCCCGGCAAGCGCCACAAGCCCGCAAGCGAACAGAATAAACAGACCGGTCGCCACGATGGTCTCTTTTCCGAACCGGGATATCAGCGCGCCAGTGAAAAGACTTGGCGCGAACATGGCCATCACATGCCATTGAATACCAAGGGTCGACTGCTCAACGCTGAACCCGTGATGGCCCATGGCCAATGGCGCACCTGTCATAACGAATGCCATCAATGCATAGGTGGATGTGCCACATAGTACCGCGATCACAAATCGCGGTTGAAGTGCGATTTCGAGAAGAGATCGACTTGGCAGCTCCGGCGTATCATCCGTCTTTTGAGCCGAAAGGTTGGAAGGATTGAGGAATGACAGGGCAGCGAAACTCAAAACAAACAATACGGTTGCCGCATAAAACGCTCCTGCAAAGGGAACCGGCGCTGCAAGGTCGGAGGCGTAAATTACCAATTGCGGGCCAATAACTGCGGCAGCGATCCCTCCCGCCATGATCAAGGAAATCGCCTTGGGCTTAAAGTCCGGCGTTCCTCGGTCAGCGGCTGCAAAACGATATTGCTGAACGAAGCCACTTGAGATGCCATTGCTCGCAAGTGCTGCGCAAAAGAGCCAGAAACTTTCGGCGGCAATTGAAAGCCCAGAGAAGATCATTCCCGCAATCCCGATGACACAGCCGATCATAAAGCCGCGCTTTCGCCCCAGACCTTTCATCAACGTATTGGCAATCAATGCACCAATCGCCACACCGATATTGTATGCAGTCACGGGAACTGTTGCGAGGGATTTGTCTTCTCCCAACAAATGCGCGCCCACCACGCCGCCCAATGCAATATTGATCGGGGCTGATGCGCCGCCCAACGCCTGACATAGCAGGTATAAAACAAGGTTCTTCTTTGCGACCGCGTTTTCTTCGGCATCTTCAAGTTTGGTAGAAACCTGTGTCACTGAGCGCGCTCCTCGATGGTGCCAACATGGTCATAGCTCATTTGCGTGAACTTCAAGACATCACCCGCTGCATCAAACACTTCGACGCCCTCACCGTCGACTGCCCTTCCGACACAGGTAATTTCTAGGGGCAGTTTCGCCGCTGCGGCTTCAAACGACTTTTGAGTTTCAGCTGCCACAGTTAGCAAAATTTCGTAATCATCTCCGCCGGTTAGCGCCGTCTTCAGATAATCTGATTCATGGTCCACAAATCTAGCCACGGCACTGGAAAGCGGCACTTTTGCCGCCTCAATTTGAAATGCCACGCCAGATGCCTTTGCCAGTTTAGCACAATCACCCACCAGACCGTCGGAAACATCCATGGAAGCTGTCGCATAATCGCGCACAAGATGAATACATTCCAAGCGCGGTTGCGGCAGCCAATACCGCTCCTTCAAAAACTCGATGTCTCGATTATCACCATTATGCAATTTGCCTGTGTGAGCCAATAAGCCAAGCGCCGCATCCCCGATCTGTCCGGTCACATAAAGCAAATCGCCGACATTTGCTGTGAGGCGCGATGTATACTTGTTTTCGGGCACTTCACCGATTGCGGTGACTGAGATCACAAAGCCACCATTGGTCGAAAACGTGTCCCCACCGGAGAAATCGAGATCGAAGGTTTTGCAATCCTCCTCGATCCCTGATGCAAATTCGCTGATCCAGGTTTCGTCCCATTTTTCACTCAGCCCAAGTGCAAGGGAAAACGCCCTGGGTAAAGCGCCCTTGGCTGCGAGGTCAGACAGATTCACTCTTATGGCTTTTTGAGCAATCAATTTCGGCGGGTCGGTTGGTAAAAAATGCACGCCTTCGGCAATCGCATCCTGCGTGATCACCAGTGAATGGCCGGGCGTTGGCGAAAGCAACGCCGCATCATCTTGAAACCCGAAGCTCCCCTCACCCGCCAGAGGACCAAAATAGCGTTCGATGATTTCGAACTCACCCGGCTTCGACATCGCCCGTTGCCTTTGAGGCACTTTTTGAAATTGTATCAAGAACGGCGTTCACGAGACCCGGTTCATCCTCGGAAAAGAAGGCTTTAGTGACTTCCACATATTCCGTGATAACAACTTTTGCTGGCACATCCTTGCGGTGGTTCAACTCAAAAACACCACACCGCAAAACCGAACGCAAAAGCGTATCGATTCTCGATAGCGGCCAGTCTTTCGGCAGGTTCGAGTGAATTAGCGGATCGAGGGAGGTCTGGTAGTTTACAACACCGCCAACAATACCGCGGAACCATGCAAGATCAGCCTCAAGATATTCGTAACCGTCGATCTCCTGGCCGATCCGCAGTTCCTCGTACTCTTTCACCGTTTCAGTGATGCCCATACCGGAGATTTCCATCTGGTAAAGGGCTTGCACGGCGGACAACCGGGCAGCACCGCGTTTATTGGCCGGTTTGATATTTGAGACTTCACTCACGCTTTCATCAATTCTTTTTTCAAGGCGATCATTGCCAATGCAGCTTTTGCGGCACCGCCACCCTTGTTCTTTTTATCCACTTTGGCGCGGGCCCAAGCTTGTGCCTCGTTTTCCACGGTTTGTATCCCATTGCCCAAAGCAAGGTGTTGATGCGTCGCCAAATCCATCAATGCGCGTGCGGATTCATTGGCCACAATATCATAGTGCGTTGTCTCACCGCGAATGACACAGCCAATGACCACATACCCATCGTATTCCTTCGGGCCCACTGCAGCCATTGCCACTGCGGCCGGTATCTCCAACACACCCGGCACTGAAATATAGTCATGTGTGGCGTTCGCTGCCGAAAGTGCCGCTGTAACGCCTTCCATCAGACTTGCAGAAATCTCGGTGTAATATGGCGCGTCAACGACGAGTAAATGCGGAGGTTTTGACATGCGATGCCCCGTTTGTTTCGGGCAGAGAAACCACGGCTAAGCCATGAAAACAAGTACGAACTTATTGATTGGCAAAAATCTGGTCTGGCCGCTCGCGCAAAACGGAAAGAATGCGCCGATGCACCTGCGGATGGTTCGCAAGAGGAATATGCGAGGCCTTTATTTTGAAGCTTTGGAACTCTGTTCGATTGTTCCCCCAGCTAAGCCTCGACTTGGTCCGGAAACAATCAAGGTTGGTACAGCTGAAATTATCCGCTTTGCGTACGTTGTCACGGATCGGCACCATGGCGGGGCCTTCCATAGTCACCAAATAATTGACCGGAATTCCTGCCCGATCCAAATCATTTGCAATCAAGGTAACGATATTGGCGCCGAAACTGATGCCAATCATGTTGATTTCCACGTTCGGATCCGCCCGATAAGCGGCTTTTAATTCGCGTGTGACCTCTGCCCGGATGACGGTTGAGCTCTCCACGAACGTCGCATAATTGTGCAAAACTGACCCGGGTATTTTCTTGGATAGGTTAGTGAACCCATAACCGATGGAGCCGACACTGCTCGCCAAGCCATTGATCAGATAGGTTTTTTGATTGCGAGGCCGCAAAATAGGCTCAACAATGTCATCGCCCGTGGCAAAGGATACGCTGCCGTTAGTCGAAGGTGTCGGTATCGGCGCCTGTGGCCCACTGGAAACTGCATTCTGATCCACAAAAGATGTGGGTTGCGAAGTAGCACCCGCCGTCACCGTTGCCGGTGTGTTTGAAACTGGTTGGGTTGTGGGGAGTGAAGCAATTTCCGGTTGCTGTGGCGCAGTTTGTGGCGCTGGTTGTATTTGGCTCTGGCTTACTTGTGGTTGCAAAACGCTGCCACTGTCGCTTGCCACGCACCCCGCCAAAAAGACGGCGGCCAGCACCCCAAGAACCAAATTTGAAAAACGCATTATAAAAAGCCTGTTTCCCGCTACATAACCATTACTGGTACATTTTGGTTAATGTTTGACGAAGCGCGGAAAAGTTTGGATCAGGTAGAATTAATTGTATTCCGCCAAACGGGCTGCATATCGGGCCATTTGATCGACTTCGATATTAAGTTTATCGCCAAGATTCATCTCACCCCAAGTGGTCACTTCCATGCTGTGTTTGATCAGCAATACATCAAACCGGGCACCGTCGACCGCGTTTACTGTGAGAGACGTGCCATCAAGCGCGACGGATCCTTTTGGTGCAATGAAACGAGCGAGATGATCAGGAGCTTGAAGTGTAAATCGGGTGGCGTCTCCTTCGGATTTAACGTCAACAATTTCCGCAACGCCATCCACATGACCGGAAACAAGATGACCGCCCAATTCATCGCCAATCTTTAACGAGCGCTCCAAGTTTACCGGCGATCCCGCTTTCAAACTGCCCAATGTGGTGAGTCGGAGCGCTTCTTCCCATGCTTCCACGTCATAGGTATCGGCAGACTTTTCAACGACGGTGAGACATACGCCGTTGTGCGATATGGATGCACCAATATCGATTGTTTCGGTATTGAACTTGCTCGCTACCCGCAGCCGAACACCTTGGGAAAGAGGCGTCACGGAAACGATCCGCCCCACATCGGTGATAATCCCTGTGAACATTATGCTTACTCCCTGACCAGCCTAAGTGAAACGTCATCACCGAACACCATCTCTTGGCAGATACGAAAGCCGTTTGGAAGGGACTTGGGTGTGAAAGGAGCATAAACTGGTGTTTCGTCAGGCTTCAGCGTATCCGGCTTTCCACCCACGTGAACGATAATTTCATCGACCAAACCTTCATCAAGAAAACTTTTTGAAAGTCGAGCACCGCCCTCGACCATGATCGATTGTATGCCGCGGGCGAGCAGATCATCGAGAAGTTCGGGCAAGGCGATCTTTCCCTCACTCACTTCGCAGGCAAGATGTTGAACCCCGTTGCTGCGCAACATGTCGAGCCATTCTTGTGAGGCATCCGCGCGACCCGCCACGATTGTCTGGATTTCGGGATTTGGATTTATCAGATTACCATTCGCGCAAAGGCGACTACTTGCATCAAGGATCACGCGCAGAGGCGACCTTGCTTCCAACCCTGGAAGGCGACACGTCAGTTGAGGGTCATCGGCGATTGCCGTGCCTGCACCCACTAAAATCGCGTCATACCGAGCGCGACACAAATGGGTTTGGCGGTTCGCGCCTGCACCGGACACTCTGAAATTTCCGCGGTTCTTAGAGCCGATCAAACCGTCATTTGTCATTGCTAGCTTCAACATCACAAAAGGACGCTTTTCACTACGTGCGGAAAGATAGCCAGCCATGACGCGGCGGGCGCGCTCGCCACCATCCAATTGAGTGATTGCGATGCCTGCCTCCGCCATCATCTGATGACCCTTACCGTTGACCCGTTCGTCCGGATCGGTAATCGCTGTCACAATGCGTGAGATACCAGCATCAATTAGTGTTTGCGCGCATGGGGGTGTTTTCCCGTGATGGGCGCATGGTTCGAGCGTTACATACGCCGTGGCGCCTTTTGCGGCCTCGCCTGCTTCCATAATGGCTGGCGGCTCAGCATGGGGGCGACCACCAATCGCCGTTACTCCAGAACCTACAATCACCGGACCATGACCAAAATCTTTGACGATGATGCAGGCCACTGAAGGATTGGTTCCGGTCATGCCCTGATGCTTGCGGGCAAGGCGCAAGCAAGCACTCAAAAAGCGGGCATCTTGATGCTTGTTTTCGGGCACGTGATTCATCTGGGATATATGAAAAATATCCGCCGGCCGTGAAAGAGTTTTGCTCATCAAATCAATGTGTTGTGATGAAAGTTCAACTTTTTGATTCACGCCCGTTTAGCCTTTCATGGGTAAGCGAACAACAATTCCCGCGTTCACAATCACGCTTGTCCTACCCGTCACCTCGTCGTGGATGTTCAATCCGCCATAAACTGCTTTGGGCGTAACCTGCCCATAAGGCAATTCTTTGGCAACTTCAGCAAGGTCTATCGCTTCAGGCTCCTGGGCAGCCAGATTTAATTCAATCTGCATAAGCTCGGGGTCGATATCGAGGCTTTTGAACAAAGTCAGAGATGAGTGATGGATCGCATCCTGAACCGCCCGTTTGGCTGCTTTCGTGTAGTCCTCGCCATAGAGATCATTGCCGGTTCCCATTTCCAGAATGATGCGTTTCAAAACGCTCATGAAACAACCCACTCTTCGTTCTCGGCGAGATCAAGGTAAACGATCAATGCAGCATTGGCCATAATCGTACCGGTGCTGCCGTCATCCTTTGGGGTATCCATGCCGCCTTTTACGACCTGCACATTGCCCTTTCCGTAGGGAAGCATGGCGGCAACAGCATCGCGATCCACCGCTTCAGGATCTTGGACGCCAATATGAATATCAACGCGCATCTCTTTGCGTGCTTTACCGAACGCGTCGGCGACCACAAGCGAGTTTTGACGCAGCGCGTTATGCACAGCACGGGTTGCAGCCTTGGTATAATCAGAACCTCGAATATCGGTTCCCATACCCAGTTCCATCACCATCCGCTTCCAGGCCATTAGTCGTCACTGCTCCCCATACTCCTCAGAAAACCCTCAAAATCGCGAGCTTCCTGAAAGTCCTGATAAACCGACGCAAATCGAACATATGCAACTTCATCGATCTGTTTCAGACCATCCATAACAAGCTTTCCGATTTCGTCCGACTTGATATCGCCTTCGCCTTTGCTTTCCAGCTGGCGGACAATCCCTGAGATCATTTTTTCAAGTCGTTCAGGGTCAATCTCACGCTTTCGAGTGGCCGTATCGATGGATTTGGAGAGTTTGTCGCGATCAAATTGCACTTTCTTACCGGACTTTTTCAGAACGGTGAGTTCCCGCAATTGTACGCGCTCAAAGGTGGTGAAGCGACCGCCGCAAGCAGAACAAATCCGGCGTCTTCGGATTGAGCTTCCATCCTCGCTAGGACGGGAATCTTTCACCTGCGTATCGGGATTGGCACAATAAGGACAGCGCACAAAAAAAGCCTTCCATCTTTTAATGGAAGGCTTGTAGCACCAGCGCTAACCGGTTGCCAATTTACATTGACGAATACATTGGGAAACGGCTCGTCATTTCCACCACTTTTGCGTGAACAGCGGCTTCAACCGCACTGTTTGCGTCCGCATCGTTTGCGACCATCAAACCATCGAGTACTTCGGTAATGAAATTGCCGATTTCCTTGAACTCCTCCTCACCAAAGCCTCGTGTAGTGGCGGCAGGCGAACCGAGGCGAATGCCGGAAGTTACAAATGGTTTTTCCGGGTCAAACGGAATGCCGTTTTTGTTACAAGTCAAACCAGCACGAACCAAAGACGCTTCGGCAGCTTTGCCCGTTGCTTTTTTCGGGCGCAGGTCGACAAGCATAGAATGATTTTCTGTACCGCCTGAAACGATATCCAGACCATTATCCATGAGACTGGCTGCCAGCGCCTTTGCGTTGTCTTTCACGCGTTGCTGATAAGCCTTGAAGTCAGGCTGCAAGGCTTCTTTGAAAGCCACAGCCTTCGCCGCAATAACATGCATCAATGGACCGCCCTGAAGACCCGGGAAAACAGCAGAGTTCATCTTCTTTGCAATGGCTTCATCGTTCGACAGGATCATGCCGCCACGTGGGCCCCGCAACGATTTGTGGGTCGTTGTGGTGACGATGTGTGCATGTGGAATAGGCGATTCATGCACACCGGCAGCAACCAAGCCCGCAATGTGTGACATGTCTACCAACAGATAAGCACCAACGCTGTCAGCGATCCGACGGAACGCTGCCCAGTCCCATTCGCGGGAATAGGCCGTGCCGCCTGCAATGATGATCTTCGGCTTGTGTTCCAGTGCTTTTTGCTCAACCTCCGTGATATCAAGCATATGGGTGTCTTCACTCACACCATACGACACCACGTTGAACCATTTGCCGGACATATTAACCGGTGATCCATGTGTGAGGTGCCCACCTGAATTCAGATCAAGCCCCATGAACGTGTCACCCGGGTTCAGCAATGCGAGAAAAACCGCCTGGTTCATCTGACTGCCAGAGTTTGGCTGCACATTTACAAAATTACAGCCGAAGAGCTCTTTTGCCCGCTCAATTGCCAGAGTTTCAGCCACATCGACGAACTCGCAACCGCCATAATAGCGTTTGCCGGGATAACCTTCCGCGTATTTGTTTGTCATGATCGAGCCCTGCGCCTCGAGAACCGCACGGGAGACTACGTTTTCCGACGCAATCAATTCGATTTCATGACGCTGGCGACCAAGTTCATTATTAATAGCCTGATGGATTTCAGGATCGATTTCGTTCAACGGTGAGTTAAAAAATGCATCAAGAGCTGCTGCCGACATGGAATCACTCCTCCTATTTGACGTGCCACCCTCATCTCAGGTGGGTGTCCATGAAAATTATTAGCCGTATCTAGGGCAATAAAAGCGAATGCCAATAAAAGAGCAAGCAGTGCAATGGGCAAAACATCGCACTGTGTGTCTTTCTGCTATCAGAATCGGTGAAGATAAACGGCGTTTGGCGGTTAATTCCAGTTGCTGGAAGTAAGAACTTCTGCGCCGTCGCGGCTGTAGATGTCATCACGGAACTGGACCACACCATTTTTCGTTGACCATGCAGTGATGTAATTCCAGTACACTGGAACGGCAGACGCCAGTTTAACATCAATGCGGTCGCCGGATTCGATAGTTCTTTCTAGCTGACGGCGACCCCAACCCGGGGTCTCATCGGCAATCCAAGTGATCAAATCGCGGACGTTCTGCACACGAACGCAACCGGATGACTCAAATCGTAGGAGTTTAGAGAACACACTTTGTTGTGGCGTGTCATGCATATAAACAGCATGCGGATTTGGGAAGTTGATCTTCACAGACCCCATCGCATTGATTTTGCCCGGGTCCTGACGGAACATGTACTGAACCGCTTCGTCAGAATTCCAATTGATTGTTTCCGGTGGAATCTCAATCTGCGTCTTCCGATCAAAAATCCGGATTTTGTTACGCGTTAGATACTCCGGGTCCTTTTGCATCAGCGGTATCAAATCCTTTTTCACAATCGAAACCGGTGATGTCCAATATGGATTAAGGTTCAACTCGTAAATTTTCGATGCGATGATCGGTGACTGTCGATCAACCTTGCCCACAATCGCAGTGTGACGCGATTCGACGCGACCGTTGCGGACGGCTTCGATTTGTGCAGCTGGAATATTTACCATCACATAGCGGTCGCCTAAGAACCCTGACATGGAACGCAAACGCACAAGGTTTGTTTCTAATTGGCCGAGACGAATACTGGTTGGGATATTCATCGCAGCATATGTAAATTTGCCCACGACACCATCGGCGGGCAGGCCATGGCGTGCCTGAAACCGGCGAACAGCACCGTCTACCCAAGTGTCGAACACGTCTGAACCGTCGCCCGCACTTGCATCGAGGTCCCGCGATATGATCAGCCGTTTACGCAGCAACCGCACATTTGGTGATTGATTGCCCAATTCCAGCTTTTTGTTAGCAGGAACGACGGGCCATCCGCCCGTGGAGGCAATTTGACGATGGTCTTGTATGGCGCGCTCAACAAACACTGGCGTTTGTGGAGAGAAAATCGGAACATTGGTTGCGGACAGTTTCGCGTCGCCTTTGCGAGCGTCAAACTGATCTGCCCAGCGATCACGTTTCGAAGAGTTAATGATCGACGCAATCGGGTTTTCCGCCAAAGCCGGCGTTCCGAATGTGGCTGCCCCGGCGGCGGCCATTCCTGTCAAAAACTTTCTTCTGTCCATCTGTCTTCCCGATTAAAAACAATGACCACTATAACCACACAAGATATGGGGTTTGAAACCGCTGATTTCTCGTAGAATCGCTACCATTATTATCGTTAATAATTACGTAACGCTCAAATCAGCGTACATCCCAACATGTTAGGTGTAAATTTTTCTCCTAAAGACTGGTCCCACTACATTATGTTTTAATCGCGGCGTAAACCAAAAAACCCGCCTCGATGGGCGGGTTTTCCTTCAAATTCCTGTTATCATTACAGGCGATACAGGATTTGGTCTGTCCAAAACCGTTCAAGACGTTTCAGTGACTTGTTCATCGTCGAGAATTCTTCACCGGTAATGCCGCCAACCTGTTCAATCGACGCGATATGGCGCTCGTAGAGTTCATCAACAATTTCAGCCACTTCTTTGCCCGCTGGCGTTAGGCTTACCCGAACTGAACGACGGTCAACGCGTGATTTTTGATGGTTGATGTATCCCTGATCCACAAGCTTTTTCAGGTTGTAAGATACGTTTGAACCCAAATAGTAGCCACGTGTGCGCAATTCCCCGGCTGTTAATTCGGTGTTTCCGATGTTGAACAGCAAAAGCGCCTGTACAGGGTTGATATCACTGCGACCTTTACGGTCGAATTCATCTTTAATTACATCGAGAAGACGGCGATGTAGCCGCTCAACCAATGTCAAAGAATCCATGTAAAGGGATTTTACATCCCCCTCAAAGGCAGGCGTGATTGCTTCGCCCACCATGTCTGGTGCATTACTCATTATAGCCTCACTGTGTTCGGCGAGATTATGTTTCCCCGCTCTGACATGAGTTCTACGGCAATCGTCTAAAATTCGAATTAAAGCTTAGGATTAATTCTAAGTTACCAGCCAAGAAGCAGTCTCACGCAACAATCCCCCTGAAACCGCGACTTTTCAAAGCGCGTCACATATCAGCTAATGCCAAAATTCACCCGCTATTAACCGAAGAGAATTTAGGGTGAGGAAAATTTTCTATATTGCCGGGGCGGGGCAGGAAATATGAGCAAGAACACAGGCAAGACTTGGATGACGATCTCGTGGGTCATCCGTTGTTGTTACATTCTGGCATTGATCGCGATTGGAGCGATCTGCCTGAAATTCTACAATGAGCAAGAACGTTTGGCGGCTCAGTCCGTAAATGTTCATGAACTCATAGTGAGCCTCAATAAAACCAACAACTCAATGGAAGTGCTTGCACAAAAAGCACTTCGCATTTCTGAACAAACACCTTCCATCTCAAATAATGCATTTGTAAATATCCTAATGGAAGGCGAAACCATCAAGCGGAAGCGCGAAATTCGCGAAAAGCTTAAGACCGACAGCACTGTGATTCCGATGCAAACGGCGATCACGTTCTTTCAAAAAGCTGCCATGGTGGATTTTGCGGAGATGGAATCCCGTTGGAACAATATTCCCACCGAACTTCAAAAACGAGTGCAGAACACATCCCGGTATATGAAAGGTGAAAACCCATTCAGAGACCACAAGGCAATCTTGGATATGGAACAAACCATGGCGACCCGGTATCCGCCAGACATGCATTGGGAAACCCGCAGCATTTTCGCCTTGTTTGACAATCAAATCCGCCACAGCAACGCCCATGCACTTGACGTTCTAAACAGCTTTGAAACGCAACTGGCGAACCATCAGGCCCAATTGCTGAAGCAATTCATCCTGATCACGATTTGTGCGCTCGCCGTCATTGCGTTGGTTGTGTTTGTTCCCCTCGATATTTTCATCCAGAAAATGCTCAAAAACCTGAAGCAAAAAACCCGCTACGCTTACGAGCAGGGTGAAAAAGCGAAAGCGGCTGATCGGGCAAAATCCGAATTCCTTGCAAATATGAGCCATGAAATTCGGACACCGATGAACGGCGTTATGGGCATGGCTGAACTGCTTGCAAAAACCGACCTTGACCCGAAGCAGCGCACATTTGCAGAGATCATCGTTAAATCCGGCGCCGCGCTGCTGACGATCATCAATGATATTCTCGACTTTTCCAAAATCGATGCAGGTCAGATGGAACTCGATCCTGCGCCATTCGAGCTCTCCGAAGCTATCGAAGACGTGGCAACACTGGTTGCTTCCAAAGTAGCTGAGAAAGATCTTGAGCTTGTGGTTCGTGTAGCCCCTTCTCTCCCGAGCACGATTGTGGGTGATGTTGGTCGCTTCAGACAAATCATCACTAATCTCATGGGTAACGCGGTCAAGTTTACGGAGACCGGCTACGTGTTCGTGGATGTGGATGGCCAGGCGAACGCAGACAGAGCTGACTTGAAAATCTCTATCCGGGATACCGGAATTGGGATGGCGTCCGACAAGCTGGCAACCATTTTTGAAAAATTCACGCAGGTTGATGAAAGTGCAACCCGCAAACACGAAGGTACTGGCCTTGGTCTTTCAATCGCATCGTCTCTCGTGAGGCTAATGGGCGGTGAGATCGGTGTCGAATCAGAAGAAGGTGTCGGTTCCACGTTCTGGTTCACGGTTTCGCTTCCGGTTGAAGCTTCAAGTAAGCGCAAACACATCACCCCGATTGATGTTTCAGGCTCACGTGTCCTCATCATCGACGATAATGAAGTGAATTGCTCAATCCTTTTGGAAAACATGGCTGCTTGGGGTTTTGACAGTGCAGCAGCTTCCAGCGGGAAAGAGGGAATGGCGGTAATGGACGCCATGAAAGAACGCGGCATTGAACTCGACTGCGTGGTTCTCGATTATCAGATGCCGGAAATGGACGGAGCTCAAACCGCAAAACTCATCCGTCAGAACAAGGCGTTTGCCGATGTGCCAATTATCATGCTCACCTCAGTGGATCAGATGCAGGAAGGCTTCACGTTCTCCTCGCTCGGCATTCAGGGCCATTTGGTAAAACCGGCGCGGGCGTCACTTCTGTTGGAGACCATCATCTCAGCGATCCAGGATGCAAAGTCGAAGCGTTCCTTCACGAATATGGGAATCACCATGGCACGCAAAGTGGGCGGCAATGGTTTCGGCACAACCACCTACACAGCAGCCAATGAGACAGCGATTGAAACCAAAGATACACCTGAGATCACCAAACCTGTGGTCACTTCTTCCGATGCGGAAAAGAACAAGATCGATGTGTTGGTTGCGGAAGATAATGAAGTCAATCAGATCGTCTTCAAGCAAGTTATCCAATCTGCTGGTTATCGTTTCCTGATTGCCAAAAACGGCACGGAAGCAGTTGAAATGTACAAAAAGCATTCACCCAAAATCATCTGTATGGATGTATCCATGCCTGTGATGAACGGCCATGAGGCAACACAGGAAATCCGAGAACTTGAACGCGCTTTGGAACGACACACACCAATAATCGGTGTGACGGCGCATGCGATCAAAGGTGACATGGAAAAGTGCTATGATGCGGGAATGGATGACTATCTCTCAAAACCGATCTCTCCCGACGCACTGACTGAAAAAATAGCTGCCTGGATCGAAACAAGCGAAAACGACCAGCGTATGCTTAAACAGAGCGCATAAGGTTAACTAACCTCTTCGGCGTCGGATAATTTCGAGCCTTCGTGCGATGAGGTAACTTAGGAAGACCGCGCTGCAGGCGAGATGGAAAAAGATAAGCGACTCGTTTGTGCCAAACGTCTCCGGATACAAACCGTAAACCACACATTCCACAGCGGCTGATATCGCCCATACCACCAGCCCCCAACGGAAGCCGCCCCATAGTCCGAGGGCAACAATCGGATGCAGAACAGCAAAGGTTGCGACCAGTGCTTGCCAATGCGTGGGCATGGTGTCGAAACGGAATGCGGGATCGGAAAGCCCTAAAGCGCTGAGCCAATACTGAAATGTAAAGCCGATGAAAAACAGGGCGATGACTTTTGTAAAAACAGCAAAAAGTGCTTGGAGATCAAATTTCTCCACTGCCATCCCTGTTTCATTGTTCATATTCGCCATGCCGAGCCGTCGGTAAAAAAGAGATCATTGCTTCAACTGTCCAAAATGCATTACATAATTCAAGAGTTTAGTTCAAAGAGTTTTGAAGGCCGACCGATGAAGCGTAGCGTCGATGAAATTACCGGTAACCGTAGAATGCGGCGAAACCGCAGGTTTGAATGGAACCGGCAATTGGTGCGTGAAAATCAGCTTTCGACACAGGATCTGATCTGGCCGGTATTTCTTTGCGAGGGTACGGGTGTTGTGGAGCCTCTTTCCAAGTTGCCCGGCGTAAATCGGTACTCAGTCGACAAAATTGGTGAACAGGCGAAACTTGCGCAGGACCTTGGCATCCCGGCGATCGCGACCTTTGCAAATGTGGCCATGGAGAAACGTGACGTCACTGGGAGCGAAGTTCTCAACCCGGACAACATCATCAATCAGGCAACCAAAGCCATAAAAGATGCAGCACCGGATGTGGGCGTGATCACTGATGTGGCGCTCGATCTGTTCACCACGCATGGCCACGATGGCATTCTCCGTGGCGACATTATTGAAAATGACGAAACGGTGGAGCGACTTGCAGAGGCGGCCGTTCTGCAAGCCAATGCAGGAGCCGACATCGTGTCGGCGTCTGAGATGATGGATGGACGAATGGGTGCCATTCGTGATGCACTGAATGATGCCGGACACACGATGATCGGCACACTCGCTTATACCGCGAAATATGCCTCCGGCTACTATGGGCCTTACCGGGAAGCGGTCGGCACTGATGGACTATTGAAAGGCGACAAACGGACTTACTTCATGGATCCGGCAAATTCTGATGAGGCCATTCACGAAGCCGCCCTTGATATTGCTGAGGGTGCAGACATGATCATGGTGAAGCCGGGCATGCCTTACCTCGATATTGTGCGGCGATTGAAAGATGAGTTTATGGTGCCAACCTTCGCTTATCAGGTATCGGGCGAGTACGCGATGCTGATGGCGGCTTCCGAAAATGACTATCTGGAGGAAGAGCGCTGCATGATGGAGAGCATGCTTTGCTTCAAACGCGCAGGCGCTGACGGCATATTGACCTATTTTGCACCGAGAGTTGCGAGACTCCTGAACGGCTGAACACCCGCAATTCCTTTTCCTCGCAGGCCTCAAATGTGACTTCCGTCACACCTGTGCAGTCACGGGCGATCACGCGCGCGTCATTCCCATTGTTTTTCAAAAGAGCGCTCATCAAGTGAGCAAGACACGACAAGACTTCTTTTGTTTCTTTGGAGAATATTATGAATCCCGATACTGCACAAACACCCCAACAAAGTTCAATTTTGCCTAAGATCAATTCGAAAACGCTGGCAACGATCCTTATTTCAGGTGCGTTCGCGACGCTTGCGTTTGATCTCTTCGGTCAAACCATTAGCCCAATGTTGAAAAGCCTGTTCTCGCCTTACCTCGGCGCAAAACTCGCACCCGTGGCACTCGCAAACCAAAGCCTCGGGATCATTACAGGCCTCGGTGGAAAGTTCATCAGCGCCAACGGTATTGGTCATCTAATGCATCTGATCACAGGCTTACTTCTATATCCAATCGGTTACATGTTCATTGCCAGACCGATTTCGCTGAAAGTCGCCCCGTTTATCCCGTGGTGGGGAACAGGCATTGCTTACGGCGTTGCTCTGTTTGTTTTTGCGCTTTATGTGATGGCGCATCTCGTGGCTGGTAACCCGCCGTTCCTTGGTTGGGGCGGCATTACCTGGGTCGCCCTTTGGGGACACATCGTCTTTGGCCTCGTCGTTGCGGGTTTTGTCCATAAACGCCACGAACAATAATAAGCAGGGGCAGGCTCGCAACTGGCCTGCCCTCATTCAAAATAGCGATGTGTGGTTTTACTGCCAAGCTTATGTGATGGAAGTTCAAGCATCCTCATCCGATTGTTCCATAGGGTCTCGGTCCGGCACAATTTCAAGAGAACCATCATAAAACTTACGCGGGACGTTGAATGACTTTCCATTTGGCTGCATCACATCAAACGTGGATTTTTTCAAACGATGCGTTACACTCTAATCAGGTTTAAGGATTCCCATGACGCGTCATTCTCTGGACACTCCTCAGTTTTATCTCACCGCTCCAGCCCCTTGCCCTTACATCGAGGGCAATCTGGAGCGGAAGGTATTTACGCACCTAGTGGGTGAACGCGCATTGCAAGTTAATGACATGCTCAGCCAGGGCGGGTTTCGTAGATCGCAAAACATCTCGTATCGGCCTGCCTGTGAAGGCTGCAAAGCCTGCGTCTCTGTCCGGGTGCTTGTCGATGAATTCAAACCGGGCAAATCATTTCGCAGGATCCTAAACAAAAACCGCTCGCTTATCGGGGTAGAGCAACCGCCCTCGCCCACTTCAGAACAGTTCTCACTGTTTCGGCAATATCTCGACAGCCGTCACATGCACGGCGGCATGGCAGAAATGACATCTCTCGACTATGCAATGATGGTTGAAGATACCCATGTGAACACCATGGTGATTGAATATCGAAGACGGGGGCCCGATACCGGAATCACAGGAAAGGGAGAAGGCCCACTGGTGGCGGTTGCCCTCACTGATGTTTTGGCCAACGGTCTTTCCATGGTTTACAGCTTTTTTGATCCCGAAAGCGATTTTGCGAGCCTTGGTACCTACATGATCCTCGATCATATTCGTCGTGCCCGCAAAATGGGCATCCCATATGTCTATATGGGCTATTGGGTCGAAGGTTCCCGTAAAATGGATTACAAGCGGCGGTTTACCCCCCAAGAGCATCTGACCATGACCGGGTGGAACCGGCGGGACTAAATATCTCCGCAAACCGACCAGTGGTTATGGCGCTCAAATCTGCAATATGCGATAGCGGAGCGAGTAACTTGTGGGTAGTACCGTTTTGCAGCTTCAGTATTCGCCAAAAATTGGAATTTTTCTCGCCCTTTTTGGTGGTCTTATTATTTCCATCGACATTCCGGTAATCCGTCTTGCAGGCGCAGACCCGTGGATCTTTTTGGTCGCCCGCGGATTTGGTATGGCAATTGTGTTGAGTTCTGTTCTTATTTTCGCAAAGAAATGGACGGACACACCCCCCAAGCCCTTTAGCGATCCGGATTTTGTAAAAGTCGGCATTCTTTATGGACTGAGCAGTATATTTTTCACGCTTTCGGTCTTTTACACGTCAACCGCAAATCTGGTTTTCATTCTGGCATTTAACCCGTTAATTGCCGCTTTGCTCGCCTGGTACATTATCGGCGAAAAACCTCGCCTCTCCACCTGGATTGCCATTGCCTTCACAGCGATTGGCGTTGCGATCATTGTAGGCGAAGGCATTGAAGCGGGTACTGGCTGGGGCGATCTCATGGCCTTTGCAACGGCTTTTGTCTTGGGTTGGTCAGTGGTGATGGCGCGCAAATCTGGAAAGGATATGTCACTGGCCGGCAGTCTTGGTGGGATGGTCGCCGGAACCTTTGCCCTGCCCATGGCAATCCTGACATTCAAAGTCCCGGAAATTCCAGCCTGGTTGTTGTTCAACGGTTTTGTGATGGCACCACTAGCAGCATTTGCCCTCTCGCTCGCTCCGCGCTACATCCCTGCCCCGCAGGTGGCGATGTTCTTTCTGCTTGAGACAGTTTTGGCACCGGTATGGGTCTGGATTATATTCTCGGAAATTCCCACCAACCGCACACTCTTAGGCGGTCTGATTGTCTTGGCAGCGATCACGTTTCATAGCGCATTGCAATTAAGGCGCTCGCCCGTGACCTAGTAAAAGTTGCAATGTAATTAGGGAGCGATGGCTGCTGCCACGAGACCGGCAGACAAAACGATCAGGCCGATAAAGCAGACTGCACCAAGCAACCACCGGGCGTCTTCTATGCTTGTGTCGATCATCGGATCGACTTGCTCTGTGCTAATTTCGGCTTTCATAATACCCACCACTGATTGATGTTGCGTTGTTTACAGATTGTTTACGTTTACATCAATACGAAATGTTTGATTTTGGCAGTGTGATAACCTGCACAGTGTCGAATTAATTCAATTTAATCAAGAATTAAGCGCTGAACTTTCCGTTCTTGGGAAAGCCTTTCGGCGCAACCCGACCTGCCTGCGCCCTCTCAGCCTTATACTCAGACAATTCATCCATGGTTCTCGTGTGCGTGCGACCGGCTGAGTCTTCCCACGTGAGCCCGTCTGCCTCGTTGAAGACGCGCACATCGCGGATGCCATTCTCGACACTTGCGTCCTTATACTTTTGCAGGCGCACACCTTTGCCGCGGGTTATCTCCGGCACCTGATCAAGCGGGAAAAGGATGAGTTTGCGATTATCACCCACCACTGCCAAATGGTCACCATCGGCAGGAACACAGATCAACGCTTCGTCGGGAGCGCGTGCGTTCAAAACCTGTTTGCCCTTGCGGGTGTTTGCGATCACGTCGGCTTCCGGCACCACAAATCCATTACCGATTTTTGAGGCCACAAGAAGTTTGCGCTTCGGGTCATGTTTGAACGCGGCAATCACGTCAGTCTCATTATCCATATCCAGCATCACGCGCACCGGCTCGCCATGGCCGCGCCCGCCTGGAAGTTTGTCCGCACCGAGGGTGAAAAACTTGCCGCCTGTATTAAAAAGGACAACCTTGTCTGTCGTCTCCGCATGAAATGCGGTGAGAAGCTTATCGCCCTCTTTGAATGCAAGCGTGGTCACATCTGCCACATGGCCTTTCATGGCGCGGATCCATCCCTTTGCAGATAGAACAACCGTGATCGGTTCCTTCTCAATCATCGCCTGTTGAACGGCTTCAAGATCGATTTCTACTGCTTCGGCGAAGCCGGTCCTTCTACGACCCAACTCCGTGTCGGGGCCAAAAGTCTTTTTCACCTCACCAATATCGTGCTTCAACACAGCCCACTGTTGATCCTCGGAACCAAGCAGCTCTTCAATTTGCGCCTTTTCTTCAGAAAGCTTGTCATGCTCGTTGCGGATTTCAATTTCTTCAAGCTTCGCCAACGAGCGCAACCGCATGTTGAGAATGGATTCAGCCTGCAGATCAGTTAATTCGAAACGCGCGATGAGCTTCTTTTTGGGTTCATCTTCATGACGAATAATGCGGATCACTTCATCGATATTGAGGTAGGCGATTAAAAGCCCACCCAGAATTTCAAGACGCCGATCAATCTGCGCTAACCGGAACTTCGAGCGGCGGACGAGCACATCCCGGCGATGCTCCAACCACTCTCGCAGTATTTCGCGCAAAGACATGACTTTCGGCACCTTGCCACCGGACAAGACGTTCATGTTTAGCGAAATGCGGGTTTCAAATTCCGTAAGCTTAAACAGCGACTCCATCAGGATTGCGGGGTCCACCGTGCGGGATTTTGGCTCCAGCACAATGCGCACGTCCTCAGCAGACTCATCGCGGATATCGCCCAAAAGCGGAAGCTTGCGATTAAACAGAAGTTCAGCGACCTTCTCGATCAGCCGCGACTTCTGTACTTGATACGGGATTTCAGTGACCACGATCTGGTAGCCACCACGTCCGGTATCCTCTTTTTCCCACTTGGAGCGAATCCTGAAAGACCCTTTGCCTGTTTTATAGGCTTCGGTAATCGTTGCTTCATCATCGACTAGGGTTCCGCCGGTGGGGAAATCGGGTCCTTTGACGAAACTGACGAGCTTATCAATTCCGGCGTTGGGAAACTTGATTAAGTGTATGGCGGCGTCACACAGTTCAGCCGCGTTATGTGGCGGTACGTTTGTGGCCATCCCAACCGCGATGCCCGATGAGCCGTTGGCGAGCAGATTTGGAAATGCGCCCGGCAAGACAATCGGCTCTTTGTCTTCTTCATTATAGGTGAGCCGAAAATCAACGGCGTCTTCGTCAATTCCCTCAAGAAGAAGGGTCGCGACTTCGGTCATCCGCGCTTCGGTGTATCGATAGGCGGCTGCGTTATCGCCATCAATATTGCCGAAGTTCCCCTGCCCGTCGATCAACGGGTATCGTTGCGCAAAATCCTGGGCGAGGCGCACAAGCGCATCATAAACCGCCTGATCACCATGGGGGTGGAATTTACCGATAACGTCGCCAACAATCCGGGCGCACTTTTTGAAACCCGTATTGGGATCAAGTTTCAAAATCCGCATGGCATGAAGAATTCGGCGGTGGACGGGTTTCAACCCATCCCGCACATCCGGCAAGGCACGACCCATAATTGTGGAAAGCGCATAAGCCAGATAGCGCTCTTCCAACGCACTTCTTAAATCGACGCTTTCAATATCGCCATCGTCGTCAGAACCCGGCGGAATCAGATCATTTCCCATACGCGAGAACTAACGAAAGGATTGATTCGTAGCAAGTTGAGGAGGGGCATTTCGCTGTGTGCGAAACCACACATCTCTCTTTTGAGTTGCAGCGTAAAAGACAATCATCAACACGCGGCAAACGGAGAACACCATGTTCGCACAGCTTCTGGGAATGACGATGTTCGAAATATTGGGATTGGCCGGAGTGGCCTTTTACCTGGGCTCATATGCAGCACTGCAATTAGACATCATTGACGGCAAAGGATTTACCTATCCAGTCCTAAACTTTCTGGCTGCCAGCTGCGTTCTGTTCTCCTTGTTTGAAAACTTCAACATGCCGTCTCTGCTCATTCAGATCTCATGGATTGCAATCAGCCTCTACGGTATTAGCAAACTGGCACTCATGCAAAACCGCTCTCAGGACGAGACCGCTCAGAGCTGATACGGTTCGAAGTGTGTCGATAGGCTATCTGTTTTCAGTTCGGGACAAGCACGACAGCCTACCAGCCGCCGCCTCCGCCACCACCTCCTCCGCCGCCGGAAAACCCACCACCACCGGAAAAGCCTGATGATGATGATTTCGGAACCGGCATGACCGAGGAAAAGCCGGATTGCATGGATCCTGTGAAATCGTCCATCGCATCTGATAAACCGCCGTTTCTGAAATCGTTTCCGTGATACCAGCCGGGAGAATAGCTGGCAGCCACCGCACCGGCAGCAACTGCGGCGGCTAGCCAGCCTTCAAACGCTTTCGACCAAGGTTTCTCAACCCCAAGTGCCACAGCGTATGGCAGCAAGTCCTCATAATGCTTTACAGAAAAATCAGGTGCACCCTGCAGGTTCATGCGATCTTTTTCTGCAAGCTCCAGATAGGTTTTCAACCCTTCAATCTCATCCATCCGTCTACGACCAAGAGAAGTAGGTGCGCCCAACAAAAAGAAGAAAAGAACGTTTACAACCAAAATTCCGATAACGATGGTCAACAATACCTGCTCGGCAATGAACACATCGATGAACGCCGCGGCAGCCGCAAAGCCTGCGGACAAAAACCCGAAGGTGAAAATACCAGCCACGGCAAGTGACAGGATTTTTCCGAACATGTTTTTGGAATTCATAATGTTTTTGACAAAAGACAAAACGAAAACGCTGACAAAAAGCGTCATCATGCCTGCACCAAACAACATGCCTAGAAGCTCTTCGGAGAAATCGCCAAACACCAACACGGCGAGAATGCCTAAAGCGGAAATTGCCACGCCAAGAATAACCCAAAGGTAATTGTGCTTATAAAACTTCGAGCGATGCTCGCCTTCCATGGCGGACGAAAAACGTGACTGGAGCAACTTGATACTCGACCCATTGGATGAAGACACCACCAGTCTATCGTCCGGTCGCGATTGCACCACGTGAAGGATGGCTTTTTCACCCACGGGCAAAGACCTGTCTTCGACGTCGCGGACACCTTGAATAACAAGATCGCCAGATTGCTTATCAAGCGTCACAAGGCCCTTTACCGCAAGATTAAGGACAGCGGCTGAGATGGCATCGAACCCTTTTCCCGCAAGTCCTTTTCGATGGATATAGTTCACCAACGCCGGAGACATATCACCAGGTGCATCCCAGCGCGGAACGATGACACCTTTTTCCGGATCGCGACCCACCGCCCACCAGGTCAGCGTGTAATAGAGTGTCACAAAGGCAAGGATGATTGATGCGAGGATAGAGTTGAGATTGTCCCGCCAGAACCAGGCAGAGCGCTGCGCTTCACTCGGCGGATTGATCGAACCCTGACGCAGCTTCGCCAGCACTGTCATCCCTTCACCAGGGTTCAGTGTGCGGTTTGATGTGTAGCGGATAACACTACTCCCAACCGTGGTGGACACTTCGGCTGCGGTTTCAGTTGACCCGAAACGTCCGGTGAAAACGCGGGTTTCGTCGGCCCGCGCACCTTCTGGCAGAACGATTTTGGCGGATGCCTGTTCGATTGGAAATTCCCAACTGTTTCCGGTCGCGTTCCAATAGACTTCTTCATGCGTGTCAAAAAAGCGGACCTGGCGTGTGGTTTTGTACGTAAACTTATAGGTGTGCTGCCCTTTTGGAAGAAAGAAGTCACTGCGCCCGAAATAGATACGAATACCGTTTCTTATATTTTCAGTGCGGTTGCCCTCCGGTTCGCCATTGCGGGTCACAGCTACGAATTCGAACCCAACTTTTGTGCGGCGGCCATTTTCATCTTCAAAATAGAGAGGGAAATCCCGGTAAATGCCACGCCGTATCCGGCGGCCCTCAGCGTTTACCGTGATGGTCTCCGTAACAGTAAACGTCCCATCCTTGGCAACTTGGACCGTACTGTCAAAGGAACGAATACCCTCCGCCGCAAAAGCGCTCTGGACCAATATGAAAAAAAGACCCGCACAGGCAAAAGCAAGGCGGGCTAGTTTTGAAAACCTGTTTCGCATGAACTCAGTTCCCGAAATCGACTTTGGGCACCGCACGGTCCGCAGCATTTTCAATTTCGAAATAATCAGCTTGGTTGAATTTGAACGTGTTGGCTACAAAGTTTGAAGGAAAGCTTTCAACCCGCACGTTAAGATCACGCGCCGCACCGTTATAGTAGCGTCGTGACATTTGAATTTCCGATTCCAAAGTCTCGAGAGACGTTTGAAGTTCACCGAAATTTTCGTTTGCTTTCAGATCAGGGTACGCTTCAGACAGCGCAAAAAGTTTCCCCAAGGCCATGCCGAGCATGCCTTCGGCTTGTGCGCGTCCTGCCACATCATCGGATGGAACCGCCTGCGCACGATTGCGCAGTTCTACAACTTCCGCGAATGTATCTTTCTCATGGCTTGCGTAGCCCTTAACCGTCTCAATTAGGTTAGGGATGAGATCCGCACGCCGCTTAAGCTGAACATCGATACCAGACCACGCTTCGCGCACCATCTGACGCGCTTTGACCAGTCCATTATAAATGACAATTGCATAAAGGCCGATACCGACCAGAATTACCAAAGCGAGAATATCCATAACCTAAATGTACCTTCCAAATTCGAAATTAAGTCGAAAATACCCAAGGTTGCGATTCGCAACAAGGCTGGCTTTTCCTAACGAAATGCCCTGCGCAGGAAGCGTTCCACCGCTTTTGTAACCTCAGGGCTTGGGCCGATACCACGGGCAATTGACCCGTGGGTGTATCGCCTACCGTTAAACAATGTTACGCGCGCACCCTTGGCGCGCAGATCGCCGGCAAAGCCGTTTGCCAATATTCGGCGGCGCTCATAATTTGAGCCAGAATACATGATCATGAACGGTGGCAAGCCGCCCCTTGGCCCTCGCCTGACATACGTGACTGGCGACCACCGGACCCAGTCTTTAGGGTTTGCCCCGAACGCCGCCGCGTACACGTAAGGCAAGCTTCCACGCATGCCTCCATAGGCCACCATGTCATAAGCCTGAACGTCATTGGCGATAACGCCGCGTAAGGCGCCGCCCACGCGCCGGGCCGCAATCAATGATACAAGATGAGAGCCGGCCGAGTGCCCCATGATCACAATTCGTTTGCGGTCGCCCCCATAGCGGGAAATGTTTTTACGAACCCAATTGATCTGGCGCACGATGTCTCGAACCTGCCCGTCAATATTCGTACGAGGCACAGGACGGTATTGGACCGAAACCAGCATCCAGCCGCGCTGTGTGGCGAAGGTGTCGAGGTTGTAAACTTTTTCCCGTGATCCCTTAATCCAGCCCCCGCCGTGCACATACATGATTACCGGCGCTTTTTTTCCTGGCCTCAAAAAGCCTTGGCTCTTTACTGAAATGGGAGCGTGAATATCGAGTTTAAGACCACCACCGACCGAAACGCCTTTCGTTACAATGCGTGTCGGTTTTTCATCGGAAATCTGCTGGGCTCCAGCTTCGACCCCACTCATCGGGACAGCAATCACAGCAAGACATAGAAGTGTGAATAGACGTGTCACAAAGCCCTTGAAGCTCATAATTTTAAGCCTGTTCTGCCCCAGGTTTTACCACTCAACCATCCATCCCAAAGATCGATACCGTTTTCAAGTCACATTATTCATGCGTTGATTTACTTGGCCGAATTGCTTCCCGGCTCCAAAAAACATGAGTCAAAACAAAATCCTGGCAAGTTTCCCTGCCAGGGTGATTCATGAACTTAATATTTTGATTCAACTTCATTCAGTTTGATTGAGGCGTACCGTTCCAATTGACTTTTCTTGTTGCAAACATCGTTGCGGCGATGGCGAGGAAAGCAACCACCGATCCGGCAAGAAGCGCATAGTCTTCCTCATTGAGGATCAGATACATGACGAAATACGTGGTTCCCAACAATCCAGCCATGACAAGTGATCCGCGATGCTGGCCCATCGCATCACCCACATACCAGGCAATCAGTCCCGTGGTTGCAACGGAAGAGATCAGATAAGCGACATCGAATCCGACCTGTTCGGCAAAGGCCAGTAGCAGGATATAGAAAATCACCATGGCGAGACCCACCAGGATGTATTGCACCCAGTGGATGGTACGCTTGCCGGTCAATTCGAGGATAAAGACACCAAGAAATATCAGCGAGAAAAATCCGATGGAGTATTTCAAAGTACGTGACGTCACCTGATAGAACTTCAGAGGTTCCACAAAATTCACTCTCATGGTCGACGACACCGGAGGCAGGGAATCGCTCAAAAAGACTTTGTCTATGCCGCGGGCAAGATCAGGAATTGTCCAATTAGCTTCAAAACCTTCTTCGTTTATGGTCCGTTGCTCAGGGAGAAAACGGCCATCAAATCCAGGATGCGGCCAGTTTGAGCGAAGGTTAAATTTGGTGGTGGCGGCGGCAGGAAGAACCGTGAGATTTCTTGACCCGTTCAAAGCCAAAGCTATTTCAAATGCGAAACCGTTTTTCACTGACGCTTCGTCGAGAGGCAAATGCACTCCCGAAGACTGATGTCGACTACTGCGTTTATGACTTCCAGTTGCGATTGCACTTATCCCGTTCAAACCGGGGCTGAAGGTTTGTGTTTCGGCTCCATTGAGCGTCAATTCCACGTCTGAGCGGAAGCCCGTCATGTCGGAAACGCCCAACACGAGGAATGCATTTTGCAGTTGAGGCCTGCCGCCACGGCTCACGACTTTTTCAAGGTCTGCGCCTTCAAACTGACCGTTCAGTTTCGCCTTTAGATGGTAAAGCTGCGTCTTATAAATCGACTTGCGGCGTTCCTCCACATTGATGTCACCACCAATTGAAAGACTGGAAGCAGAGAGAATTGCATGACGGGTAACTTGTTTCGTTACATTGTTGATCTGCTCGTAGATTGTATAGGGCACAACGAGATACGGACCGTTTAAGGTCTGCTCTGCGCCCCATCCTTTCGATATGGATTGGGCGACTTCGACGGCCCGCCTCGAGCGGTCTTCAACCAATGACCAAACCATGATCGCCGGAACCAAAAGCGCTATGGTTATGAGGCCGATTAAAACGAACTTCACCCCGGGCGAAGACAAAAATGCCCCGAAGCCAAAACCTGATTGAGGAGACAAGGGGTTTTCATTGGTGGAGGCAGGTAATTCATTTTCAGATGACATGGGTTTTCCTTTGGCGATGTAAAATGCTCGCAACCCATAAAAAAACGCCCGCCTGTTTTTTGGGCGGACGTTTGCAGAAATCCAGCAGATTTTCGTAGTTTAGGCGAAAGTGCCTCTTCGTTTAGTCATCTTTCTTGGGCATCAGGCGAAGGCCAAGGTCTGTAAGTTGCGGTGCGTCTACCGTACCGGGTGCACCCATCAACAGATCACGGGCTTGCTGGTTCATCGGGAACATCGTGATTTCACGCAGGTTCTTCGCGCCACAAAGAAGCATCACAATCCGATCGACACCTGCTGCCATGCCGCCATGGGGCGGAGCACCATATTGGAAAGCGCGATAAAGCCCACCGAAGCGCTCTTCGACTGTCTCTTTGCTCAAGCCCGCAATCTCGAACGCTTTGACCATTGTTTCAGGGATATGATTTCGGATACCACCCGACGCAATTTCAAAACCGTTGCACACGAGATCATACTGGAATGCCTTGATGGTGAGCGGGTCCTGGTTTTCGAGCGCCTCCATCCCGCCCTGTGGCATGGAAAACGGGTTGTGCGAGAACTCAACTTTCTTGTTTTCTTCGTCCCATTCATAAAACGGAAAGTCGACAATCCAGCACAGTTCAAAGCGACCCTCGTCTATCAGGCCATTGTCTTCACCTGCCTTTTGGCGGGCATCGCCTGCGAAAGAGGCAAACTTTGCCGGATCGCCCGCTGCGAAAAATACTGCATCGCCCAGTTCAAGATCCAATTGTTGGCGGATTGCTTCTGATCGCTCCTCGCCAATATTCTTGGCGATTGGACCCGCCGCCTCGAACTTGCCTTCCAGTTCGCGCCAAAAAATGTAGCCCATGCCCGGCTGACCGTTTTGTTGAGCCCAAGAATTCATACGGTCACAGGCTTTGCGGCTACCCGCACCTTTAACCGGGATAGCCCAAACCTGATGCTTGGGATCAGCGTCCAAAATGCCTGCAAAAACCTTGAAACCTGAACCTCTGAAATGCTCAGAAACATCCTGCATTTCGATTGGGTTGCGGAGATCGGGTTTGTCTGACCCGTATTTGCGGATCGCCTCATCGTAAGGAATACGACGGAATTCCTGGGTGACCGGCTTTCCTTCTGCAAAGTCTTCAAACACTGACCGCAGGACCGGCTCCATTGTCCCCAAAATGTCATCCTGCTCCACAAAACTCATTTCCAGATCAAGCTGATAAAATTCGCCCGGCAGGCGATCTGCTCTGGGGTCTTCATCACGGAAACACGGCGCAATCTGGAAGTAGGTATCGAAGCCTGACATCATGATCAGCTGTTTGTATTGCTGTGGGGCCTGGGGAAGTGCGTAAAACTCACCGTGGTGAATACGGCTTGGAACTAGAAAGTCCCGCGCGCCTTCCGGCGAAGAAGCGGTCAGAATAGGCGTTGAAAACTCGTTGAAGCCCGCTTCGCTCATGCGTTTACGCATGGACGCGATGATCTGGGTCCGCAGCATGATGTTCTTGTGCAACGTTTCGCGGCGCAAATCGAGAAAGCGGTACCGAAGGCGGATATCTTCCGGGTAGTCAGGCTCATCAAACACCGGCAACGGTAGTTCCGAAGCTTTGGACAGCACTTCAATCTCGCGCGCAAATACTTCGACCTCCCCCGTGGGAAGTTTAGGATTTACCGCTTCGGGATCGCGGGCCTTCACATTACCGGAAATGGAAATCACCCATTCGCCGCGGACCTGCTCTGCCGTTGAAAAAGCCGGCGAGTCCGGGTCGGCAACAACCTGCGTCATACCGTAATGGTCGCGCAGGTCGATAAACAATACACCACCATGGTCACGCACTCTGTGAACCCAGCCCGACAAGCGGATGGTTTCACCCACATCACTGGCGCGCAGGCCCTCGCAAGTGTGGGTACGGTATCGTTGGCTAAGTGTAGCAGTCATGGGAATTTCCGAGCGTCTTTGGCCAGTGTCGGCACAAATCAATTGTTGAGAAGAATTGGCGCGACAAACACATTTCGGGTGTGATTTGTCAAGAGACAGGGCACGGTCGCGGCAAACAGTGTGCAATAGAATTTCAAGCAGACAAATATGTTCACATTTGCTACACGGTCGCGATGATCATTGTTTCAGATACCGATACGCTTAAATCTGTTTGTAAAGAAGCCGCAAAACATCCGTTTTGCACCGTTGATACCGAATTTCTTCGGGAAACAACCTTTTGGCCGAAACTGTGCCTCGTTCAGATGGCCTCTCCAGACGAAGCATGGATAATCGATGTTCTTGCGAAAGATATCGATTTGCAGCCTTTCTTTGATCTCATGGCGGATACATCGGTAATGAAGGTGTTTCATGCGGCGCGTCAGGATATTGAGATCATCTATCACCTGGCAAGCGTCATTCCCGATCCGGTTTTCGACACACAGGTCGCTGCCATGGTGTGCGGATATGGCGATTCCATTTCCTATGATCAGTTGGTTCAGCGGATTGTTGGCGAACATATCGACAAATCATCGCGGTTCACCGATTGGTCAAAACGACCCCTGTCAGACAAGCAGCTTAAATATGCCTTGGCCGATGTGACGCATCTGCGCGATGTTTACCTCTCCATCAAAGCCAATCTTGAAGAGCAAGGCCGCAGCGAATGGGTGAGTGAGGAGATGGAAATTCTCAAATCGCCTGACACATACGATATGCCGCCGGAAAACGCCTGGCAGAGACTAAAAATGCGTGCTCGCAAACCAAGAGAACTGGCGCTTCTCAAAAAGGTTGCCGAATGGCGTGAAATCAAAGCCCGGGAAAACAACGTACCCCGCGGTCGTATCGTCCGCGATGATGCCATTTATGATATCGCCACACGTGCCCCCTCAACTATCGAAAAACTTGCAGGTCTTCGTTCGCTTTCACGGGGGTTTGACAAAAACCGTTATGGCCCAAGCCTGATTAAGGTCATCGAAGAGGTGAAGGCGATCCCGGAGAAAGACCTGCCACCTTTACCACGCCAGAAGCGGATGCCTGAAGGCTGTGGTGCAGCGACGGAAATGCTCAAAGTCCTCTTGAAACTGACCACAGAACAGCATGGCGTTGCTGCCAAAGTGATTGCGACAGTTGATGATCTGGAAAAAATTGCAGCGGATGACCAGGCGGATATTCCCGCCTTGAAAGGATGGCGGCGTAAACTTTTTGGCGACCGCGCTCTTGCCTTAAAGAATGGGCAGATTGCCCTTGGTTACAGCAATCGTAAAGTGGAAGTGATTGAACTGGGTGATTGACGGCTAAAGGTTTATCAACCGAGGCTTTCGCTCAAGCTGCGGTTTCTCTCAGCTTACTCGCGGCGATTACGGTAATTTCCTCGTCCAATTCGCGACCAAGATGCTCGAGACGTTGCAGCGGTTTTTCTCCAACCATATCGAGCAGCTTGTCTGGTACAATCAATTGCAGAGCACCATCAGCGCCACGTTGCAATTTAAGTTGGGGCAGGACACCGCCTTCAGCCGCAGAGAAGAGATATAGCAGCCTGAACATTGCTGCCAGAATACGTGCAAGCCGTGAGTTTTTTTCTGATGCCAATTCGGTGAGCGCGGGAGGCTCTTTTTTCGGTCCAAGGCCCTGATACCGATGGAAAGTCACCAATGCGAGGTATGCCCTGCCCTCATGGCTGATTGAGTTAAACCCCGCATTGTTGATAATGCCGAGTGTCTGCTCTGCCCGGAAGTCGGATGCGGAACGCCATACGATGTCCGCCAAGTTACAGGCTGCCAACCGCCAACGGCGCTGTTTGACACCTTCGTCCAGCCCGATGGTTTTGAATGCGTGATCGGTCCATTCACCTAATTCGCGGCAATGGTCCGGCGAACGGGCACGCAAAATCGAAAGTTCAGCAGTGGCTTCCAACAACGCATCTCGCGCCTGGGTTTCCTCGTCAAGCAGTGAGTAAAGATACCCCTCACGGAGCCCGACAGCAGAGGTGGCCACTTCTTTCACACCAAGATGTTCAATAATTTCGGCCATCACAATCGCCCCATAGGGAAGCAGGTTCCGACGGTTACGCGAGATCTCTTCTATATGAGCGAACTTGCTTTCATCACCTTCCGCGACCTTGCGGCAGAATTTCAGATATTTGTCCGCTGAGACCGTGAAGCCGTGGATGACTTCAAGTGGATGCTCGTTCTCCAACATATAAAGACGCGCTAGAGAACGCCACGTCCCGCCAATTGCGTAAAACGTCTTTGCTTTACTTGGCCACTCAATTTCGATCGAACGAATGGTTTTTCGCGCAATCTTTTGGGCAACTATCAGGTCTTCACCGGACATTTGCTGCAGTCTAAGCCCACCCAATGGCGTGCTTTTTCCTTTGGCATTGTCGGTGTCGCTTACCTCGATGAGTTCCGTTGAGCCTCCACCCAAATCACCGGCAATCCCCATCGGTTCATGAAAGCCAGATTTTATGCCGAACGCAGCGAAAAGGGCTTCTTGTCGCCCGAACAGGAGCTTGACGTTCTTGCCGGTGATCTTTTCGACGCTCTCGACAAACGCTTCGCCGTTCTTTGCTTCACGGGGAGCTGCAGTTGCGAGGATGTGTGTATCCTCCACGTTCAATTGCTTTCCAATCAATGTGAAACGCTTGATAGCGCGCAGTGCCCGATCCGCTGCCTCCTCATCCAACTCACCATTGATCGCAACACCTTTGCCAAGGCCGCAGAGAACCTTCTCATTAAACAGGATTGATGGAGAACGGGTCAGGCCTTCGTAGACCACTTGGCGAACGGAGTTTGAACCAATATCGATGATCGCAACGGGTCGGCGTTCGCCTAAACGTCCTTGCGCCTCAGCTTTGGTCCGGACCTTTAACAGGCCCGCTATCGAAAAACCTTTTTGGGGCATCTGTCTTAAGTGCCTCCCCCCGGCCAGACAGGCTGGCATTTGTCATGAAGTATGTCTGACAATTGAACGATTCGCCATTATTGGCAGCTTTTATCCTCCGCGAACTTCCATCAGGTAAAATTTCCCAACTGAGATCGGTATCCAGAAGATTAGCAACCATGATCTGATCAAGCACCTGTGCTTTAACCGTTTCATTTTCAAGGCGTACGAGTGTCTCAACCCGTCGGTTCAGGTTCCGCGGCATGAGATCAGCGGACCCCATATAAACAACCGCCTCCGGTGACGGAAGTTTATGGCCATTTCCAAAGCACAAAATTCGGCTGTGTTCCAAGAAACGGCCGATGATTGATTTCACGGAAATATTCTCAGACAAGCCGATGACTTTTGGCCGTAAACTGCAAATGCCCCGGATGATCAGTTCAATCTTTACACCCGCCTGGCTCGCTTTATAGAGCGCATCAATGATTTCAGGATCGACGAGAGAATTCATTTTCGCCCAAATCTGCGCAGGCTTTCCCGCCTTGGCGTTGTCTATCTCCACATCGATATGCTCAAGGATAGTTGTGCGAAGCCCCACGGGTGAAATGACAAGGGTATCGAGCGTCTCCGGCTCAGCGTATCCTGTGGTGTAGTTGAACACTTTCGCCACGTCTGCCGCTATTTTCGGATTACTCGTGAAGTAAGACAGATCCGTATAGAGCCGAGCGGTAATGGGATGATAATTCCCGGTGCCCACATGCACATAATTGCGCATTCCGCCCTCTTCACGACGAACGACGAGGCTCAATTTGGAATGTGTTTTCCAGCCCAAAAAACCGAAAACCACCTGAACACCCGCACGCTCAAGGTCACGCGCCCAGCGAATATTTGCCTCTTCATCGAACCGGGCTTTCAATTCAATGATCGCCACAACTGATTTCCCAGCCTCGGCGGCCTCGATCAGTGCGGCAACAATCGGTGAATTGTTGGAAGTCCTGTATAGCGTTTGCTTGATCGCCAATACGTCGGGGTCCCGAGCTGCCTGCCTGAGGAATTGCACCACCACATCAAACGACTCGTAAGGATGATGAACCAGAATATCCTTCTGCCTGATTGCAGCAAAGCAATCACCATTGTGTTCGCGGACACGTTCCGGAAACCGGGCAACGAAAGGTTCAAACTTCAAATTGTCCCGCTCGACTTCAACAATTTCGGAAAGGTCATTGAGCGCAAGCATATCGCCAACAACGGAATTTTGAACACCGTCCACATGGAGTTCTCTGAGCACAAACTCCCGTAAATGACTTGGCATTTCGCTATCGGTCTCGACCCGGATAACAGTCCCGCGGCGGCGACGCTTTAGCGCCGTTTCAAAGGTCATCACCAGGTCTTCCGCTTCCTCTTCCACTTCCAAATCGCTATCGCGAATGACCCGGAAATTGCCATGCCCGCGGATACGGTGCCCTGGAAAGAGCGATGTGATGAAACATTCGATAATGTGTTCAATCCGAACAAATCGAACTTCGCCAGATTTTGTATCCGGCAAGCGCACAAAGCGCTGGAGACTTGACGGCAGTCGGATGAAAGCGGTCGTATCGTGTTGATCTGCAACACGCTCCAAATCAAAAATCAGCGCGTGACCCAAATTGGAAATGAACGGGAATGGATGCGCCAAATCCATGGATAGCGGCGTGAGGACTGGGAACAGATTGAGCATGAAGAACTGCTCCAACCACTCCAATTCACTGTCCTCAAGGTCTTGAGGATTGGAAATATAGATCGCTTCGTTGGAAAGCTCTTTTTGCAGATCATGCCAATAGGACTGCTGATCGCGCTGAAGTGCTTTTACCGCTAAATCCACCGCTGCCAACTGTTCTCGAGGCGTGAGACCATCCATAGACTGCTTTGTCACATTTTGTGCGACCTGTCCCATAAGCCCGGCCACCCGAACCATGAAGAATTCGTCCAGATTGCTCGCGGATATGGACAAGAACCGGACACGCTCCAGCAGCGGATGTTTTGGATTTTTCGACTCTTCAAGAACACGGCGATTGAATTCGAGCCAGGACAATTCACGGTTTTCAAATCGGCTTGGTTCTGAGAACAAATCAGACTCCTGCTCCGGCTCATTGCCGAAGAGGATCCCACCTTCGATTGTCCCAATGTGTTCGTTCATGGTGTCAATCTAATATACCCATTGCAGCAAGCGCTATACCTTGGACGAAAATGCCATGCGAAAACTCCGTCGGTGGTTAATGCGCAAGGGCCTGTCTGCGGCATTTCGTGTTTTGTAGAAACCAGTTATGCAGGCGCGACCCAAGGCATCTATTTAGCCTTCAGGCCATCCCCAATTCTGCCAACGCTTTTGCGGCAGTTTTACGACCGATTACCGACTTTTCGGAAAGTGCGATTAGATCCATTGCATGCACCAGCCGCGCCGCAGTTTCGAGAGATCGTTCCATGCGCAGCGCACAATACTCAATGACAGACACATCAACCTGCAATTGGCGATCAGCAAAAAGCTTCATCATCACCTGCTTCAACAACATATCGTCTGGTTCCTGCAACTCCACCAGTTGCGCCGCCATGAGCCGAGATTTCAAATCAGGAAGTTTTAACTCCCATTCCTTGGGCCAATATCGTGATGTGATCAAACACGATCCGCCATTCTCGCGGATCAGATTGATAAGGTGAAACAGTGTGGTTTCCTCGACTGTACCTTGGCCCATATCCTCGATGAGAACCGGAAGGCCGTTGCCGGCCTGCGTGAAAATCTCTGTGCTCTCATGGTTCAAGCCAGTTGCGTCAACGACCACTGCTTCACTAAGTTTTGCCCAGACCGTGCCGATATGCGTTTTGCCGGATCCCACGGGGCCGGCCAGAACGGTAACGGTTCCCGGCCATTCAGGCCACGCGTCAATCATCGCAATCGCCGTGGCGTTGGCCGGACTTTCAATCAAATCCTCGCGCCGAGTGGACCCGGAAGCGGTCAAATCAAAAGCCAACTGGGTACGCTTAGTCTCAGGCATCATACTCAATACTTATGTGCTTACCGGGAAAGCTACCCCCTATGAGGTCGTAGATCTCCGCGGCGCTCTATTTCTTGGCTGTTCGAGCAGCCTTCACCGGTTTCTTGGTTGGCTCGCCATGGTAAAGTTCACTGTCGAGATAACGTCCAATGGCGAAACGCGCAACCACACCCACCGCAGCGGCGGCAGGAACGGCGATCAACATACCTGTGAAGCCGAACATGGACCCAAACGCAAAAAGAGCAAACATCAGCCAAACCGGATGTAGCCCCACTTTTTCGCCAACTAGTTTTGGCTGAAGAATATTCCCCTCCAGAAACTGGCCAATCATAAACGTGAGAGCGGTCAGCAGGATGGGAATGTAATCCGGCCAAAACTGAACCAGCGCCACACCCACGGACAACAAGAAACCAACGATTGACCCCACGAATGGGATAAATGAAATCAGTCCCGCAAAGAGCCCGATCAACAATCCGAAATTGACACCAATAATCGTAAGCGATGCGGCATAGAAAAATCCAAGTATCAAACAAACGGTACCTTGCCCGCGCACAAAGCCCGCGACAGCGTTATCGATATCACCCATGATTTCGCGGATGGTTTCGCGCTGTTTGAGCGGCAGCCAGCTGTCAATGCGCTCAACCATATGGTCCCAATCGTAGAGCAGGTAAAATGCCACCACAGGCGTCACCACTAAAAGAGAGACCACATTGATCAGCGATTTGCCGGATGCCCACACCTGTTGCAGAACCGCCGCAATCCAGCCTGCACCCTCTTTGGTCAGTGTGCTGATGTTATCTTGCAGCGACTGACCATCAACGCCAATTAGATTGCGGATCCAAGTGCTTTCCGTGGATGCAATCAATGATTGAAGTTGGGAGACCAGTTCGGGGAGACGCTCAAGAAATCCAGCGAACTGGTTTGCCAACACGGGAACCAAAACCATCAGCGC
>CAWUJX010000011.1:0-39382 GCA_963922635.1 uncultured Hyphomicrobiales bacterium | reverse complement strand
CCGCATCAAAGCCCCAATTGTCCTCGAACACGAAGATGTCTTCCACGCCATCGCCCATGCCCGGCATGTCGCCCCACATCAAATCATTTTCAGTGCAGCCATTGATCGTGTCCATGCCGGCTCCACCAAACAGGAAGTCGCCTTCTGAACCACCATTTATGATGTCGTTGCCTTCCTGACCGAAGGCCACATCGCCACCCTGGTTTCCATTTATGGTGTCATTATCGGCTTCACCATAAAATGTGTCTGTGTCGATACCACCATTCATAACATCATCACCAGCGCCACCGATCAACACATCATCTCCAGCCGAGCCGAAAAGCGTGTCGTTATCCTCCTCACCGCGAAGCCAGTCATCGCCACCGCCGCCATACATGGTATCGTTTCCTGTCCCACCCCAGAGATAGTTTTCTACCGATGCACCCGTACCGGCATACATGGTGTCGTTGCCGCCCTCACCAAACATGAGATCAACGCCACCCTGGCCATCAAGGTAATCATTTCCTTCGCCGCCATAAATCCAGTCGGCCCCATCGCCGCCCAGAATTCGGTTGGCATTCATGTCGCCGAACAGAAAATCAACTTCATCAGATCCCGTAATATTTTCAAACCCGCTGACGGTGTCACCATCCGCATCGCCACCCGAAACGGTGTTGGTCTCGAGGAATACGGTTACTCCTGCTAAGGAACCCTCATAGGAAAGAGTGTCTCCGAAACCCGAGTTCGAGCCACCGATCAGGATATCGGCACCAGCGCCACCTTCGAGAACATTGTTACCGCCGTCGCCGGTCAACTCGTCGTCATGGACAGAACCAATCAGTCCCTCGATGGAAGTGAACATGTCGCCTTGAGCATGACCACCTGTGGCAAAGCCTGATGCACCCAGCGTAATTTGAACTGCTGCGTCCGATGAGGCGTAGGACGCCCGGTCTACGCCGCTTCCGCCAATGAGATTGTCTCCACCGGCGCCACCTTCCAACAAGTCATTACCATTGGCACCATCAAGCATATTAACCTGATCATCGCCGATAAGTACGTCGTTACGGGTTGTACCAATCAGGTTTTCGATGTTGCGGAGAACGTCGAAAGTGCCGTCATTGCCGGGAGAATTACCTACTGTTCCAAGTCCGGTCAAAAGGGAAATAGTAACAGCCAGATTTACGCCATTAGCATAGGAGGCCGTATCGATACCGTCACCACCATCAAGCACATCCGGCCCACGGCCACCAAACAAGAAGTCGTTTCCGTCACCACCGTAAAGAATGTCAAACCCGTCATTGCCAAGCAGCACATCATTGCCGCCAAGACCAAAGAAGATGTCGTTGCCATTGCCACCCGTCATGGGATCGGCGATCATATCGTCACCTAAGACGATGTTGAACTGCCAAAACTGGGAGAACAGGCGAAGGTAATATACTTCGACCCCTGATATGGTATCGGTTCCCGCATCACCGACTGTATCGGTGAACACAAAGTTCCCATCCATATCGATCGAATACAGAACATCGCGAAAATCGGCATCGATATAAACCGTATCGGTGCCGTCACCACCGATGATCCGGTCATCGCCAGCGCCACCATATAACGTGTCGTTATCGTCGCCGCCGTCCAGGTGGTCGTTGCCACCATTTCCGTGGAGCTCGTCATTACCAGCTTCACCGAACAGCATGTCTTCGCCGGTATTGTTATCCGGATCATACCCTTGGCCAGGTCTTTCAAAATCTCCATAGATCGCGTCATTGCCTGCACCGCCGTGGATTACATCGTCCCCAAAGGTGATGTTTGTGATTGATGCGCCACTTCGGTACTCGTAAAAGTCTCCCCAGATTGTATCGTTGCCGCCATCCCCATTCAGGATGTCATTTGCACCCACAAAGACAGATGAGGAACTGCCGTTCAGTTGGTGTACGTCTCCAGCAATCTCATCATCACCATCGCCACCGGAAATTGTATCAATGCCACCGGTAACGGAACCATGCTGAAAGGTTCCCACATCACCATAAAGCTGATCCGCTTCGCTGCTGCCGTTCATAAGGTCAGCGCCACCGTTAAGAATGCCATATTCGCCGGCCACGGCTTGCCCGACTATGAAGGCGTCTCCCATGGCAAGAAAGCCAGCACTGCCGCCATTGAACGTGTCATTACCACCGGTCAATGTGCCCCCGAGAAAACGCGTGTCTCCATAGGCGATAAGAGTATCGACAGGGCCAGTGACAAGAGTCAGATCGAATGTATCATTGCCGCCCACATAGGTCTCTCCACTGTCCACTGAACTAGCGTCACCATTCAGTATTGCCGTGGACGTTGTTCCGCCACCCGACACATTGAACTGGTCATCCCCTCCCGCTTGCGTTGGATTGCCAAGCGGGAAAGGCCCATGGTCACCGAACAGCGACGTGGTAGAACCAGCAAGGTTTACGATAAACGTATCGTTGGCTCCGATGCCGGGAGCAGAATCGCCATAAAAGTCGCCTGTGATAACACTAAGCGCGTTCGTGGGCGCAATGAAAGTATCACTACCTGTGAAAAGCGTTTCCCAAAATGATTCATGGGTGCTGATCAACAACGTGACATCAACGGAAGGTATCCCGGTAATTGAGATATCATTATCGTTGTCGTCACCAAGGTCGATGGTGATGCTGGTAACGGTACCGCTCACATCACCATTTGTATCATATGAGAACGTGCCGGACATTGACACACGATGCGTTCCCGACGCGTTCAGCCAGACATACTCAGTCGCGCTTCCAGAAATCTCTGAGCCAAAATTTAGAAGATCATCGTTTCCAAAGTTGCGCCGAACGAACCAAAACTCCTGATCGGCATTACTTGCATCAAAGATTGGCATCGGCGCTCCCCCAAGCTCGCAAACAGCGTGCCACCGTTTACCGAAAGCACACGAATTGCATTGCTTATTACGCCCCTTGCTTAAACGTACAGAAGGCTTCAGAGCAAAGCAAGAACATCAATTGCTACCCAGTTAAACGCAAAACTTGGCATTGGTTGATTTAACTGAAATCAAAATCTGCCTGATTGGCGTTGAGTTCGGCAAGCGTCACTCCGTAGAGTGTGATCGCATTGCCTGCAAAGGCGACCGTGACGTCTGCGCCACCATCGAAGACGGTTAGATCAGAGAACTGGGTGAGGCCAGTCACTGCGCCCAGGGAGATCTGGTCAATGCCCAGCTCGAAATCGTAAATCGCATCGAAGCCCCAATTGTCCTCGAAAACAAAGATGTCTTCCACGCCGTCGCCCATGCCAGGCATATCGCCCCACATCAAATCGTTTTCCGTGCCGCCATTGATTGTGTCTTGGCCAGTGCCACCAAAGAGGAAGTCGCCTTCTGAACCGCCATTGATGATGTCGTTGCCCTCCTGACCGAAGGCCACGTCGCCGTTTGCACCACCATTGATCGTGTCATTGTCGGCTTCGCCATAGAACGTGTCCGTTCCGGTGCCACCCTCCATGATGTCATTGCCTTCGCCACCGATCAGAATGTCATCGCCCGCATCGCCGAAGAGTGAATCCACGCCGCCTTCGCCACGCAGCCAGTCTATCCCGTCATTGCCGTGCATGGTATCATTGTCAGCGCCGCCCCACATGAAGTCGCCTTCCGCGCCACCATTCATCGTGTCTTCGCCGTCGTCACCCCACATGAGATCAGCGCCTGCACCGCCATTCAGAGTGTCATTGTCATCCCCGCCATAGAGCCAGTCGGCATCGTCGTCTCCATTGAGCGTATCCTTGCCCCGGTCTCCAAAAAGATAGTCGACACCGCCCCGTCCATTTATTTCGTCGTTACCCCGATCGCCCCGCATAATGTTTGACAGCTCGTTGCCTTCCAACCTGTCATCACGGCGGCCACCAATCGCGTTCTCGATTTCAGCGCCATAGGCAACAGCTAAATTGTCGGTAGCACCCATGCTGGAAAAGTAACCCGGACGCAGATCAATTATCGCCGCTGAGGTGCCGATATGTTCAAACGTATCATTTCCCGCCGCGTCCCATATCACCTGAACGCGCCCATCATCGGGACCACTATAAATGTCATTGCCAGTATTGGTAGACATGTTTGCACCCCAGAATTGCTGAAGCGCCGCAACATCATACAACATCAGATGACGGCTTTCGATACCAGTCACTGGATTCTGATTGTACGACATTAGCGTGTAGCGGTCGTTGTCTTCCGCTGCAGGGAGAAACGGACCCGGTGGGTTGTTACCACCGACATCGTAATCTCCCGGATGCTTAAGGCCTAACATATGGCCAATTTCATGCAATATCAGATCATAATAAGAGTCGTTTTGAAGGGGTAAACTACTCTGAAACGCTGACATGCCCGTCCAATCATACCCGGTCCCGTCCCATGAATAAGACCATCTTCCGCGACCACTGCCGCCAGAACCTTCCTGATCCGAATACAAATCACTGGCATTGAAAAAGCTAAAGTCTATCGCCTCGTCGCTGGACGTGTTGTCCTCAACAAAATCGACGTTTAAGTAATGCCCAAACTCATCAAGTGCCTTGCGTATTGCGTCTTCTTCACTCTCACTAAAGCTGGAAAAGCCAGTAGGACCATTCGTTGGCCAGAGATAATTGTCCGGTTCGGCTGTTTGGAATCGGTAAGTAAACGTTATGGTGGGGCCGTTTGCCGGTTGCCACTCAGAGAGACCAAAGTCATCAGCCCGTAATAACGTGTCGATCCGGAAAGAAAGTTCCGCCTGGGTTAGGTTTGAGCCATCCGCAGAAGTAGCTTCAAACGGAGACGCCGGCGAAACAGGATTAACGACGCCGCCGTCTGCGGGATTTGGGATAATCAGTGGGCCCGAATCAAGACAATCAAATCCATTTGACGGGCGACATGCAATATCACATACCCCACACACTTTTTAAGACCTCCGACTGAAAACCGTTTTCCATAAATTAAATCATAACACAGCGGATTGATTTAACCAGTATTCACGAGCCTTCACGCCGCAAGATTTTTCTGGAAACATCAGTTCATCACTACAATCAAGTCGTACTGTCTAAGCAGGGCAAAAACAACAAAATGACAGGCTTTGAAATCTTAGAAAAATCCACAGGCCAGAATGGCCTTAAAGCTAAAATAACCAAGTACCCGCTCAACAAATCAGTTGCCCGCCGTTTACTTCCAACACTTGGCCAGTGATGTAGCCTGAGAGTTTTTCAGATGCGAAGAACACATAGGCAGGCGCGCAGTCCTCAGGCGTTCCCAAACGCTGGAGCGGGATTGCTGTTCTCGTTTTCTCAAGTTTTTCGCGGGATGAATAGCGCTCGTGAAAATCAGTCTCGATGGTTCCCGGCGAAATCGCATTTGCCCGAATGTTATCGGGAGCGAGTTCGCGGGCGAGCGCTTTGGTATAGGTGCTTACGAAGGCTTTGGTGGCACTGTAAATCGCTGAACCGGGACTTCCGCCGGTGCTTGCGGAAATCGATACAGTGTTGATTATTGAAGCACTTTCAGCCTGTCGCATTTGCGGGATAAGCCCACGCGTAACTTGGACAACCGAAGTCTGGTTGAGCGCAACCAGATCGTGATATTGTTGGTCGGTCAATTGGTCAGCAGGAAAACGCCCCAGCATGGTGCCTGCATTGTTGATCAGCACATCCACTGAAGCGGTTTCAGACTGCACAAATTCCACGAAAGCGTTCACATCACTGGCTTGTGAAAAATCAGCCTCAAAGACCATCTTGGACAAACCGGCAAGTGCGCCCGCTGTGCCAGCCCTCCCGCTATGGGCAATGATGGTGGCACCACACGCGTACAGCGCCTGAGCAACGGCAAGACCAATGCCCCGCCCCGCGCCTGTCATGACAACGGTTTTCCCAGCGAGCAGTTCAGCGTCAAATCCGTTCTGCATTAATTTGGCCTCAACCGTCTCATAGGCGATATATCACTCACCCTACGCATTCTGGTGCTTGGTTTGGGCAATTGTACTTTTTACAGCTGCCTGCCATCCGGCGTATCGGCGCGCACGTTCAACCTCTTCCAGCCGTGGCTTGAAACGATGCTCAAGCTTCCATGATTTGGAAAACCCGTCACGGTCTGGCCAGGTGCCGCTTTGCATACCCGCAAGCCACGCCGCACCCAACGCTGTTGTCTCGAGAATGGATGGGCGATCAATCGGGGCGGCGAGCGTATCGGCCAAATACTGCATGGTCCAATCACTGGCGACCATGCCGCCATCCACACGCAGCACGGTTTCATCGAGTTCGCCCTGCCAATCGTTTTTCATGGCATCCACAAGGTCGCGGGTTTGATAACAAACCGCCTCCAGCGCGGCGCGGGACATTTCGCGGGGTCCTGTGTTTCGTGTGAGGCCGAAAATTGCGCCCCGCACGTCAGGCTCCCAATAAGGTGCGCCAAGACCCGCAAACGCCGGAACAAGAATGACGTCCTGGCTTAGATCAGCCTCAGCGGCAAGGCCACCTGTCTGGCTCGCATCATCGATGATTTTCAACCCGTCGCGCAACCATTGAACAGCCGCCCCGGCGATAAAAATGGAACCTTCAAGCGCGAAGGTGGTTTTGCCGTTCAGCTTGTAGGCAATAGTCGAGAGTAAGCGGTTTTTGGACAATGCCCGCTCTTCTCCCGTATTCAACATCACAAAACACCCCGTACCATATGTGGACTTGATCATACCGGGCTGAAAGCAAGCCTGCCCCATGGAGGCGGCATGCTGATCGCCGGCAATACCTAGGATCGGGATTGAAGCTCCGAAAAGGTCTGTGACGGTTGCACCAAATTCATGAGCGCAGTCTTCAACCGATGGAAGCATACTGCGTGGGATATCGAAAATCTTCAGAAGACTTTCATCCCAGTCTCCTGTTTCCGTGTTGAACAAAAGCGTTCTTGAGGCGTTTGTAGCGTCTGTTTTGTGGGATGCACCATCGGTTAACCGCCACAGCAAATAGGTATCGATTGTGCCAAACAGAAGTTCGCCGTTTTCTGCTTTCTTTCGTGCGTTTTCCACGTGGTTCAATAGCCAGCGTATCTTCGTACCGGAAAAATACGGATCAAGAAGGAGACCTGTCTTGGCACTCACCTCTTCTTCCAGGCCATCTTGTTTGAGTTGTGCGCAAAATGAAGACGTACGTCTATCTTGCCAAACAATGGCACGGTGGATCGGCTTGCCGGTTGCTTTCTCCCAGACGACTGTTGTTTCGCGCTGATTGGTAATTCCAATCCCGGCCACTTGTGATGGCTTAATCCCGGCCTTGGCAATTGCATTGCGACAGGTCTCCACCACACCGTGCCATATCTCCTCCACATCATGTTCGACCATCCCGGACGCGGGAAAATGTTGGGCAAACTCTTTCTGATCTGAAGCAACGACATTAAACGATGTATCGAACACAATCGCGCGCGAGGACGTGGTGCCTTGATCGATGGCGAGAATGAATGAGGTCATACCGGTCTCACGAATAAAGGTTGGTGCATTTTGAAAAAGGGCCCGGGTTACCCCGGACCCTGTTTGGGATGGCAATCATGCAACCGAATGCAAGATTGCCAAATCCCGTTTAGACACAAGTCCTGATTTACTGTGTCCAGCTTTTGATAAGCTCATCGTAGGAAACGGTCTCGCCTGCAGGCTTCTCGTTTTCCAGCTTCGCTTTAGGTGAACCCGGCTGAGATAGCCAGAAATCAGCACCTTTTTCCTCGTTCAGTTTTGGACCCAGATCACCCTGAACACCGGCACGCTCCAGACGCGCAAGCACACGCTCCTGATCAGCACAAAGGCTGTCCAAAGCTTCCTGAGCGGTCTTGGCACCGGACATGGCGTCACCAATGTTCTGCCACCATAGTTGTGCCAGTTTTGGATAGTCAGGAACGTTAGTGCCTGTTGGCGACCACTGGACCCGGGCCGGTGAGCGGTAAAACTCAATCAAACCACCCAGCTTGTCCGCACGATCTGTGAAGTGTTGAGAGTTGATCGTTGACTCACGGATGAAGGTGAGACCCACGTCTGACTTTTTTAGGTCCACGGTTTTGGAAGTCACAAACTGGGCATAAAGCCAAGCTGCTTTTGCGCGATCGACCGGTGTGGATTTCATGAGCGTCCATGAACCCGCATCCTGGTAACCGATCTTTGTGCCGTCTTTCCAATATGCACCGTGAGGTGAAGGAGCCATGCGCCATTTTGGCGTGCCGTCTTCGTTCATTACTGGAAGATCAGGAACAACCGTCGCAGCGGTAAACGCGGTATACCAGAACATCTGCTGAGCGACGTTACCTTGCGCAGGGATCGGTCCGGCTTCACCGAATGTCATGCCAGCTGCTTCAGGTGGCGAGTATTTCTGCAACCACTCAATCGCTTTCTCGACCGCATACACAGCAGCAGGCGAGTTGGTGGCACCACCGCGTGCAACACAAGAACCCACAGGCTGTGAGTTTTCGTTCACACGAATGCCCCATTCATCAACCGGAAGGCCGTTTGGTTCGCCCACATCACCCATGCCAGCCATGGACATCCACGCATCCGTATAACGCCAACCGAGTGACGGGTCTTTCTTACCGTAGTCCATGTTTCCATAGACTTTGCCCTCAACCCCAAGATGTGAGAGATCGCGGCCGGTGAAGAACTCGGCGATATCTTCATACGCGGACCAGTTCACAGGAACACCGAGATCGTAGCCGTATTTTGCTTTGAAATCGGCTTTGTTTTTCTCGTCGTTGAACCAGTCGTAACGGAACCAGTAGAGGTTCGCGAATTGCTGATCCGGCAACTGATAGAGTTTGCCATCCGGCGCAGTGGTGAAGGACGTACCAATGAAGTCAGCCACGTCGAGCGTGGGGCTCGTCACATCTTTACCTTCGCCTGCCATCCAGTCTGTCAGATTGCGAACCTGCTGATAGCGCCAGTGCGTACCGATCAGGTCGGAATCGTTCACATATGCATCATAGATGTTCTCACCGGTTTGCATCTGGGTCTGCAGTTTCTCAACCACATCACCCTCACCGATCAGGTCGTGAGTAACTTTGATGCCGGTGATCGCGGTGAAAGCAGGCGCAAGCACTTGAGATTCATACTCATGCGTACCAATGGTTTCAGACACCACTTTGATTTCCATTCCCTCGAATGGTTTTGCGGCATCGATAAACCACTGCATCTCTGCTTTTTGGTCATCTTCGCTCAGCACCGAAAGGCCTGCGATTTCTTCAGCAAGGAATTTTTCAGCTGCTGCCATATCGGCATGTGCTGAGCCCATTCCCATCATGAGGCCGACAATGGCCGTTGTTGTCAGTAGATATTTTCGCATTTTCACTCCTCCGTTTTGGTTATGCGTAACGCATGGGCTACCCAAACAGGGCAGACCAGATTTTGGTGTTACACCGTTTTGAACACAATGATTGCGTAAACGAATGAAACACCGAGAGCCCACCACAGGTTGGGTCCGACAAGACCCAACCAGGCAAGATGGATAAAGGCGCTGCCAAGCAGCGATATGAATAGACGGTCGCCCCGGGTTGTTTCGAAGCGAAGAATGCCAACGCGCGGATTGCCGCCGGGTGAGAAATATTCCCATACACACATGCTCACTAAGCAAGTGACAATCCCTACCCAGAAAAGAGCCGTTGGGAGGGTCCATGCCATCCAGGATAAATCCATATCAAAACTCCTTTCTGCTGTCAGACGCGGCCAAGCGCAAAGCCTTTGGCGATGTAGTTTCTAACAAAATAAATGACCAAAGCGCCGGGGATAATCGTCAAGACACCCGCAGCCGCCAAGACACCCCAGTCAACACCGGACGCCCCTACCGTTCGTGTCATGATGGCAGCAATAGGTTTGGCATCTGTTGTAGTGAGCGTACGGGCGATCAACAACTCGACCCATGAAAACATGAAGCAGAAGAATGCCGCAACGCCGATACCGGATGCGATCAACGGGGTAAACACCTTGACAAAGAATTTCGGAAACGAATACCCATCAATATAAGCGGTTTCGTCAATTTCCTTTGGCACGCCGGACATGAACCCTTCAAGGATCCAAACCGCCAGCGGCACGTTAAACAAACAGTGCGCCAATGCCACCGCGATATGTGTGTCAATCAGACCGAATGCGGAGTAGAGCTGGAAAAACGGCAAAACAAACACGGCGGCCGGAGCCATACGGTTTGAGAGCAACCAGAAGAACATATGCTTGTCGCCAAGAAACCGATACCGCGAGAAGGCATAAGCGGCGGGCAATGCCACTGCCAGCGAAATCACCGTATTCAAGACCACATAGATGATTGAGTTGATGTAGCCCGAATACCAGGACGGATCGCCGAAGATGACGGCGTAGTTCGCCAAGGTCGGATTTTCAGGAAAAAGAGTGAACTTCGAGAGGATTTCCTGATTGGTTTTGAAACTCATATTGATGAGCCAGTAAATCGGCAACATGAGAAAAACGATATAAAGCGTTGGCACCAGCCACTTGTAGCTGCGCTTAACGTTTGTCCGGTTTGCGGTACGAACGGTGCTTTTCACCAAACTGGTCGAGGATGCTGTTGTATCCGACATTAGTCATCAACCTTTTCTGGCTTGTCATTTCCCACATTGCTCATGACCGTGAAGAATACGTAGCAAACGAGGAGCACGATTAACTGATAGATGAGCGACATCGCGGCTGCCGGACCGAGATCAAACTGGCCGATCGCTTGTTTAACAAGATCAATGGAAAGGAAGGTCGTTGAATTGCCGGGCCCGCCCCCTGTCAGTACGAAAGGCTCGGTGTAGATCATGAACGAGTCCATGAAACGCAACAAAAACGCGATGATCAATACGCCCCTAAGCTTCGGCAATTGGATGTAACGGAATACGGACCAACGCGAAGCGCCATCGATCCGAGCCGCTTGATAGTAGGCCTCAGGAATAGAGACCAAGCCGGCATAGCAGAGCAACACTACCAGGCTCGTCCAATGCCACACATCCATGATGATAATCGTGAGCCAGGCGTCAAACACATTGCTTGTGTAATTGTAATCGATGCCGAGCGCATACATGGAGTAACCAAGTAGCCCGATATCGACACGACCGAAGATCTGCCAGATTGTACCCACAACGTTCCAGGGGATCAGCAGTGGAAGCGCCATGAGTACGAGGCAAACCGGCACCCAAAGGCCTTTCTTGGGCATAGAGAGAGCAATTGCAATTCCGAGTGGAATTTCGATGCAAAGAATGATGAATGAGAACAGCAGGTTTCGGCCAAGCGCATCGTGGAACCGTTCTGATCTCAAGACTTCCTGGAACCATTCGGTGCCTGCCCAGAAGAACTGGTTTCCGCCAAACGTATCCTGCACGGAATAGTTGATCACTGTCATGATCGGAATGATCGCCGATAGCGCAACGAGGAACACAACGGGCAGAACGAGAAGCCAGGCTTTGTTATTGTAGGTACGTTCCATTTCAGGCCCTCTTTTCGCTTGAGGTTGGACGCACCAGATGGTCGTTCTGATAAATGTTAATGCGCGACGCTTCAAAGGTCAGTATCGGGTCGGCGGGAACGCTTTCACCCTCATCTAGCATTACATTCAGGTCATTTCCCTCAACATTTGCTCTGACAATTTTGAAGCGCCCAATATCTTCAACGCCAGTGACGGTTGCTGGAATCCCGGCACCGGACTTTTTCAGAGAGGTGAACTCGGGCCTGACACCCAATTCGACTTTTCCGTTAAGATTGGTGTAGCCGCCCTTCAACTTTATCGAGTGATTTCCAATCTGTGCTTCGTTGCCCTCGACCACGGTCGGAATAATGTTCATTCCCGGTGAGCCGATAAAATATCCCACAAAGGTATGGGCAGGTTCGTCAAACAACTCTTCCGGCGTACCGATTTGAACGACTTCACCCTCATACATCACCACGACTTTGTCGGCGAAGGTCAATGCTTCGGTCTGGTCATGGGTGACATAAATCATCGTATGTTCAAGCTGGCGGTGAAGGTCTTTCAGTTTCGTCCGCAGCTGCCACTTCATGTGCGGGTCGATCACAGTGAGCGGCTCGTCAAAAAGAATTGCGTTCACATCATACCGCACAAGGCCACGGCCAAGTGAAATCTTCTGTTTCTCGTCGGCGGTAAGACCGCGTGCCTTGCGATTTTGTTTTCCGCCTAGATCGAGAATATCGATCATCTCATCAACACGTTTTGTGATCTCGTCAGGATTCACGTTCCTGTTTTTCAACGGAAATTCCAGGTTCTGGCGAACCGTCATCGTGTCGTAGATAACCGGAAACTGAAAAACCTGAGCGATGTTTCTCTGTTCAGGCTGCAGCTCGGTCACATCCTGCCCATCAAACCGAATATGGCCTCTTGAAGGAACCAACAAGCCAGAAATGATATTTAACAAGGTCGTCTTCCCACAACCGGATGGTCCCAGTAGGGCGTAGGCACCACCATCATCCCAGACGTGATCTATTTCCTTCAGAGCGAAATCAGCATCTGTCTTGGGATCGGCGTAGTATGAGTGAGCGAGTTTATCGAGCGTGATCTGAGCCATCAGGCAGCCTCCAATCCAGGTGCTGCCACAAGCGAATTATCATGATCAAAAATGAAGAACTTTGAGGGGTCCATGTATACAGGGATTTGCTCACCAATGCCGACTTCATGCACACCATGGGTAAGTATCACCAGTTTAAGATCATCATCTCCCACATGCACGAATGTCTCTGAGCCGGCAATCTCTGTGGTGGAGACCGGAGCCATGATTTTCCCGGCATTTCCCTTTGGCTTTGAAAGCATCAAATGGTGAGGGTGAATGCCAACGTTGTAAGTACCATCGGAAAGACTGTTTAGTTCCTTGGGGCATTTCAAATCGCCTTGGGAAAAGACAAAAGAAGTCCCTCGCTTCTGCATTGAAATGATGTTCATCGGTGGGTCAGAAAAAGTCTGCGCGGTAACGAGGTTGGACGGTTTGTTGTAAACGTCGATAGTTTTTCCGAACTGGGTAACTTCGCCTTCGTGAAGTGTGGCTGTATCGCCGCCAAGCAACAGCGCTTCCTGAGGCTCTGTCGTGGCATATACAAATATCGCGCCAGTCTCTGCAAAGATACGCGGCAATTCAATCCGCAGTTCTTCGCGCAATTTGTAGTCAAGATTTGCCAACGGTTCATCGAGCAATACAAGCTCGGCATCTTTAACCAGTGCTCGCGCCAGCGCGGTGCGTTGTTGTTGGCCGCCGGACAGGTTCAAGACCGTCCGATCCAGGTAGGGCGTCAGTTTCATCAGTTCGGCAGCACCCTGCACTTTTTTGTCGATTGTGGCTTTGTCTACGCCTGCGACACGCAACGGTGATGCGATATTCTCATAAACCGTGAACGCGGGATAATTGATGAACTGCTGATAGACCATCGCGACGTTGCGCTTCTGTACCGGGACTTTCAAAACGCTCTCGCCATTCATCAGGATATCGCCGGATGTGGGCTTATCGAGACCAGCCATGAGCCGCATAAGAGAGGTTTTTCCAGACAAGGTGGGACCCAAAAGAACGTTGAGGGAGCCTCTTGCAAGCTGCATGGACACATCTTTGATGTGATCTACATTGCCAACTGTTTTGTGAACTTGCTTTAGTTCTAACACATCGGCCCCCTACTCTGCTGCCTGTGTGGCGGAAATACCTTCGTTCCGCATCCAAGCATCCAGTGCTGCCGCATCTTTTTCATCAATCCGAATACCGAGTTTTGTCCGGCGCCAAAGCACATCGTCAGCAGTTTCTGCCCACTCTTCTCGCATCAGGTACGAAACTTCGCGCTCGCTCAAAAGTCCACCGAACGATTGCCCCATATGCTCTGACTTTGACGCCCCCTGCAACATTTTCCACGCTTTAGTGCCGTAGGAGCGGACAAATCTGTAAGCGGTTTGCAAATCCAGAAACGGAAAATCCGATTTAAGCTTACCCACCTGCTGATCAAACTCGGGCACCTCAAAGTCGCCACCGGGAAGCGTGGAAGATGCGGTCCATGCGGGCTTTCGCGCGCCAAGCAGACCCTCGATTTCCTCAAGCATGGCTTCGGCTAGTTTACGGTATGTGGTGATCTTGCCCCCGAAGATATTCACCACCGGCGCATCACCGTTTTTGCCGTCCATGCGCAATACATAGTCACGGGTGGCTTCCTGTGCGGCCGTTGCACCGTCATCATATAATGGTCGGACACCGGAATAAGTCCAAACGATATCCGAAGCTTCAATAGGCTTTTTGAAATATTCGCTCGCAGCCGAACACAAATATGAAACTTCATTTTCGGTTATTTTGACATCAGCGGGATCACCCTCATAATCCTGATCGGTCGTCCCGATCAGGGTGTAATCCTGCTCGTATGGCAATGCGAAAATGATGCGCTCATCTGCATTTTGGAAAATGTAGGCGCGGTCATGTCCGTGAAGCTTTGGCACGACAATATGGCTGCCCTGCACCAATCGAACATTCTTTGCGCGATTGCTTCCGAAAGCTTCTCCGAGGACCTTATCCACCCAAGGACCGGCCGCATTCACAATTAGCCTTGCCTGATGCGTCTCGGTTTCACCTGTTCTCGTATTTCTGGTTGTAATTGACCATAGTCCGTCTTCGCGCCGCGCTGAGATAACTTGAGTTCTTGTCTCTATGACCGCTCCGCGATCTTCAGCATCTTTTGCATTCAGCACTACAAGACGCGCATCATTCACCCAGCAGTCGGAATATTCAAAGCCCTTGCTGAACATTGGCTTTAAGGGGTCACCGACCACGTTTGTTTTAAGATTAACCTGTTTGGTTCCAGGCAGCAGTTTGCGCTTGCCCATATTATCGTAGAGGAACAAGCCCAGCCGTAGGAGCCATGCGGGACGCATCGCTTTGTGGTGCGGAAGCACAAAACGCATTGGCCAAATGATGTGTGGCGCTGACCGCAACAATACCTCACGCTCGCTCAACGCTTCGCGCACCAATCGGAATTCGTAGTGTTCGAGATAGCGAAACCCGCCATGGACCAGCTTGGACGACCAAGAGGACGTACCGCTGGCGAGATCATTCATCTCCGCAAGCCGAACGGAATATCCACGGCCGACCGCATCTCGTGCGATGCCGCAACCGTTTATACCTCCGCCGATGACGAAAATGTCTGTCACGTCTGACACTGTTTCCTCCAAAGCAAACTGCTAGGCCTGCTGTCACTCATATAAAGACATATGAAAACTAAACGCGTGTCAAACGAAAATTTTACGCTTATTCACAAGGTGGAGTCTGCTTCCACCTCAATCACCTCAACTTCCCCATCCACACACGCTTTGCGCAAGGTGGCGTCTCGGACAATGTCTGTGACGAATGTATTTACCTGCGAAATATGCCCGATACGAACAGGTGCGCTCCGTTCGAGTTTGGTGGAATCGGCAACGAGAATTACGTGGCGGGCGTTCTCGATAATCGCTTGCGCAACTTTCACTTCGCGAAAATCAAAATCAAGCAGAGATCCGTCGGAATCAATTGCAGATGACCCGATGATTGCGTAATCGACTTTAAAATTCTTGATGAAATCCACAGCCGCCTCGCCCACAATACCACCGTCTGATGCCCTTACCACACCGCCGGTGATGATCACTTCGTTTTCCAATCCAAGCCGTAACCTACTGGCAACGTTGATATTATTGGTGATTACCATCAATCCTTTATGATCGACCAATGCATCGCTGAAAGCCTCGGTTGTGGTGCCGATGTTGATAAACAAAGAGGCATTGTCTGGGATCATTTTCGCCGCCGCTTCGCCAATCATCACCTTTTGCGGCGCCGCTATCTGGCGACGGGCTTCGTATTCCACGTTTTCCCTGCCATCAATCAGGCGTGCCCCGCCATGATAACGAACCAGCTTGCGCGCTTTATGCAACTCTTTCAGATCTGTGCGAATTGTTTGAGGAGTGACATCGCAGTCGGCAACAAGTTCCTCCACCGTCACCTGGCCTTTCCGCTTCACCAACTCGATGATTTTGTTCTGGCGCTGGGTGAGAAACATACTCACATGCCCTCCGTGATTTTCCTTTTTCATCACATATCATATAAAACGAAAAATCAAAAATAGTGAGGCATCACTCTATCTTATTGAAAATATGATGATTTTTGAAAGATTAACATTCAGAGCAGTAGGAGAACTGCGTATTACTTTCGTTTTTACAGTGTTCGAATGCAATAGGAGAGCCAATGCTCGATTTTCTCAACGCGCTTGATGACCGAAAGTTTCACCCCAAAAAGGCTATCCTTTTGCGCAACCATCACCCTACACTCGTTTTTGATTCAAAGAGATGTATTTCGCCAAGGGAGATTTTTGTGACCGAAAAATTCAATCGAGATACCTGGAGGAACTGCGCAAAGCGTATTTGGCTTGTGCTTTATGCAGGTCTGTTGGCTTTGTTTTTCTACGCAGCCACACCCCAGGCTTTATTCGCCGAAGACAAACCCTGGAATTGCGATGATGCAGACACTCTCCCTCAGCAAGGCATGAATTTTTGTGCTCACGAAGACTGGCAAGTGGCAGACAAAGCGTTGAATGATGCGTGGCCAAGTATCAGAGCATGGGCGAAAGAGACTGATGAACAAACCCGCGAATGGCGACCCGAACTGGCAATTGCGGAAGAAAACCTCTTGAAGGCGCAGCGGGCGTGGATCAATTACCGGGATGGCCATTGCGAAACCGAAGCAATGAAATATGCCGGCGGCTCACTCGCACCACTCATTCTATTTTCATGCAAAGCCAGTATGACGCGTAAACGAACTGAAGAACTACTGCTATTGCTGAAAGAGGGATAGCAAGCACCCAAACCATAAAGCAATTCGGGGAACCAAATGGCCAAACTCACCCATTTTGACGAAGCAGCGACTGCTTTCACAGAAGCCCATACGCTTCTCGAAAAGGTTGTGAGCGGAGAAATTTATGCCGAAGCGAAAACTGCTGCAACTTTGGAGCGCGCCAAGCAACAATACGCAGTAGCGCTTGAATATTTTGAAGGACACTCCCATCTCCGCCAAGCGGGCGAGGTCTATGATGATCTCGGGTATCTAGCGTTGCACTGCGAAGATGACCCGAATGCAGCCCTTCCCCTCTTTTTGAAAGCAGCAGAGATATTTGCAGAAATCGGCGACGTGCGCGATCAACTCGCCACATTGCTCGAACTGAACATGATTGATCCATTTCACCCGGAAACGGAACGAGCAATTGCGGAGGCAATCACTAGAGGGCTGCCTTTTGATTTAACGCCGGAGGAAGATCCCGTTATCTGGGCAGTGGCCAAGCGCGAAGCTGACGATCTTGAGGCCGCACATTCGCTAATCGAAGCACTTTTGCAGGAAGCGCTCGCTCGCAATGATAAAGCAAGAGCAGCCAAGCTCCTAGGCGAGCGGAGCATAGTTGAAGAGCGGAACAAGAATCGGCAGGCAGCGGCTGCCAGTTTTGAAGCATCGCTGGAACTGGCACAAGAAGCCGGAAGCAAGGAGGAAACCTTACGAGCCATGCTTCATCTTGTGGACACCTATTGGTCCAATGGAAACAAAAGCAAAGCACGCGAACTGTTCGAGCGCGCCGAAAAAATTCGCGGTGTGCCAGAATCGCTTCGTTCACTGCGCCGCATCATGGCATTAAATTTTAAATGATCGGGACATCGGATGCTTAGATTGATAAGCCACCAAGCTTCGCGGTCACAAATACTACTAAACCGCCACAGAGTGCTTTGCCGATTGATTGGCGAAATAAGCATCAAAGACAGACGCCACAACACGGACTAAAGCCATGGCCTCGGGATTAACTGTAATCGTGGTCTCCGAACGCGAAATCAAGCCATCCAATGCCATTTGACCAAGGTCGTCTTCCAAGTCATGAAACCACGTTTCCGAAACGTTATGTGCAGCGCTGACGTCAGATAAATTCACCCTACCATGGCACATGAGCGCTTCAATCACGTCACCACGCAGCTTGTCATCCGCGCTCAAGGCAATGCCTTTGGCAATCGGAAACGTTCCAGATTGGACAGCGTTAGACCACGCTCCAGTTTCGGAAATATTTTGCACGTATCCACGGGGTGTTTTACCAATTGACGTGGCCCCAAGCCCAATAAGTGCTGCTGCATTATCTGTGGTATACCCTTGAAAGTTGCGTCTCAATTCATCTCTTTGAGCGGCCAACGCCAAGGTATCATCAGGCAGGGCAAAGTGGTCCAGTCCGATGGGCACATAGCCTGCGCGGGTTATCGCTTCCGCCGCCATTTGTGCCTGTGCAACGCGCTCAGTCGCGCCCGGCAAAGCAGCCTCGTCGATCATGCGCTGCTTTTTTGCAACCCATGGCACATGGGCATATCCAAACAACGAAATCCGGTCCGGACGCATGTCTGCGCAGAGATCAATCGTTTTCGAAAGGGTTGCTTCGGTCTGGTGCGGTAGCCCGTAAATGAGGTCAAAATTGATCCCAGACACACCAACGGCGCGCAATCCCTCAACTGAGGCACGTACCATTTCAGTTGGTTGTATCCGGTTTATTGCGGCCTGAACTTTAGGGTCAAACTCCTGAACTCCAAAGCTTGCTCTCGTGAAACCCAGCTTTCCAATTGCCTCAATCATGCCGAGGCTCAGCGTCCGTGGATCGCTTTCGATGGCAAGCTCAGCCCCTGGTGAGAAATCGAAACTTTCAAAAATCGTTTCCATGGCGCTGGTAAGTGCGCCGGGTGAAAGTGCGGTGGGCGTACCGCCTCCCCAATGCAAATGCGAACATGACATTCGTTCCCGCAATGCGGCCGCGACCAGTCGAATTTCTTCCATTAAGGTTGCCGCATAATCGAGGATTGGCTTTTCCCGGCTGGCAAGCTTCATGTTGCAGCCGCAATACCAGCAGATCTGGCGGCAAAACGGAACGTGCAAATAAAGTGAGATCGGCTGGGTAGGATCAAGCGCTTTCAACCAAGACGCATAATCATCCGGCCCCACTTTGTCGCTGAAATGAGGCGCTGTGGGATAACTGGTATATCTGGGCACAGAACGCGTTGCATAAGTTCTGAATTTGTCGTCCATCATACTCTCCGAAACCTATATCGCCGGAAAAAAGCCGACATTTCCCGCCACCATCCGGTAGTCAGCATCACGTGTCGTTGATCAAGATCAAACCGATTGGTTTGAGTTTTTGAGAAACTGGCAAATGATAGAAATCGGGATGGTTACCCAGCCTAGCCCCAAACAATCAAACGCCGGTAAAGGTGCCAGGTTGCGTGTCCTAAAATCGGAAGCACGAAGAGCAACCCGGCAAAGGCGGGTATCGCTGAGATAAGGACTGAAATTACCACGAAGGCGCCCCATCCAACCATCACGATTGGTGAGGTAAATACGGTCCGGATGCTGGTCAGCATGGCCGTTACGAAATCCACATCGCGGTCCAATAGCAGCGGGCAGGAAATTACCGTCAGCGCAAAGAGAGCCAGTGAAATAATGGCACCAACCAAATGCCCTGTGGCGAGAAATGTCCAACCAGTTTGCGTGGTGAATACTTGTGTCAAAAATCCATCGAAAGATGCGAAGCCTGAAAAGCCGAAAAACACTGCCACCAACGTCCGGATTTGATAGACCCATATCCAGAATATGAAAAGCGTGACAAACGCCATCCATCCCAGTTCACGGTGCTGTTGCTTCCACATGACGCCGAGGATATCGCCCCATGACATGGGTTCGTTTTTCTCGAGACGTCTACTCACTTCATAAAGGCCCGTCGCCACAAAAGGGCCGATCAGGGAAAAACCAACGATTAGGGGGTACGCAAGCCAAAGCACTTCCATGAAAAAAGTGCCATAAATGAGGGCGAGACCGCCAAGGGCAAAAAATGCGCCGAAGAACAAACCAAATTTTGGCGCTTTGCCAAAGTCTCGAAGGCCCATCAACAGGGCAAACTTCAAATCAGCGAATTCCGCCCTTTTGATTGTCGGCGTGGATTGATTCGTCGATGCTGTTGCCAAATTCCCCTCCTGAAACTTGCCTCACCGCATAACTAATACCGGACATTGAGCATGACGTACAACCCGGGCAGCTGTTGAGCCGAGCAGGTAGTCCTGCAGTCCTGGTCGATGTGAACCGACAATTACAAGATCCACGTCTTGCTCCTCAGCCACGGTGAGGATTTCGCTCGCGGGCTGCCCCACACGGACCTCATAGGTCGTTTTCATTGGAGAATCGGCCGCTAGCTTCTCAAGCGTCTGATGCGCTTCTTTTTCTGCAGCCTGGAAGAATTCTTGCGGCACAGCCAGCTCAGCCACTGCCGGAACGGATAGAACAATATTGACCATGACGATTTGCCCGTCATCGCCTGAAAGTTTTTCCGCTGCCTTCAGCATGTCGTGGGCTTTTTCGGTGTGGGCCATATCAACAGGAACAAGAATTTTATTATACATTTCAATCTCCAAACTTTGGGTTGCCACCAACAAAGGATACGCCAGAATGGACCGGCGCTTCTTGCGGCAGATCAATCAATCGGTGATTTTTCATGTTCAAAAATGCGTTCAGCGGCACCATCGAGATCATCATATTGGCCGGTCTGTAAACTCCATACAAAAGCAAACAAACCTAAAAGGCCAAGCCCCAAAGCAATCGGGATCAAGACAAGTAAATGGCTCATGATTGTAACTCCAAGGTTTCGAGCACGGTCTCTTCATTTGAAGACGTCTTCGGACGGGTGAGCCCGGCACGGGCAAATGAAATCCTGAAACTGTTTGCCACCACCACGATAGACGAGAGAGACATGGCGAGCGCCGCAATCAACGGCGTAACGTATCCGGCCACAGCCAAGGGCACCGCTATACAATTGTAAGCAATCGCGATGCCAAAGTTCTGACGAACGATCCTTCCCGTGGTGCGGGCCACATCAATTGCCAGTGGCACGGCGGACAAGGATGGCCGAACAAAGACAAAGTCAGCCGCATGCCGCCCCACATCTGAAGCGGATGCTGGAACCATAGACACATAGCCCGCAACCAGCGCCGGGGCATCATTGATACCATCGCCAACCATCAACGGAGTTTGCCCCGCTTCCCGGATCGCGCTGATGCGATCAATCTTGTCGGCCGGTGTCATGCGGCCACGGTAATCGGGAATAGCCAATTGATCAGCCACTTGCTCCACTTTTGCCAGTTGGTCGCCTGACAGAATTTCCAGGTCAAACTTCCTGGCCGCCAGCGACTTAACTGTAGACTTCGCGTCCTGGCGCAAACTGTCTTGCATCAAAAAGCGAGCGACCACGCCACCTTCGATTGCGAAGACAACGGAACCGGCTTCCAAATGTTCAATATCCACATCTGTGATTTCACAGACCCATTCGGGTTTTCCAAGACGCACAATGTGGTCACCCAATCGAGCTTCAATCCCGTGCCCGGCAATTTCGGTCTGATCCGACACAGCCTTACTGCTTGCCACATCGTGAAAATGGTCAATCGCCTTTGCATAGGGGTGGCTGGACTTTGTCGCCAGCGCTTTGAGGATGCATGCCGTTTGTCCATCATATTCATCAAGCGAGCTAATCACAGGACGATCGGTGGTGAGCGTTCCGGTCTTGTCAAACACAACCGTATCAATCGCAGCGAGGCGTTCAAGCGCGGTACCATCCCGCATGAGTACGCCATTTTGCATTAGCCTGTTGGCACCGATCACATGGGCCACAGGCACTGCAAGGCCAAGCGCGCACGGGCAGGTGATAATCAAGACAGCGATGGCTGTGTAAATGGAACTGTGCCAGTCACCGCCAGTAACAATCATCCAACCAATAAAGGTCACAAGGGCAATGAGATGCACAGCAGGCGCATAAATCTGCGCCATACGATCAGCTATCCTTACATACGAGCCACGGCCCTGCTCTGCTACTTCCATCATTTTGCGCATTTCGCCCAAAAAGGAGTTCTCGGCTGTGGCCATGGCTTCAAAGTCAAGCGGGCCAGAGAGGTTAAGGGTACCGGCTTCGACCACATCGCCAGGTTTTGTATGTGAAAGACGGCTTTCACCCGTCACATGGGAACGGTCAAGATCGCTCTCACCAACAAGAACTGTTCCGTTTACAGGGAACCGCTCACCGGGAAAAACGCGCAAAACCATACCGGGCTTGATCTGGTTCACATCGAGATGGCTAATGTCACCATCGGGGCCCACCAATATGCCGTCGCGTACGGAAAGCGAGTGGAGGCGTTCAACCGCTCCACGCGCCTTGGAGCGCATCAATTGATCAAGGTAACGGCCGATCAAAAGGAAGAAAAGAAGTGTGACGCTGGCATCAAAATAGGATTCCTCGCCGCCCGTAAGGCTCTCATAAACGCTCATCAAAAGCGCCAACATGACAGCCAATGAAATGGGAACATCCATATTCAACCGTCTCGCGGAAAGCGCTTTCAATGCGGAAGCAAAGAAGGGACGTCCGGAGAACATCACTGCCGGAATGGCAATGAGGCCTGAAATCAAATGGAAGAGTTCTGCCGTTTCTGCATCGGCTCCGGACCACACTGAAACGGATAGCAACATGATGTTGGCTGCAGAGAAACCAGCGACTGCAAGAGCAAGAAGCAGGGACTTCTCTTCACTCTCCCCTTTTGCCTCGGCTGCAAGATTGTCCGACACATGGTTTTCGAAACCAAGCTTATCCAAACTTTTTGCAATGTCCGACGCGCTTCCTTTGCTGTGATCCCAAATGACAGAAACGGTTTTTAAGGAGAGGTTCGCACGAACCTGATCGACGTTTTTCAACTTCGCAAGACCGCGTTCAATGGAGCCGATGCAAGCTGCACAATGCATGGCCGGCACGATAAAATCGGTTTTGAAACGACCATCAGTCAGCTTGGTGGAGAGCGAAACAATGCGTTGATCTTCAAACCTTGCAAGGTTTGCGTTTGCTTCCTCCACAATAAGCGGATTTCCCGTGGTTGCAGCACAGCAACTCATTCGAGCCTCCCGATGCCATTGTTTGTGACGAATACCCGGGCATCACGTCGGTATTGAAATCCATCTGTGGTGCCGGTGATTTTTATTGCCCAAACCCCTGGCTCGAGTGTCAGACCGAGGACATAGTCACCATCGCTTCCCTTTGAAAACGGAATAAGCGTATCAGCTTGCTCAAACGCCGGACGACCAATTTCGGCCACCAGATCGGTTGCCTGGAGTGACACGCCATCCTGATTTTTCAGGGTGAATGTCAAAACACCACTCTTATACGAGAGGCCTGAGTGGAGACCCGTTTCTCGTTGCGCCCGGGCTTGCATCAACTCATCATTGAAGTGCTGGCTCGCCACATAAGAGTTCTCAACCACCAGACCTGTCCATGTGGATGAAGCCAGTCGCGCCATATTGAAGTTCACTGCTACAATCACGCCGAAAAACGCCACCATGATCATCATCATGTGTTTGCCAGTGAATTGAAAATTGGAATGGTTTTCGGATGCTTGCTTCATGGCCCCATCTCCTTCGGTGCTTCAAATCTTGCTTCAACGGTTTTGCGATCAATGCCACCCATATGAGAGACATCAAATGTAAAGGTCGTCGTCTCGTTGCGGAGCCGATAACGCGGCATCCTTACAAAGAGCTTCACTGCTTTTACTTTGTCAGCTTCCACATCCGTGACGACCCATTTCTGCTGGCCTGAGGTTACTCCCGCCTCGGTGATATCAGGGTCCAACAGGCCACTTACAGTGATAAGGAATTGTTTCGGCTCACCAGTCATATTCAGAATTTTGAGCTCGTATCCATTTCGGATTGACCCATCGCTCAGGACCACAAATTGAGGGTTGCGATCGGCGAGAACGTTCACATCAAGCCGGTCCCGGTTCAGCAGTGTCACGACGATTGCGATACCAATGGCGCAATAAATGGCCGTATAAATCAGGGTACGGACACGGAAAAACTCACGCCATGAGAAGTCCGCGATTTTTTCCGATAGTTTGCCGGACGCATCGCGGATGTTCGCAGGAATGATTTGCGGGTTATGAACATTTTTACCCGCACCGGCGAGGGCCATATTGGCATCATAATCATTGAGTGTTGCGTAGGAGATCAGACCTTTTTCAAGGCCAATTTTCTCCATCACGCCATCGCAAGCATCGATGCACAGCGCGCAGGTGATGCATTCCATTTGCTGCCCATCGCGAATATCGATCCCCATGGGACATACAGCGACACAGGCGTTACAATCCACGCAATCACCCACGGGCTCACCAGCTTTACGCAGCTTCTTGGCGTTCCGCGTACGGGGTTCACCGCGCCAGTCATTATAAGTGACCGTCAGTGAATGCTCATCGAGCATGGCCGCTTGCACGCGCGGCCACGGGCACATGTACGTGCAGACCTGTTCGCGCATCAGCCCGCCGAATATGTAAGTCGTGGCCGTCAGAATCCCGACCGTTGCATAGGCTGTGTAATGGGCTTGGCCCGTGAACAAATCAACAAGCAGCGTGGGCGCGTCGGCGAAGTAGAAAATCCATGCGCCACCCGTTGCCACTGCAATAAGCAGCCACACCGTGTGTTTGCTAACCCGTTTGAAGACTTTCTGCGCATCCAGCGGCGCTGCATCCAGTTTGATCCGCGCGTTGCGATCACCTTCAAAGAAGCGCTCGACCACGAGGAACAGGTCAACCCATACGGTTTGTGGGCATGTGTAACCACACCAGGCACGTCCAAGGACTGAAGTGACCAGAAACAGGCCAATCCCAGCCATGACCAACATGCCAGCCACATAGAAAAACTCGTGCGGCCAAATTTCGATAAAGAAAAAGTAGAAGCGGCGGTTTGCAAGATCAAGCAATACGGCCTGGTTTGGGAGACCTTCTCCACGCTCCCACCGTATCCAGGGCGTGATGTAGTAGATCCCCAGGGTCACCAACATGACCCACCATTTGAAACGGCGGAACGCGCCCGAAACCCGTTTGGGGTGAATTTTCTTGCGAGCTTCGTAGAGGTCACGGTTCTCCTTGGAATTCACAGCCTCGACGTCGATGCGCTCGACGTCGAGTTGTTTTCCATTGAGTGTTGTGTCCACCACGTTCATGGCTTACTCCGCCGCAGCTCGCTCGCCGCCACCAAGGCTGTGCACGTAGACAGTCAACTGTTTGATGGTCTCGTCGGAGAGACGACCCTGCCATGGTGGCATCACACCGTGTTGCGGCTGGATAATCTGGGCTTTGATTTCCTCTTCGGAATTTCCGTAAAGAGCAATCGCATCAGCCAGATTAGGAGCACCGATTTCTCGGTCACCGGCGGCATTCTCGCCGTGACAGGCTGCGCAATTATCCGAGAAGATTTCCGCACCCAATGATGCCATTTCGCCATCATGGTTTTGGCCCGACACACTCAAGACATACTGGGTGCCCTGATCGATTTCCTCACGCTCGAGCAATTCATCTGCACCAAAGGAGGGCATCAGAGAGTCGCGCGCATCATCGTCTTCATCGTTACGAACACCGTGTTTGATGGTCAGATAGATCGATTCCAGATCACCACCCCAAATCCAGTCATCGTCGTTGAGGTTTGGATATCCGATCCCGCCTTGAGCGCCCGAACCATGACACTGGGAGCAGTATACCTTATAGGCAGATTGTCCGCCAGCCACTGCGAAACGGCTAAGGTCTGCATTGCTTCGGATTGCTTCCAGATCATTGGATGCGATCTGTTGCAAACGAGAGGCCTGGGCTTCATTTGCCGCAGCAATTTCTTGACGCAGGGCAAGTCTGTTCGTCTGACCGGAAATGCCCACTGTCGAACCTTCAATCAGCGGAATGGCCGGGTAGTAGACCATATATCCGACGGCGAACACGATCGTCGCGTAGAAGGTCCACAACCACCAGCGCGGCAGCGGGTTGTTCAGTTCTTTAATACCGTCCCATTCATGGCCAGTTGTTTCGATGCCACTGGTTTCGTCAATTTCGTTGTTAGCCATTTTCGGCATCCTCCTTAAAAGGAATTTGGGCTATCTCCTCGGAGATTTTCTTTGAGCCCGGACGGAAGGTGAAAAGGATCGCGCCAATAAACATCGCGAAGAGATACAGAAGTCCCCAGCTATCGGCGATTTCGCGAAACGTTGAATAATCCATCTCGTTACCTCAAATTTTCGTTTTGTTTGTAAGCTTCCAGATCGACAAGCGTTCCAAGCATCTGCAGATATGCAACCAGGGCATCCATCTCGGTGAGCGCTTGCGGGTTCCCATCAAAGTCACGAATGCGGATTTTCTGGTAGCGTTCTTCCAGTCCGTCAGTATCAGCTTCCGGATCGGCTTGAGCGCGCAGATCAGCGACCGCGTTGGTGATCATGTCTTGCGTATACGGAACACCGACCATGCTGTTGGCTTTGAGGTGCCCCTCAATGCTGTCCACATTGAGCGGCGTGGTGGCAAGAAAGCCGTATTTTGGCATGATCGATTCCGGCACAACGCTGCGCGGATCTATCAAATGCTGGACGTGCCATTCATCAGAATAGCGGCCACCCACGCGAGCGAGATCAGGTCCGGTACGCTTTGAACCCCACTGGAAAGGATGGTCATACATGCTTTCCGCAGCGAGAGAATAATGGCCATAGCGCTCCACTTCATCGCGGAAAGGACGGATCATCTGACTGTGACAGACGTAACACCCTTCCCGGATGTAAACATCGCGGCCCGCCAACTCCAGCGGCGTGTATGGACGCATCCCTTCAATCTTCTCAATGGTGTTCTTGAGATAGAACAGGGGTGCAATTTCCACGATCCCACCAATAAGGACCGCTATGAGAGAGAACACAAACAGCAATGACAGGTTGCGTTCAATCACACCGTGTTTTTTAAGAATTGACATCACGGTTCTCCTTATTCAGCAGGAACTGCGTTGGGGTTTTTGGAACTGGCCACCGCCGGGACATCGCCCCGGATAGTGCGCCAGATATTGTAGGCCATGATCAATGCACCTGAGAGGTAGAGAAGACCTCCGAAAGTACGCATCACATATTCAGGATGAATGGCTGAGACAGTCTCGATGAAAGAGTTCACGAGGAAGCCCTGATCATCATACTCGCGCCACATCAGGCCTTGCGTGATACCGGCGACCCACATGACCGCGGCGTAAACCACGATGCCAAGGGTTGCGAGCCACAAGTGCCAGTTGACCAGCCTGAGGGAATACAGCTCTTTACGGCCCCACAATTTCGGGAAAAGATAATAGAGACATGCAAAGACGATCATTCCGTTCCAGCCCAGCGCGCCGGAATGCACATGGCCAATGGTCCAGTCTGTGTAGTGTGACAGTGAGTTCACAGATTTGATGGACATCATCGGCCCTTCAAATGTGGACATACCGTAGAAAGCGAGACTGATCACAAACATCCGCAAGACCGGGTCCGTACGCAACTTGTCCCAGGCTCCTTGGAGTGTCATCAAACCGTTGATCATACCACCCCAAGAAGGCATCCAGAGCATGATGGAGAAAACCATCCCGAGCGTCTGTGCCCAGTCAGGCAGAGCCGTATAGTGAAGGTGGTGAGGTCCGGCCCAGATATAGAGGAAAATCAAAGCCCAGAAGTGAATGATCGAAAGGCGATAGGAATATACCGGACGTCCAGCCTGTTTCGGCACGAAATAGTACATCATGCCGAGGAAGCCTGCAGTCAGGAAGAAGCCCACGGCATTGTGGCCATACCACCACTGGGTGAGCGCGTCCTGGACACCTGCGAAAGCCACATAGCTTTTCGTGCCAAGGAAGGATACCGGCACTGCTGCATTGTTTACCAGATGCAACATCGCAACGGTTACAATGAATGACAGGAAGAACCAGTTTGCCACATAGATATGTGGCTCTTTACGCTTCATGAGCGTTCCCATGAAGACCACAAGATACGCGACCCAGACCAGTGTTAGCCAGATGTCCACGTACCATTCGGGTTCAGCATATTCTTTGGATTGGGTAATGCCGAGCAAATAGCCGGTTGCAGCCATGACGATGAAAAGCTGATAGCCCCAGAACACAAACCAGGAGAGGTTTCCACCGAACAGCCGGGCGCGGCAGGTGCGCTGGACCACATAGAAACTGGTACATAGAAGTGCGTTACCACCGAAGGCAAAAATCACAGCTGAGGTATGAAGAGGACGAAGTCGACCGAAGTTCAGATACGGCTCAAGGTTCAATTGCGGCCAAGCCAGTTGCGCGGCGATGACCACACCAACCAGAAAACCGACAATGCCCCAAAACAGCGTAGCGATTGCGCCGTAGCGGATCACATCATCCATATAACCGGATGTGTCTTTTTCCGTGAAAGTTCCATCTGCATTGGCGAATTCAACGCGTCTCAAAAGGATGACAGTGCTGCCTACCAGGATGAAACACAGAATTCCCATATGGGCTTGGAACAGGTTATCTTTTGAAAATGCAGCTGCCAGTAGCGCTAAAAAAGCTGCGATACCAACCAGCAAAACTTCCCCAATATTCCTCATGATTGCTCCCCAACGGGTTTCTATAGTCAAGCCGACAGCCTTGCCGACGCCTTACGAAATCTCACGGGAAAGGCAATTTTGCTTTGACTCAGATCAAGGAGTTTGCCTGAAATGACAATTAGAGTTGGGAAAAGATGACGCAGCCTGCGTACTCAAAATTCGAGTTTTGGAGAACTCAATGACAGGGACTGTTCAGCCTACCGAAGCTTTGGAAGACGACGCTATCCTTGGCGAACTTCTGGAACATCACCAACGCCAGTTGAAGTTGTGCGAACGCCTCGAAGGCCTTGCCGACAGCCTCCCGCACGAGGTTGACAAACAAGAGTGTCTTTCAATCTCATGGCAAATTTACCCGGTTGTTAAAGCGGCCCACGAGTTTGAAGAGAAGACTCTTTTCCCTCTGCTGGCTAAGCAAGAAGAAGATCAGATCGAAATTGCGCAAAGCCTCGAAAGGCTAAAATTCGAACACTGGGAAGATGAGAGTTCGGCGGAAGACATAAGCCTTTCCCTACGGCAGATGGTCTCCGCGCCTGAAGACACCAATGTGGAAAAAATGTCTTATATGCTGCGCGGCTTTTTTGAAGGCATGCGGCGGCACATTGCATTTGAGACAGAACATCTTCTACCGATCGCGAATGAAGCGGTTAAACAATAACGGTTTGCCTTCGCTGACCAATTACCTACCGTGATCTCACCTCAGGCGTTTTCAGCAAGATCCCTGAGACGGTTCAAATCGGTGATTTCCACTGACTTGCGATCATTGATGTTGATCACGCCTTTTTTGCGAAGATTGGTAAGCTGACGGCTGACCGTCTCAATGGTGAGACCAAGAAAATCCGCAATATCGGCGCGTTTGAGTGGCAGATCGACCTCGATGGTACGATTTGTATCGCTGCGTTCCGGGTCAATATTTTTCGCGATCAACACAAGAAAACTTGCGACCTTTTCTATTGCGGTCTTGCGCCCGAGTGTGAGCATCCATTCCCGCGCTTCATCCAGTTCCCGCATGTGTTGTTCGTGAAGCCGCTGCTCCATTTCAGGCGTTTCTTTCATGAAGCGCTCAAGAACCGCTTTTGGAAACGAACAAAGACGCACATTGGTTGCTGCCTCTGCGACCGTTCCATTGCTGTTGGAATAGGGGCGACCCAGAAAATCCGGTGCGAATTGCAGGCCCACAATCTGCTGCCGCCCATCGGACATGAGCTTGGTCAATTTAACCACCCCGCCCATGATGTTTGAATACATTTCCTGGTCCTGATCAGCACCAGATAGTTCCATGTCTTGTGAGTGGGCAGTGCGTTGAGTGTGTTTGCTCAATTCAAGCAGTTGATCAGGGTTAAGTGCTCCACACACACCACCGTGACGCGCTTCACACGCTTGGCAAACAAGTGGGATATCGGAGTTATGAATATCTTTTCGGCGTTCCTTAACCGTTGACTCGTCTCGCATTTTGCAGGCTCCCTGCGAAAACTATATCAATCAAAATCCGTTTGCCAAGCCTGCCAGCGCAAAAATGTAAAGCAGTTTAGACACTCTCAAGGGCGACGGCGATGCCCTGTCCGACGCCAATGCACATGGTAGAAAGGGCATATTTTCCACCTGTGTGCTGAAGTTCCAGCGCAGCACTTCCTGTTATTCTTGCTCCTGACATGCCCAAAGGATGACCAAGTGCAATCGCGCCGCCATTGGGGTTAACTCGATCATCATCGTCAGCAATTCCCAACTCACGGAGCGTAGCGAGGCCCTGACTTGCGAACGCTTCGTTTAGCTCGATTACCTGCAAATCAGACACTTCAAGCTTCAAGCGTTCCAGAAGTTTTTTCGAAGCAGGTGCCGGACCAATCCCCATAATGCGCGGAGGAACACCAGCAGTGGCGCCGCCCATGATACGTGCAATCGGAGTAAGTCCATGTTTCACTGCGGCGGCTTCGCTGGCGATGATCAAAGCTGCCGCGCCATCATTCACACCCGATGCATTTCCTGCTGTGACCGTGCCCCCATCACGAAACGGCGCTTTCAAACTGGCGAGCTTTTCCAGGCTCGTGAGACGTGGGTGTTCATCAGTTTGGACAGTGACATCTTCGCCCTTCCGTTGTGGAATAGTGACAGGTGTAATTTCCTCAGCCAAGCGTCCGTTTGACTGAGCCGCTGCAGCTTTTTCCTGTGAGCGCAACGCAAACGAATCTTGATCTTCCCGCGTCACATCGAAGTCTTCCGCCACATTTTCCGCTGTCTCAGGCATGGAATCGATCCCGTATTGGGCTTTCATAACGGGGTTCACAAAGCGCCATCCGATGGTCGTGTCGTAGATTGCGTTAGATCGCGAAAAAGCCGCCTCAGCTTTCGGCATCACGAAGGGCGCGCGAGACATGCTTTCCACGCCTCCAGAAAGAACGATCTCTGCTTCCCCTGCTTTAATCATGCGCGATGCCGTGAGCACAGCATCCATACCGGAGCCGCACAGGCGATTGATCGTGGCACCCGTCACAGCTTCCGGTAAGCCGGCAAGCAACCCTGCCATACGTGCCACATTCCGATTGTCTTCGCCTGCCTGATTGGCGCAACCCATGATCAAATCATCAACTGCTTCCCAATCAACTTTTTGGTGACGGTCCATCAGCGCTTTCAGGGGCACGGCAGCAAGATCATCTGCACGGACGGTGGACAATGCACCGCCAAAGCGCCCTATGGGTGTTCGCACATATGAGCAGATAAACGCTTCAGCCATTTTCAGCCTTTCTAGATAAGATCGGTGATAGTGTTACGCGTCAAAGAACACGGTCTCGCTATCACCCTGCAGGTGGATATCAAATCGATATAAGTGTTGTGTATTTGTAGTTGCACACAGCAATGTTTTACGGCGCGCAGACCCTACCGTTGCAAGACATGGATCGGCAGCATTTTCATCTTCATACTGGGGAAAGTACATCCGCGTGTTCAATCCCAGATTAATACCTCGCGCAAACAACAGGACGGAAATGCACGGCGCGAACCTGTTACTGTCTATACCAATCGTTGTTCCAGGCATGATTGTCTTGAACCCGTATTCGCCGGTTTCAAGGTCTGTGGCGCTTCTTCCCCAGATGCCGTTTTCGTAGCTTCCGTTGTGGTCTGCTTGCCAGAATTCCAGCATCACATCTTTTGCCAGTTCGCCTTCGCCATCGAAGACCCGCCCACTAATCGTAATTGTCTGCCCTTCACACTGGCTTAAATCCTGGTTGGTGGAAAGGTCGCTCGGGAACACGCTCGAAACACCAGCGAAATTTGGCATGCATCCGATATGGACGTATGGCCCTGCGGTCTGCGAAGCCGTTTCCCGAAGCGGGCTTTGCAAATTGCTTTCGGCGGGGCGCAAGCGACGTTCATCGAGCGGCTTCATATCAGTTCCCCTCTATTCTGTTTTCAAAGACGGTGGAACTGCGCCCTCGTAAGACAAGATCAAACCGATACGCCAGAAGATCCATGGGTTTGGACGCCGCCATATCCAGTCTCGCCACTAATTGATCGATGGCTTGTGGATCAGGAATGGACTGCACGATTGGGCAGATATGAATGTGAGGGTCACCCTCGAAATACATTTGCGTAATCAGCCGTTGTGGGAACGCTTCTCCAAAAATGGAGAAATGGATGTGAGCAGGCCGCCAATCATTGCCCCCATTGGGCCAAGGATATGGTCCTGGCCTGATGGTGCGGAATTGATACCGCCCTTCTTCATCGGTTTTGCATCGACCACACCCTCCAAAGTTCGGATCGAGCGGGGCCAGATAGGAATCATTTCTATGGCGATAGCGCCCACCTGCGTTCGCCTGCCAGATTTCGATCAAAGCGTTGGGAATTGGTCGTCCATCTTCGTCTAAAACCAGACCATGAACCATGATCCTTTCACCTATTGCACTTTCACCATTGGCGGCGAAGTTCACAATCAGATCGTCATCCAGTTCACCAAGCGGCATGTGTCCAAACGCTGGCCCGGTTGTATCAGCCAATGACCGGGGCACCGCAACTAACGCGTGTTTAGGATGGCGAAAGGTTGTTGATCGGTAATCTGGATAGTCAGGCAATGGATGCGCATCATAATTTCTCGACGCAATACCAAGCTTGGTTTCCAAATCATCCGACATGTTGGGCGTTTCCTTCAACCTCTAAACTAGCCGCGGCCCACGAATGGCATGGTTGTTGCCATCACATTCATGAACAACACAGTGACATCCAACGGTAAATTGGCCAAGTGAACCACGGCATCTCCCACATGCTGCACATCAATTGTTGGCTCTGCTTTAATTGACCCATCAGCTTGTGGAATGCCGTATCCAAACTGCGCCGTCATATCGGAAGCGGCATTACCAATGTCGATCTGACCGCAGCATATATTATGCGCGCGCCCATCAAGGGAAATGCTTCGCGTCAGGCCTGAGATTGCATGTTTTGAGGCAGTGTAAGGTGCTGAACCGGGTCTTGGGACATAAGCGGAAATTGAACCATTGTTGATAATACGCCCACCTTGAGGCGATTGATCGCGCATCATCCGATACGCCCGGTTAGCGACCAGGAATGCTCCCATCAGGTTTACATCGATCACGTGTTTGAAATCTTCAAATTCCAAGTCACCAAAATTCGTGGATGGTTTGGAATTGCCAGCATTGTTGAAAACAACATCGAGCCTGCCAAAGGTCTCTGCAATCTGGCGGAACATCGCATCTACCGCCGAAACATCCGTCACATCGCACGGGATGCAATGAATTTTACCGTCCGCCAGCTGTGCGGTCTCCGCGAGTTTGTCTCCATTACGCGCGGCGCCCACAACCGTGTAACCAGCGTTGGCCAAAGAAGTTGCAGCGTTACGGCCTATGCCTCCGCTGGCTCCCGTCACAAGAGCGATCTTTGTCATTGCTCTCCCCTACCTCTGTACTTCCATTTCCGCATATGGATACCTCTTTCAGGCTTCCCGATCACTCTCGGCGAATATCTGCTTTGCGATTTTGATTGCGTGATTTGCGCGAGGCACACCGGCATAGATCGCCACATGCATGAGGGCTTCGCGGATATCATCTTCAGTTGCGCCCGTATTTTTGCTGGCCCTTATATGCATGGCTAATTCCTCATCGTTTCCAAGCGCTGCCAAGAGTGCGATCGTAACCATGGATCTCTCACGCTTCGACCACTGGTCGGAAGACCAGACCCTCCCCCATGCGGCCTCGGTGATTAAGTCCTGAAAGGGGCTATCGAAGTTGGTTTGCGCTGCTGCCGCACGATCGACATGGGCATCGCCCAACACTTGGCGCCTGGTTTGCATTCCTTTTTTACTATACTCGTCCATGGCTTCTTTCTTCGATATCCCGCTGTTTCACAGCTCACATTTCCAGCGGTAAGCCAACATAATTTTCCGCAAGGGATTTTGATGCGGTTTCTGAACCCGCGATATGATCAAACTCTGCCCGCTGCATACGTTTTTCAAAACCAGAATAATCCGGGAACTGATGTAGCATGGTCGACATGAACCAGGAAAACCGCTCGACTTTCCAAATTCGCTTCAGGCAGATTTCAGAGTAGCGGTCGAGGATGTCCTGTTTGTTTTGTTTGTAATGGGCGATCAAACCACGCGACAATACTCGCACATCGGCAGCAGCGAGATTTAATCCCTTCGCACCTGTTGGTGGCACAATATGAGCAGCGTCTCCCGCCAGGAACAACCGACCGTGACGCATGGGCTCCGCCACAAAACTGCGTAATGGAACGAGAGATTTTTCAAAACTTGGACCGGTTTCCAACCCCTTTGCGATCTCTGGCCCGAGCCTCAAGGACAGCTCTTCCCAAAACCGATCATCGGACCAGTCTTCAACCTTGTCACTCAGTGGGCATTGCACATAATAGCGGCTACGCGTCTCAGATCGCATGGAGCATAATGCAAAGCCACGTTGGTGGTTCGCATAGATCAATTCGTGCGAAACCGGAGGCTTTTCCACAAGAATGCCGAGCCAGCCGAAAGGGTATACGCGCTCAAATGTTTTTAGGACGGATGACGGAATTGCCTTGCGAGAAACACCCAAAAATCCGTCACAGCCCGCAATGAAATCGCAGCTGATTGAATGTGTTTCACCGTCTTTTTCATAGTGAACCGTGGGCGTGTCCGTCTCAATATCTACAGGTGTTACGTTTTCAGCACTGAAAATGATCTCGCCGCCACTTTCCAGACGTTTGGCGATTAAATCAATGGTAACCTCGGTCTGGCCATAGACCATGACCTGTTTATCGGTCAGTGATTTTATATCGATGCGGTGAACATCCCCATCAAATGCGAGATCAAAACCGTCATGGGGCAGGCCTTCGGCAAACATGCGTTCACCGATTCCAGCTTCATCCAATGCCTCCACGGTGCCCCACTCCAAGACACCTGCTCTCACCCGCGCTTCGATCCGCTCCCGTGATTGGCGGTCGATGATGATGCTGGAAATGCCTTCGTTATGGAGAAGTTGTGAGAGGAGGAGACCTGCCGGGCCTGATCCGATAATGCATACTTGAGTTTTTTTATTCATTAGCCCTCACGCCCCAACGCCAATCGAAGTAAATCACACTTTCATCAGGACAGATACCATAGGCTTACATTCACTCACCGCTTACCCTCTTCTTTTGCAACTTTAATCAATGCAGTGAGCGTTTCGAGATCACCAATATGGTTTGCCATTAAAAGAACCAACCGGATATTCAGCGCATGGCTATCTTCTTCCGACAAACCGTCATGAGCGTTCATCAAAGCCTCATAGACCGTGTCTCCGTCGGCACCCAAGCGATCTTCGCCAACCTCCAAATCAGGCATATTTCAACTCTTTTTCCTGCGGCAAGGTTAGTGCCTTTTGCAACGCTTCAAATACTTGCGCTGCGGTCGGGTTCCTGAAACCTGCCATGACGTGACCGTCTGGGCGGACAAGATAAGTCATCCCATCGCCATATCTTTCGAAAGCAAAGTTGTTCGCTGCATTAAATGAAATGACATCATCTCGAAGTGCTGTGGCTGCTTCTGGTTTTAAGATTTGAAGGGTCTTTAATCCGGGCATAGGTGGCAAGTCACAATCACCGAAGCTAACCAGAACGAAATCGCCCTGCACTTCCTCAATCAACCATTTCCCACCTTCCAATAGTGCGTCCGGCATAGCTTTCCCCACAAGCGTACTATTCTCGGTTGATGATTGAAGGGTCATTTCAGCAATCGAACAAGGCACAGAAAGTCTGCCGGAATTTATCAACTTTCGGGCGAAGGTATGGTTTCTCGCAAGCTTCAAGACCTCGTCACGGAACTGATTTTCAATGGGTGATTTCGGCGTCATGAAATTCGTCGCTCGCGATGAATTTAGGATGTTTTCTTGTGATCCGTGACCCCGTTCCTCATCATAGGTTTCAAGCAAAGATGCAGTGGCGTTTCCTGTGAGAACAGCGGCCAGCTTCCACCCCAGATTATCCACGTCCTGTATGCCGCCATTACCACCCCGCGCACCGAACGGGCTGACCACATGTGCGCTGTCGCCAACGAACAGAACCCGATTGTGCACAAAGCGATCAAGCTTGGCACAGCGGAACTTGTATACACTCATCCAATCCAACTTGAACGGCTTGTCACCGACAATCGCTTTAATCCTCGGCAGCACCTTTTCTTCTGTGGCTTCGGCTTTCGGGTCAGTCTCCGGACCAAGTTGCAAATCGATGCGATAAATATTGTCAGGCTGCTTGTGCAAAAGCGCAGATTGTCCGGGGTGGAATGTCGGCTCAAACCAGAACCAACGTTCGGCCTCTTCGGTGGCGAAGGGGCTTTCCTCCATTTCCACATCGGCAATGAGAAAATGCTCTTCGAATGTCTGACCTTCAAACGCTAAACCCATGCGCTTACGCGTGGCGGACCCTGCGCCATCGCAGGCAATCAGATAGCTTGCTTCCAATGGGTAAGCGCCATCCGGTGTTTCAACGTCGAGTGAAACATGATCCCCTTCGTCTTGATGGGCAACAACACTGTTTTTGAAACGCAGATCAATCAGATCAGAGAAATCCTGCGCCCGTTCAACCAAATATTGCTCCACATAATACTGCTGAAGATTGATGAATGCCGGATATTTATGCCCGTTCTCCGGCAACAGATTGAATGAGTAGACCTCCTCGTCCCCATGAAAAAGGCGGCCAACCTTCCAAGTCACGCCTTTGGCAAGCATCCGCTCTCCAATGCCGAGCCTGTCAAAAATCTCCAAGGTGCGCTTTGCCCAACAGATCGCCCGTGAACCAACAGAGACGACATTATTGTCATCCAGCACCACCGACTTGATACCCTTCAGTGCCAGATCAATCGCCATGGATAATCCAATCGGACCAGCTCCAATAATCACAACATCATGGCGAGGCTCAGCGCCATGAAGGCCGGGCGGAGCAATATATTCAAATGGTTTATATTTGTATTGCGCCATTTTAACCCCCTACCCTTGAAGCGCTTCCCACATTTCAAGATCGCGTTTATCGGTCCAGATTTTCGGTTGGTCCATGCCGCGTGCTTCGTCATAGGCGCGTGAGACATTGAATGGGAGACAATGTTCATAAATCGCGTAATCGGTAAACTTTGGATCACATTCGGCCCGTACCGCGTCCCACGCGTCTTTGAGCGAGCCACCACGTGCTGCAACACGCGCAGCAGGCTTATAGGTGCTTTCTAAAAAATCGCGGGTGTTTTCAATAGCTGCTTCAACCATCTCCCTGCCAACAAGCGCATCACCGCGCCCGGGCGCAATGGCATCAACGTCGAACGCTTTGACCGCATCAAGTGTGTCGCCCCAGTTGGCGAAATGACCATCACCACAATAGCATGCTGAGTGATATTCCACGATGTCTCCGGTGAACATCACGTTCTGATCTGGCACATGAACGACGATATCCCCTGCTGTATGCGCGCGACCCAGATGCATCAGGTTTATCTGACGCTTGCCCAAGTAAACCGTCATGCTGTCAGAGAATGTAGTCGTGGGCCAAGTTAGACCAGGAATGCTTTCGTGCCCCTGAAACAGTCTCGGAAATCGACCGAACTCACTGTCCCAATCTTCCTGACCGCGCTCAACAACCATCGCGCGTGCGGCGTCCGACATTATGATTTGCTCAGCGCCAAAAGCCGAGGCACCGAGCACACGAACAGCATGATAGTGCGTTAGGGCTAAATGGGTGATCGGTTTGTCGGTCACATCCCGAATGCAATCAATGACTTTTTGCGCCAAACGCGGGGTCGCCTGCGCCTCAACAACCATCACACTGTCATCACCGATAATGACACCAGAGTTTGGATCCCCTTCAGCAGTGAATGCGTAAAGGCCGTCACCTACCTCCGTAAAACTGATTATCTTTTCTTCAAGGTCGCCCTGTGAAGCAAATGCTTTTGCCATTTTATGTTCCTTCCTGAACGGAATTGAGAGCAGGAACGATCGTTCCGGTACATTCGCCAAACCCGATTTTGTAGCCGGCCCCATGCGCTGCACCGGAAAGCGTCAGTGTATCGCCATCTTCTAAGAATGAACGCGTTTCGCCGCTTTCCAAAGTTAGTGGTTCCTTGCCACCCCAGCTTAGTTCCAACATGGAACCACGATTGTGTTTTTGCGGTCCCGAAATCGTGCCCGACCCGAGAAGGTCACCAACGCGCATGGGACAACCGCTCGAAGCGTGATGCGCCAATTGCTGTGGGGCAGAAAAATACATCTCATTGTAATTCGTGCGGGATATAATCTCCCCTTGATTGCCACTCGTTGCGAGCGCCACTTCAAGATCGATGTCATACAGCATCGGGCCAGTGTCTTTGAGATGCGGCAGTAGGTCATGTTCGCGCATTGGCGTTTGAACCCGAAACGGTTCAAGAGCATCCTTCATGATGATCCATGGACTGATCGTTGTGGCAGTGGCCTTGGCCTGAAACGGGCCAAGCGGTTGATACTCCCAGGCTTGAATGTCCCGTGCAGACCAGTCGTTCAACAGGACGTAGCCAAAGATCATTTCGTCAGCTTGATCGACACTCACCGGCCCGTCAGATGACTGGCCAACAATTGCACCCAACTCCAGTTCAAAATCGAAACGGCGTGAGGGCAAAAAAGCGGGCAGTTCATGTTCTGCACTCTTCAACTGTCCCCATGGTCGGCGGACTTCGGTTCCAGACACCACAACCGATGAAGCTCGCCCATTATAACCAATGGGCATATGCAGCCAGTTCGGTGGAAGCGCATTTTCTGCGCCACGAAACATGGTACCGACATTGGTCGCATGGTGGCGCCCCGAATAAAAATCCGTGAACTCGGCGACCTCGAATGGTATGTGAAGTTGTGCATCTGCGATCGGGCTGAGAAACGCTCGCGCGGCATCTTCATCAACGCTTCCCGCCTGCAATATTTCTGTGAGGCGCGCTCTCAATTGTTGCCAAGCCGCATGGCCGGCTTCCATCAAATCATTCCATGCGGGGAAATCGAGCAGCGGACCACCGTCGAATTTGAGAAGACCCTCCTCTTCCGCCGATTGGCAATCAAAAATCTGATCTCCGATCGCAACACCACACCGCGGGTCATCATCACCCGGTGAAAATACTCCAAGCGGCAGATTGTTAAGGGGGAAGTCAGTAAATGCACTATTCGCGCTTTCAACCCAAGACCGTTTCAAAGATGTCATTTGATACCCGGTGTACCGTCGAATTTCTTCTCGAGATCGGCCCAGCAATCGATGTAATCATCCTGCAGAGGGGCTTCTTTCGCGGCAAATTCAGTCAGGTGTTGAGGAAAGCGTGTCTCAAACATGAATGACATTGTATTGTCCAGTTTTTGCGCCTTCAACTCGGCGTTTGATGCGCCTTCGAACGCGTTGCGATCCGGGCCATGTGGCAACATCATATTGTGCAGAGACATGCCACCGGGCACAAATCCCTTCGGCTTTGCATCATACTGTCCATAGATGTTGCCCATCAATTCCGACATCACGT
>CAWUJX010000010.1:0-39728 GCA_963922635.1 uncultured Hyphomicrobiales bacterium | reverse complement strand
AGAAACATCCACCAGTTCTTCTTCACCCGTTTCATCAAGGAGTTTCATCTCTTTGGTATTGATGGTGAGTACGGTTCCATTCTCAACCGAATATTTCTGCTCGAGAACCACATTGCCATCATTGTTGATGATCGGCTTGCCGTCGGGTCCAAGTTTCTTGACCCAGTTTTTCAGGTCAATACCAATCCCGCCGGTCACGCCCACAGTTGTGAGGAAGATCGGCGAGATGCCGTTGGTTCCCGCAACCACAGGCGCGATGTTCACGAACGGAACATAGGGACTTGCTTGCTTGCCCATCCACAGAGCCACATTGTTGACGCCGGACATCCGAGAAGAGCCAACCCCCATGGTTCCTTTTTCCGCAATCAGCATCACCTGCTTGTCGGGATGTTGTTTCTGAAGTTCCTGAATTTCCGCCTGGGCCTGCTCCGATATCATGCATTTGCCATGAAGTTCACGGTCAGAACGTGAATGGGCCTGATTGCCCGGAGACAGCAAGTCCGTGGAGACGTCGCCTTCCGCCGCGATGTAAGTGACGACCTTAATCTCTTCCTCAATGTCAGGCAGCTTTGTGAAGAATTCAGCTTTCGCATAACTCTCCAACAAGTCCTTCGCGATTTCATTGCCTGCCTCGAACGCGGACGACAGACGATCAGTGTCAGCTTCATAAAGGAAGACCTGTGTCTTTAGCACCTCGGCTGCCTGTTTGGCGGTTTCCGCATCATCACCAAGGGCGAGGTCCAGGAGCACAGCTACCGAAGGACCACCTTTCATATGTGAGAGCAATTCAAACGCGAAAGCTTTGGAAATTTCCGCAACTTCAGTTTCTCCGGTGATGACCTCTTTCAGAAATGCCGCCTTGGCACCCGCAGCGCTCGTCGTACCGGGCAGAGTGTTGTAAATGAGTAAGTCGAGGGATTGTTTGCGGTGTTCGTTATTCGTGTCTTTGATTTGTGACACGATTTCGTCGACCAACGCCGCATCTTCAATCGGCTTAGGGCTTAGACCCTGTTGTTTCCGAGTTTCAATCTCTTCCAAATAACCAGCAAAAAGGCTCATTTCCCTACCCATTGTATTTTGATGTGTATGTTGGTGCTTTCATCGCAAAAACAGCGACAGAAAAAAACGCAACTAATTGCCAACTTGATATTCCACGGACTTACGGGTTGCAAGTTACATCGCAATCGTAGTTAGCGATAAAATCCGGGCTATTTTTTGTGAATTGGGTTAGGTGGTGCCGCTGCAAAAACACGTTGTTCTGGTTAGCTATTAACCTGTTATATGTTGCATATTTGTAATATTTAACACTTCGTAAATTTGCTAGTTTCATCGGAATAAATAAACGCTACCGCCCGGAAAAAACAATGTTAAATATAATCAAACAATCCGCGATTTTGTCCATTGCGTTAGCAACAAGCGTATCAATATCGCCGGTCTTTGCAGCTGATCTGAACTCTGAAAATGTACCCGTTACCAGTGGATTTTACGGTGGCATTGGGATCGAGGTTGGGCGCAATGAATTGCTCGATAACGGTAGCACAGAAGGCTTTTCCGGTAGCCAGACGCTGAGCGGTCATGTTGGATTTTTCAACGAGAGCAATCACTTTTTCGAATTGGATGGTCGCCTGAAGCAAGCTGGCCAGGATAATTCATCGAACGATGATTTGTCCTCCGGCTATTTGTTTGCAGCCAGAATTGGTCAGGCATTCGACCAGGTGTCAGCGGAAATATTTGGTGGATTTACCGGCGGGCGCACTGATGAAGGATCAACCGAAAGATGGTTTGCTGGTGTAGGGCTTGGTTATGAAGTCACAGAACAGATCGCGCTCACCGGCTTGGTCGGGTATCTCGATGGTACAAAAGGAACAGACGATGACGGTCTCGATGGTTTCAGCGAGATGTGGCATGCGTCGGTGGGTGTCCAAGCTAGCCTGACATCGAACCTCGATTTTGTGGCGGGTTACACTTTTGGGCACGGCGTCATGGACGACGACAATCCAAGGGATGAAGGCGGTACAGTGAGTGAATTTTCCGTCGGGCTTGATTTTGTTCCACCGGGTTATGAAGACAGAGAGTCACCCGTCTTTACACTACGCTATACAAATTCCAGGTACGAACAGCACGTGGAGAATGACGCCGCTGACGAAGAACGGATTGACGTGGGGATCAAGTTTGCCTTCGGTCAAACTCCCGAGTTCCGTAAAAAAGCACTGCGTCCAATCTTGCCGCGCTACGAAAACTGGCTAGCTGTTTCGGCTGGAGTTCTCGAGTAAAATTTAGCCCGTAATATCGGTGTCTGTGTTTGCCCAAACTGAGGGCGAACTGGCATCTACAATTTCAATAACGCGTTTACCGGTCGGGCATTCAGTAGGCACGCTGACAATCTAGCGGCGACACTCTGTCATCCAACCATCCGTATTGACGTTCATGGACAAAGCGTTGGGCTCAACTACCTAATACACCAACGAACGATTGCTGTTGGGTTTTTAGATTATGACTGAATTTGTGCTGCTTCTTGCCGCTCTCACGTTTGGTGGGATGACATTTTTTAGTTTCGGGTTTGCGCCGGTTCTGTTTGCGCAATTGCCAATGGAAAAAGTGCGTCCACTCCTTCGCGGCACATTTCCTTATTATTACGCGGCACTTCTTGCGGTTTCAGCGTTCACGGCGCTGGCTTCCGCTTTCGTCGAACCAACGGTCGCTATAATATTTGCGGTAATTTGTGGGAGCACGCTCTACGCACGACAGATACTCATGGGGCAGATCAATGCCGCGACCGACCGTGATGATCAGCGCATGTTCAAAATTCTCCACACTGTTTCCGTGATAATTCAACTGGCACAAATCGGGCTAGCCGGCTGGGCTCTTATCTTGTTGATCCGATAGGTGGAGTTAGAGAAACACACATCACTCTCACCAATTCGGAAGAGGGTTTGACACGGTAGTCGGCTGCCGTTGCGTTTGAAGAATGGTAGTCACAGGCGGTGCCAAACAAGGTAAAGCCCATTTGCGCATTGCTGATCAAACGTGGTGGGAAGCTGCAACCTCTATTTTTCAAAAAATACCCAACGGTTAATATCCCGGCCGGTGTGATGAATTTACCACAGATTTTATAATTGAAGAATGATAAGTAAAACAAAAATAGTAAGAAATTGGCTGAGGGTTTGTTAATGTCGTTCGTGTCGAAACTGGTTTTTATCGCAACTGCATCATCTATTATGGCTGTAACCGGAAGCGCAGTTGCTGCTGATCTGAGCGAACAAACGGCTGCAGCGGTAACTCCCAATTTTTCAGCTCGGATAACTGCTGCGTTCGCGAAAGACAATATCGACGGCGACGCGCTTGACGTGCCCGAAAAAGGGCGCGCCTCTTATTACGGAGAGGCAGCATTCGCATATCGCGGCTTTAACGGTTTTGGTGTTCAAGGCGAAATAGCGAAAACATACTATGATGGTCAGCCCAACAACGATAATGACTGGACTGAATATTCCTTGATGCAAACCGGGCATGTTTTTTATGAGTTTTCTCCAGAGTTTCTTGTTGGTGGTTTCTTTGGGGGCGGTCAACACGATGCTGATGACTCAGATGGTACACAGTCTTTCCATTATTATGGCGTGGAAACACGTTTCATGTATGGCGATACTGCCTTCTTCGGACAGCTTGGTAAATTAGATGGGCAGGATCAGTTCAATGAATCGTTGACGGATGCGGTTTTTTACCGTGTCGGCGCGAAACACTTTTTTACTGAAAATATCAGTCTTCTAGCTGCATTTTCCGCGGCAGACGGCCGCAAAACGCCGGGTGAATCAAACCACGTGCGCGGCTTTGAGGTAGAGTATGAGCACAAGTTAGACTTCGTACCAAATACTTCAGCTTTCGCCAGATATGATCACATGAGGTTTGAAGACGAGAACGAGGATGCAAGGCTTGATCGAGTTTTGGTCGGCTTGAAGTTTCGTTTCGATGATGGTTCTCTTCGCAGTGCTCACGACAATGGCGTGTCACTCGACACAATCGATTTTGCGCGTTGGCAGTCTTACATTACCAACGAAATCGAATAGTCTTCATTTTTGACCATATACTTTTTCCAAGGCGATGACTTGGTTGCAGGGTTTTTTGCATAAGCTCGAAACGATAAATATCGGTTTATCTCGTGATCAGCTATTGTAGCTTTCGCATCGCGGCGGGGCTGTTGTCTTTGAGGCTTCGCTCACCATTCGAATATGCGACCTTTAAGTCAAATCAATACGTTTCCTGTGACAACGCCCTCTGATACTGTTTAACGATGTGCTATCAATCACCGCCCAAACACCACCAGTTGAATGCATAAATATGAATAACTCCCGTAGGGAATTTCTGACGCAAGCAAGTGCCGCCGTTATCGCGACGCTTGCCTCGTCTTCCCATGCTTTTGCCTTTTCTGAAAAGTATTACGAGGGCGTCGCTGGCTTTATCGGAGAGGCGAACAGTGAAGTTTTCCATAAACTGAGCCAATGGCTGACCCAGCGTGAAAACCTGGATAAAAATGACTCCGACAAAGTCTATGCCGCCATTCGGCAGGAACCGTGGGGCAATGAGCATGTAGTGCAGATATATGGTAAAATCGCTCCACTGTTCGCCGAAGAAAACAAAACGCTAGATGTTGCAAAGCTGATTGATAGCCAATTTTTCAATGACGGTGAGAGATGGTTTATTTCGCACCTTTTGCTTACTTGGTATTTGGGCATCTATTATCACGAGGAGCGTGAAGATCAGCGTATTTTGTACGAAACCGCATTGATGCATAACATCTCCCGTGAAGCAGTTCCTGTGCGGTTTTTTGATCGTACCCCCTTTGGCGAATGGGCCAAACCTTCTAGGGGGATGTGATGAACACGCTAAGTGCTGATATTGTCATCGTAGGTTCGGGGGTTGCAGGCGCCATAAGCGCCTACGCCCTCGCCAAAAAGGGCTTCAAGGTCCTGGTTTTAGAAGCAGGGCCGAGAATAGAGCGCCAAGAAGTGGTCCAGGCTTTTACCGCCACCCACAATTTGGATTATTCTTCCGGCTTTCCAAATACGGAACATGCGCCACGCCCCGATTGGGCAACGCCAGAGGGAAATGGCTATATCGAGCAGGCCGAACACGACAAATCCCGGATGGAGTATTTGCGGGTGGTTGGAGGGACAACTTGGCATTGGTCTGGTGTAACACCGCGTTATCTGCCTTCCGATTTCAAGATGAAAACCACGTACGGTGTGGGGGAAGACTGGCCGCTCACGTATGACGATTTGGAGCCGTACTACAGTGCTGCCGAAAAGGAGATGGGAGTTGGCGGTGACGCGCGTAACAATGACGGTTCACCCCGATCTGGGGATTTTCCTCTTCCGCCAATGCCGGCCACATATCTGGAAAAGACACTTGCCGATGAAATAGAGCAAAAAACCGAGTTACGCTTCATACCGCGGCCGGCTGCCCGAAACACCCTTGATTACAAGGGCAGAACACAGTGCAAAGGATTTGGGACCTGCACTCCGGTCTGTCCCTCAGGTGCACAATATAGCGCTATCACGCATATTGAGATGGCGGAAAAAATTGGCGCTCGCGTTTTGGAGAACATGCTTGTTGACCGTGTCATCAAAAATGAAAACGGGCGCGTTATCGGTGTTGAGGGGCGAAATGGAGACAACGAGAAATTCTTTGCCCAGGGCAAAATCGTAATCTTGGCCGCCAATGGCATCGAGACAGCCAAAATTCTATTGATGAGTAGGGACGAGCGCAGTCCCAATGGCGTGGCCAATGCCTCGGACCAGGTCGGTCGCAATTACATGGATCATCCGGGCATTTACTGCCGTTTTCTTGTGCCAAGGCCTGTGTATGCCGGAAGAGGGCCGCTCACAACCGTGGGGTGTTACACCCATTGTGATGCCCCTTTCAGGAACGAGCGATCAGCGTGGAGTCTGGCATTTTACAATCGCTCGCAGATCCACAATGTGACGCAGGAATTGATAGAGATAGGGCATGTTCCGCCAACGCTGGATGCGATGATCAAAGACAGGCTTGCGAGACAAGTGGAGATGGATTTCACGTTTGAGCAACTTCCCCATCCGGACAATAGAATTACGTTGGATTGGGAAAAACGGGACAGTTCCGGCCAGCCGCAAATGAGGCTGCAATACAAATATAGAGACTATGAGAAAAAGTCGTTTGCTGATGCAAGCAAGCAGTTTGAGCGTATTGTGCAGGCGGTAGATGGAGAGATCGTCTCCATGAGTGAACCGTTTTCACATCACCATTTGATGGGTTCAACCAAAATGGGAAGTGACCCCAAAACATCCGTGACCAATGAATATGGACAAACGCACGAACAAGATAATCTGTTCATCGTCAGTTCCTCACTTTTCACGACGGGTGGTCTTTCGAACCCCACATTGTTGATCGCAGCACTTGCTCTTCGCGCCGCCGACAAAATCAAACGGGATTTTAGTTAGGCTCGATGGCGGTGGTGTCAGACGGACTATAACCGGTTGCGGGATTAACGTTCTAGAAGAGTGGCCACAATCAAGCTGAACAGCTGAGCGGTCATCAATCCAGGTCCTCTGTGGTAAAGTTTTTCGTTTGGAGATATCCTGATAAACCATGTACATGCCAACCGGCATTCTTAGAAGCTTTCTTGGGGGATATGGAAATTACTACTCGTGAATATGAGCCGATGACCAAAGCGGAAGTCGTGAATGCGCAACGGGATTGGGCAAAGCATTTGGTCAATCAGGACGTCGACAGCCTTTTAGACCTTTATGATTTCGGCACACCGGATGAGCCTCTACTTTTCAAACCAACGCTGGCGGATGTAATTCGGCTCGACCGAAAAGGAACGCGTTCATATTTTGTGGGGGGTGACCCGGACTATCCGCACGACCACGGCTTCCTCAATCGTGGTTGGAAGCAGGTTGAGTTTCAAAGCGCAGTGGGGCCAATTATAAAGGCGGGCGGGCTAGGCTACAAGGACATGGGCCACTGTACTTTTATGGACAGTGACGGGAATGCGACCCGTGCCGATTATACATTTGCATATCACAAGATCAGTGGGCGCGTTTTGATCTCATTGCATCATTCATCGCTCACGTGGTCACCCCCCGTTGATCAGTAAGTCGTGTTAGACAACGTCGAATCAGTCTCTGAACGTTGGGTAAGGGTTGGGTTTAGGCAGCTAGAAGCTGCCGCCGCTCATTGAGAGCGGCGGTTCTATTTTCTTTGAAGTTTGGTCTGGAGTAGAGGCCGCGTTCCTGATTGAAATGGTTGTGAATTGAGGCGTGTATACTGGCGAACTTCTGTAAACTTCGCATGAGCCTGAAGCGTTGCATGGCCTGTTCTCGTCGTCGAAATGGCTGGTGCGAATTTTCTGCCCGGTTGTTGATCCAGCGTCCATTTGTTTCATGGCCGGTAACGCCGAGGTCTCGTAGAGCAGCGCCGTAAGACTTGAGTTTATCGGTAACGATTGTCTCTGGATTGCCGAAGTTCCGCATCAATTTACGTAGTAATTTCAATGCTGCTCGCTTATCCCGACGTTTTGTAACTACAGATTCCAAAACCTCGCCTTCATAATCGACGGCACGCCAAAGGTAATGAGTTTGACCATTGATCTTCACGAATACCCTCTCGACGTCGCTTCGCTTGTCTGCCGGGCAACGCCATCGTCGAGGTGCCACTTCCAGTTTGAGTGACAACGAAGAGATTGGATGCGTTTGCGTTTGATGTTGGAAGCAAACATTGGCCCAAAACGGTTCCACCAGTATCGGATAGTCTCATGCGAGATATCAATCCCACGCTCATGAAGCAGATCTTCCACATTGCGCAGTGAAAGTGGAAACCGGACATACATCATCACGGCTAATCGGATGGTTTCAGGTGATTCTTTGAAGTAATGAGAAAGACTTATCTGGGTCATCCACCGAGTGTGGGGCGGCTACTGTTGCAAATCAACGCGTTTCCTTTGACAATGTCATCATGAGGGTTGCGGTGAGTTTCGAGAAGCCTGCCAGATTGGGTGAAATAATTTATGGTTAGTATCAAAAAAAATATATTATTTTTGTTAATTTTAATAATTGTGTATTTTATTGTTTATTTTTGTATATTTTTTTTCATTCTTAAAAGTAATTTTAATGCTGCAATAATTTCATTTCTTATAAATGGATTTCCATTTTTCATAGTTTTTTCTTTTTGTTTTTTGTTCGTTCAAAAGGCTGGGATCTCGGTTTTCATATCGGGAATTGTCTTTTTTACATTCCGGCATATCAGTGCTTTAGAAGCAGCTGCAAAAAGTCGCCTAGACCTTCGTCGGTTTGGATACGATGTATTCATTGATGGATCGATCAGTTCAAGCGGAATATTCTTGAGCTTTCTTGTGTACATTGGCCATATTAGCATTCTATTTGCAAGCGTTATTATAGTTATTGGTGCAATACGGAGATTTTATAAATGGAATTAAACGTATCTGATCAAGGTATCATTGCATTCAAATTACAAGACGGTAGAGTTTTAAATATACCGAACTTTAATGGTGACCAGAAAATACTACCAAACCACCATAGATTTCATTCTTACGATGTAGATAGTGTAGTGGGTTTTCGATCATTTGATGCGTGGAATAAGGAATTTGGTGAGCATGTTGGTCGACCTTTTGATATGGGTCCTACGAATCTTGACAGTACATTCATGGCGTTAAGGCATGTCCCTGCCCCAGAAAACCTTTTTTCTGTATCTCACATTCAAGGAGCGGCTGTTAATACTGGAGATACAACAACGGTGCCGCCGGGGCGTGGAAACGCGGTTGCTGTTACCCGGCAACGCGAAGAGCAGACCGGACAAGACCCCCATTCGCACCCTGGCCCTCAGTCACCAATGGCTTGCAATGCTGAGAGACAACCAATCGCTTGATGAGATCGCAGATAGTGCCAAGCTCTCTGTCACTCAGATCAGAACACGCATCCCCTTCGCACTGCTCTCGCCCACGATTCAAAAAGCCATTCTGAACGGCACCCAGCCTCCCGATTTAACCGCAGACAAGATCGCCCGTACTAGGCTTCCCATTGATTGGCAGGAGCAGGAGAAGCTCCTGGGGTTTGAGGCGTAAAACAGCAATTCCCAGTTCTTTCCTGTTTTGCTCCCTGTTCCTGGATTATTATTCGCTGTTACGAGGTTAAAACTTCCCTGTTATTCAAAAACAGGGAAAAAGGTCCTATACCACTGATAATACGACCGAATTGTAGGAAGGTTTGTACCAATCGGGCTTTGAGAACACCTTGTTCCCAGTAAATTCCCTGTAAATGTAAAAACTGACACGCCAAAACCCGTCGTCAGAGCAAAATGCGAAAACCTCGCTATTCTCTAAGACTGTGCTAGTCTATGTCTATATGGCCAAACCACAACGCCCCGAAACAACGGGCGAATTACCAACAAAACGACACAACAAGAAAACTGGGAAAATGACTGGCGGAGACGAAGGGATTCGAACCCTCGATACGCGGTTAACGTATACTCCCTTAGCAGGGGAGCGCCTTCGACCACTCGGCCACGTCTCCACGTATCGGGATAGGATGGTTAAATTTCGAAAACAAGCCTTTTTTGGCCTGCCCATTGGAAAACGTACCTTTTCAAACACAGCGTATTTTATAGCGTAGCCGATTCAGAATGTGGGACTGTGAGCAAAACATGGTGCTCATGGTTTTCCTGATCGATGAGCGGCAGCCTTGCACAGTGCTTTTTCAAAGTATCTAAAAACAACTTATATCGTGACTCTTGCTGAAAATCTTGTCATTAACTAGTTATAAACTTTAGAGTTTCGCAGAACTGTTTCCGTTGGGGAAGGGATACCCGTCATGTGTAATTGGAGAAAATGGATTTGGCCCGGTATTTTGGCGGTCGCAATTCTGACTGCTTTGTCCACGTGGTTTCGTGCAGATGTTGTTGAGGGCGATTTGACCGCCAAAGCAACCAGTGATCTTGCCGCAGAACATCCGTGGTCCAGTGTCGAGTTGGATGGCAGGGATTTGACGCTCAAAGGCGTGGCACCATCTGACGAAGCTGCGGCTTCTGCACTTCAAATCGCCGACAGCGCCTATGATGTGCGCGTGGCAATCGATGGTACCGAGGCTCCCGCGGTTGCGTCACCGTTTATTTTGCGGGCTGAAAAGAATGACGGCAAAATTACACTGACCGGAAACTATCCGGATGAAGATACGAGAACATCCATCGTGGAAGCGGCGACCGCCGCTGCGCCTGGTTTTGAGGTGGTCGATGAAATGACGCTTGCCAGTGGTGCGCCAGAAGGATTTTCTGAACTTGGCGCATTTGCGTTGTCGCGTCTTCAAGGCCTGTCCGCAGGTGCTTTCGAATTGTCAGACAGCAAGTTGGCAATCAATGGTCTTGCCAGTGGGATGGATGAGTATGACACTGTGATCGCAGACCTCGCCGGGTCGCTTCCGGGCGCAGGCGAGGTAGTATCACAGGAAATTACGCCTCCAACGGTTTCGCCATATAATTGGGCTGCAGACTACGATGGTTCGGCTGTAACGCTCACAGGACTTGCTCCAAATGCCGATGCAAGAACAGCGATTGAGGCTGCAATTCAGACCGAATTACCGGATGTGTCCGTCACCAATAACTTGCGTATTGCAGCCGGTGCGCCTGCGGAGTTCAAGTCTGCAACGGATTATGCCGCTGGCTTTTTCCCGCTCTTGTCGCAAGGGCGCACGTCATTCGAAGACAACGCGTTTTCCGTTTCGGGCGTGGCAAAATCGTCGAGCGAGTTCGTTGCCGTGGAGCAGAGGGTCGGTGAATTGCCAAGCGGTTATACACTTGCGGATAACTCGGTGCAGCCCGTCGGTGTTTCACCATTTGTCTGGTCAATCAAGAATGACGGAGAGACCATAACCCTCGACGGTTTTTCACCCTCGGTTACAGTGCGGGATGAAACAGGGACGAAGGTGCAATCCGCATTTCCTGACGCGAATGTCGTAAACAATCTTCGGATCGCAGGCGGTGAACCAACCACCTATGCACCATCGATCGATTTCTCGGTTGATCTGTTGAAGCATTTTTCTTCAGGCGAAATCAGCATTTCCGACAGTGATGTGTTCGTGGAAGGCAAGACCGACGATATCGACTTGTATGATGCCGCCAACGCGAAAGTTGCTGACGGTGTCGACGGCGCGACAATTCAATCGCAGATTGAAGCGCCAGCCGTCTCGCCCTACCGTTGGTCCGTGGCGAAGAATGCGAATGGCGTTACGGTCCGCGGAAACGCCAAAGACACGTCTGATGCTGAGGCCGCGATTGATACGGTTAAGTCTGCGTTTGGCAGTGCCACCGTTACCGATCGACAAGTGATAGGTTCCGGTCAACCAGCGGGTTTCAGCGAAGCACGCGACGTCCTTTCTTCGCTAGTCAATAAACTGGAAGCGGGGCAGGGAAACATGGTCGATCAGGCAATGTCCGTGACCGGGAGAGCTTCCAGTGAAGGTCTTGCGAAATCGATAGAAACCGAGCTGCAAGCGAAAGCGCCCGCTGGCTTCACCGCGAGTGCCAATATTTTGTGGCCTGTGGCAGAGGCACCAGTGGCGCCATCAGCACCTGAAGTTCCGGTTGCGGATCCATATCGATGGAGTGTCAGCAAACTTGAAAGCGGTGTCACTGTGCTTGGCAATGTGGCCGATGAAGCGGAAGGTGCAAGCGTTATTGATGCGGTGAAGTCGCGTTTGGCCGTGTCTGAGGTGACTGACAAGCAAGTGGTGGCACAAGGAAAACCCGATGGTTTTGACGAAGCACGCATATTGATCACAAGCGGTGTGCGGTATCTTGAAGCCGGGCAGGGGAACATCATCGGCAATAAGCTGAGTGTCACCGGCCGTGCCAAGAACGAGAATATCAAAAACCTGATTGATCGTGTTTTGGAAAAAGGTGCGCCTGCGGGCTTCGAGACTTCAACCAATATCGTTTTCCCGAAGTCTGAGAAAATCGTAGCCACTACAACGCCGGCACCAGCGGTGACCGCTGAAGCGTGTCAGCAGGCAATTGTTGACGCAGTTGACGGTCGTAAGATCCAGTTCGAAACGGCACGCGCTGTCATTCTTCCTGAATCTGAGCCGCTTTTGAAATCGGTTCTGGATGCTGCGAACAAATGTCCGCAGCTTCGAATTCAGGTTGCGGGCCACACGGATTCACGCGGTAGCGAGACCTATAACCAAGGCCTCAGCGAAGCGAGGGCTCAAGCGGTTCTCACCTACCTTACATCGGCTGGAATGAGTGCGGATCGCCTCGAGGCGAAAGGCTTTGGCGAGACCTCACCGATTGAAACAAACGATACAGCGGAAGGCCGTAGCGCCAACCGCCGGATCGAATTCAATGTGTTGAACTAGGAGAGTTACGAATGATTTATCTTGTTGAACAGCTGTTCTGGTTTCTTCTGATCGCATTCATTGTGGGATTGGTTGTCGGTTGGCTCACTTGCGAGCCTTCAAAGTCGAAGCAGTAGACGTGAGATTGGAGAAGTAAAATGACAATGTTTGTGATCCAGTCGCTACTGCTTATGGCGATTGCCTACATATTAGGTTGCATCTTGGGCTGCGTTCTAAATCGCCTGATCGCGGGTAAACCCGAAATGGCTGCACCTGCTGCGGTAGCTGCCACTGCTGGAGCAACGGCGGCTGCGCCTGCACCAAAACCTGAACCCGTTGCGAGGGCCGCGGAACCTGCACCAGCGCCTGCGCCGAAACCGGCACCAAAGCCCGCGCCAAAACCTGTTGCTGCAGCACCAAAGCCAGCCCCAAAAGCGGCAGCAGCACCTGCTGCGAAAGACGACTTGAAGCGCATTCGCGGGATCGGTCCGCAAAATGAAGCGCGTTTGAACACGGTGGGTGTGACCACATTCGATCAAATTGCGGGTTGGTCGGCAAAGGATCAGCGCGAAATGGGTGAGCGGTTGGCATTCCCAGGGCGTATCGAACGCGAAGAATGGGTGAAACAGGCAAAGGTTCTCGCCAAAGGCGGAACGACCAGCTTTGCCAAGCGCGTGGACAAAGGCGAAGTAGGGTCATCCATTGGCAAGGCGAGCGTTGGTGCTGTCGGAACCAAACCGCCTGTGATGGATGCCGCGCCTGCTGGTGGCGGTGATAACCTGACCCTGATCGACGGTGTGGGTAATGCCATCGAGAAAAAGCTTTTCGCGTTGGGCATCTACACATTTGACCAGATTTCAAAGTGGAGCGATGCCAATGAAACATGGATCGGCAATGAGATCGGTTTTCCGGGGCGATCACAACGCGAAAATTGGGTCGGTGAAGCGAAAATTCTTGCCAGTGGCGAAATGACTGAGCACGCGAAAAAGGTTGAGCGAGGCCAGATCACCACTAGCCGCAAATCCAAGGAATAGCTTTTACAGCTTCAAGAGAGTTAAGAAGCCCGCATTATTGTATGGTGCGGGTTTTTTTCATGCCGATTTGAGAAACGCGGATATGGCGTTTTGGGTCGTAGCGTCTTTAAGCAATGGAGCATGGCCTTCGTCGGGGACCGCATGCACTTGGAGTTCTTTATTTTCCTGACGCATCCGGTCGATAATAGGCACTGTTAACAGATCGCTTTTTTGTCCGTGGATCAGCAGGTTCGGCACAGCTGAGAGGCCTTTGAATTGAGGCCACAGGGTTACAAGCCTTGCATCCAGATTGATTGCTTTCAAACCATTCAAAATCTTGGGGTCATACCGTGTCACAAGCCGTTTGCCCGATTGCTCGTAAATCAGGCCTGCCTGTTCCTTCCAGTCTTCGTCTGTGAGAAGTGGAAATTGCGCTTTGTTGCTCAACTGAAGGAACTGCGCTGCTTGCTCCAATGTTTTCGGCTTGCCGGCGCTTTCCATGCTGCGTTTAATTCTCACAAGACCCGGACCGTTCAACTCTGGTCCGATGTCATTCAGTATGACTGATCTAAGAAGTGTGGGCCGTGATGCAGCCAGGATCATGGCAATCAGTCCACCGCGCGACGTGCCCAGCAGGTGAACATGTCCGACACCAGCAGCCGTAAGCCCTGAGATCACATCATCGGCTTCTGTGAGGATATTATAGTTCTGCCAATTCTTGTCCCACTGGGAGGCGCCGCGCCCACGGTAATCCAGTGTGAGCACTCTTTTACCGCCTCCGGCTTCCGAGGCGAGGTACTGCGCCACGCTATCGAAATCATTAGAATTTCGAGTCAGGCCCGCCAGGCACAATACCGGAACCGGGTCAGCGTTTTCCCATCCATACTTCCGACCCGCAAGATGAATTCCATCGCTCGCGGTAAAGCTAAACGGCAGGAAATTGGATTGCATCGGATGGGGCTCGCAGGTTTAAGGCAGGTGTATGATGTTTATGAAGTTTATGCTGCGAAATCAATCTCAGGATATCAACGCCTGCCACGGGTCAAGTCTTGGGCGATCTGAAGTCCTGACCCGGCAATCCGCGCCTTATACATCTGGTAGTTTTCCAAAATCCGTTGAACGTAGTTCCGTGTCTCGGTGAAGGGTATCTGTTCAACCCAATCGATGACGTCGACGAGGCTCTTCCCACGCGGGTCGCCGAACCTTTCAATCCATTCGCTCACCCGCCGGGGGCCTGCATTATAGGCCGCGAATGTCAGTACATATGAACCACCAAAATCCTGTAATTGTTCATCGAGGTAAGCAGACCCCAGTTTCGCATTATATGCGGCATCGGTGGTGAGGCGCTTGTAGGAATATTTGTAGCCGATCCGCTTCGCGACCGCCTTTGCGGTTCCCGGCAGCAGCTGCATCATACCCCGGGCATTGGCTTTGGAGACAGCCGCCTTGTTGAACGTGCTTTCCTGTCGCGAAATTGCATAGGCAAGAGCCCGATCACGTTTGGTCATTTTTTGCGTGCCGGGAATAGCACCGATTGGCCAAGTGAGCGTGTCCACATCAAAGCCGCGACCATTGGCAATTTTACCGATCTGAAGCGAGAGTTGATACGCGCCTTTGCGTTCCGCTGCGGCTGCAAGAAGAGCCAGTTCTCCGGGCGACGTTAGCGTCTTTGCCAGATGGCGGTAAAACGCATCCGCCCAACCGTCTTTGCCCAAAGCTTCCAGTCGCGCAATTGCCCGAACCATATCGCGCGAGGCATAGGTTGCACGGTCCTTGGAAGTGGGTCGCGGGTTTGAAACGAAAAGCTTCCGAGTACCAAGCGCATGGGCAGCCAACTGTCCGTAATATGTGCCGGTAAAGCCTGCGGCAGAACGAAAATACGCTTTTGCCGTCTCGCCCGCGCTTGCACGTCCCAGCCAATAATACCCGCGCGCTTTGCTGATGGGGCGTGTGGCATGTTTTAGAATATTCGAAAAATGCCGTTGTGCCGTCGATCCATCGTTTAGGAAGCGAAGCGCAACCCAGCCGGCGTGAAACTCCGCATCAATGATGCTCGACGCTGATTGCGCCGAGTGTTGTGAAACGAGCCTATACGCGGTTTTTGGGTCGCCTTTTTCAATTGCGATACGAGCAGCGATCCGGCGCTCTACCCACCATTCATCGCCATCAATGAGCTTGACGGGATCGCGTGGAGCCGTTTGTAACAGACTTATCGCAAGAGGGAAATTTTGAATGCGTCGAGCATATTCAATCCGCGCGAATGTATAGCCGGGATCAGCTTTAGAGCTGGGTGCCACACCTAAAATGGCTGACTTTGCATTGTCTGATTTTCTGACAACAGCTGCTCTTGCTTTGGCAAGGCTGAATTGCTCTGCTTTCGCAGCAACGCGTTGCGCCGCACGAACGCGGTCATTGTAGAACAGTTGATGCATCCTATAGCGGTGGTCGTCGCGGGTCAGAACATCAGACAGCGATGCTAATATCTTGGTTTCAAGCGATTTAGAAAGGGTCTCGTTGCGCCAGAAGGGTGCAATCACATTCCGAGCGGTTTTCCGGTTGCCAATTGCCCGATAGGCGTTCGCAAGTGTTATCGCACCCTCCGCAGTCACCGGTGGATTTCCGTTGAAAGCCTGGATTACTTGCGAGCTGGAAAGCGTCTCATCGGCCAAGGCACGTTCTGCATTTCGCGCCATCGCTTTCTGGCCCGGCCAATCTCTAAGATCAGAGGCAATTTTGGCAATCGCGCCCGAGCCGACACCGTCCTTGCCGGAGATCGCAATGGCCCAAGCGAGAAGTTTACGATCCAGCGATCCCGCCTGCATGCCAAATCGGATGCCCTGTGCCCGCGCCACATTGCCATCCGCCAGAGCATCAAACCCCTGAGCAAGCGTGCCACGGATTGCACGGACCGGGCGTTGGACGGTGCCGGTTACGATGCGGGTTTGTTGAGCTTGTTTAAGAGTGCTCGATGTGATGACTGTGTCTGGCCGGGGGGTGGGAACTGGAACGTTCCGAATTAGCAGCTGCTCTATCCCTTGGGCATAGGTCTGGGGTGTAAATGCAGCGCCCATTATCACACCCGCTACGAGTAATCCGACGCTCAGTTTTCGCATGCTTTAAATCCGGGCTTCCGTAAGGCTCGATGTGTTTGATGATGGTTAGGAGTTTGTGCATCAAAGTGGTGAAAATTGGATAAACACCGCAGATTTATGCTGGACTATGAATGACGGACGCTTATCTGCTTGCACACCACCTAAAGCGCGGATAAGTTCCGCTGGTTTTTATCAATGATGACTATTGGAGAGCGAAATGTTCAAAGGATCGATGCCTGCACTTATCACGCCGTTTGATGCGAATGGTGCCTTCGATGAAAAGGCATTTCGTGAGCTATGCGAATGGCAAATTGCGGAAGGTTCCCATGGACTGGTGCCGGTGGGCACAACCGGTGAATCCCCAACGCTTTCCCATGACGAACATAAACGCGTTGTTGAAGTGTGTATTGAAGTCGCCAATGGCCGTGTTCCGGTGATTGCCGGTGCAGGCTCCAACAACACGACCGAAGCCATCGAACTTGCCCAACACGCTGAAAACGCTGGCGCAGATGGGGTTTTGGTTGTCGCGCCATATTACAACAAGCCGGGACAACGCGGACTTTTCGCGCATTTCAAGGCAATTGCGAATGCGATTACGATCCCTGTGATCATGTACAATATCCCCGGCCGTTCGATTGTGGACATCGAGGTCCAGACCATGAAAGACCTCACAAAAGCATGCCCCAACATTGTGGGCGTAAAAGATGCGACCGCGAATTTGAGCAAAGCAAGCGAGCAGCGCCATGAAATAGGGCCGGACTTCATTCAACTGTCCGGCGAAGACATTACTGCATTGGCATTTAATGCCCATGGCGGAACCGGCTGCATATCAGTCACAGCCAATGTGGCTCCGCGCCTGTGCGCAGAATTTCAGGAGGCAATGCTCGCTGGCGATTTTGTCAAAGCACTATCGATCCAGGACAAGCTTGCCCCTTTGCACAAGGCGCTCTTCATCGAGCCTAATCCGGGTGGTGCGAAATACGGTCTTTCACTTCTGGGCAAATGCGAAAACCAGCAACGGCTTCCTCTGGTTCCGGTGGCAGCTGAAACAGAAACTGCTGTACGTAATGCCATGGTTCATGCCGGACTGATCAATTAGCGGTTAAGAGCAAGACTTTGTCATGGCCCCGAAAAAGAAAGATAATACCAGCGGTTCGCTGATCGCCGACAATCGCAAAGCCCGCCATGAATATGAGTTTATCGAAACGTTTGAGGCGGGCCTCCAACTCACTGGGACCGAAGTGAAGTCTTTGCGCAACTCAAAGGCAAATATTGCCGAGAGCTATGCCACGGATGAGGAAGGCGAGATCTGGCTGATCAACAGTTACATTCCTGAATATCTTGAGGGCAACCGTAACAATCACAACCCGCGTCGCCGCCGTAAGTTGCTTCTTCACAAGCGTGAAATGGCGAAGTTGATGGGGGGCGTTCAGAAGGATGGGCTGACAATCGTTCCGAGCCGTCTCTATTTTAACGAGCGGGGAATTGCGAAGTTGCAGATTGCCCTGGCCAAGGGTCGCAAGGCCCACGATAAAAGACAGGTTCAAAAGCAACGCGACTGGAACCGGGAAAAATCACGTCTCATGCGAGAGCGGGGTTAGGCGGATGCATCCGAACCCTTCCTTCCGCGGCGAGAGTGCCGAACGTAATCTTCGGTTCGCGCGAGAGCGTGCTTTTGGGACGCTTGCCATCAATGCAGACGAAGGCCCTCTGTTGAGCCATATACCGTTTGTGATCTCTGAGGATGGTGCTGCAGTTGAATTGCATCTCGTGCGCTCCAATCCGATTGTTCGATATGCCAAAGCGCCAATCAATGCCGTGATATCTGTCATTGGTAGTGACACCTATGTGTCGCCCGATTGGTACGAGGTCGATGATCAGGTTCCGACCTGGAATTACGTGGCCGTTCATATCCGCGGAAAACTATCTCCAATGCCCCAAGATGAGTTGCACGGTGTGCTTGTGCGATTGTCAGCGGAAATGGAACATCGCCTCGAACCCAAAAAGCCATGGGTGTCAGACAAAATGGACCAGGAGATTTACGCCCGTATGCAAAGGCAAATCCTGCCTTTCAAGCTCGATGTGGCGTCCATCGATGGCACTTGGAAACTATCTCAAAACAAGCCTGACGATGTACGGCTTCGCGCGGCAGACGCGATTGAAAAGCACGAGATGGGCATGGCAACCGCAGAAATGGCAAGCCTCATGCGGGACGCTTGATCTGTTAGCTGACGATCGTCTGCACAGTTCGGAATATGTCGGCAAACATGGTTTCCGTGAGGCGTCCGGTATTGGTGTTGTACCTCGAGCAGTGATAGCTTGAAATTACGGTAAGCCTGTTGATCTCAGCGCGGTTGCCATGGCCAAACGGCGCTTGGGATGGTTTTTCGCCCAACGCTCGAATGGTTGAATCGTGGGAGATTTTGCCGAGCGTAACCACGCATTTCAGGTTGTTGAAGCGTGACAGCGTATTGCCCAGAAACGTCCGGCACTGATTAATCTCGGAGCCGATAGGTTTGTTTTGCGGCGGCACACATCGAACGGCGTTGGTGATTGCGGTATTCTGGAGGGTGAGTGTATCGCCCGCGTGGCCTTCATATTCTCCCGTAGCGAAGCCAAATTTTAGAAGCGTTTCATAAAGAAGGTCACCCGCCCAATCACCCGTGAAGGGTCTACCTGTTCGATTGGCACCCCTGAGACCCGGCGCTAATCCCACAATCAGGCAAGTAACTACACCATCTCCATTTGCCGGAGCCCAAGTGTCGACGGGTGCGTTGTGCCAAACGGGGTACAGGGAGCGGTTTTCATCGATGAAAGATTTGAGGCGTGGGCAAAGTCCGCAATCTCTGTGCGGGTCGAATGCCACTTCATCCATCAGTAATCTTCATCCTCGTATTCGTCGTCGTCCACGTCTTCATTATACGTGTCTTTTTCCGAAGGGTCTCGCCCAATTTCCTGTTTCAAACTGGTCAATTCAAGAAAATGGTCAGCTTGCCTGCGCAAGTCATCCGCAATCATGGGTGGATTGGTGGAAACGGTCGAGACGACGCTCACTTTGCGGCCCTTTCTTTGCAGGGCTTCCACTAGGGAGCGGAAATCGCCGTCTCCGGAAAACAGAACGATATGGTCAACCGTATCGGACAGCTCCATCGCATCGATGGCAAGTTCCATATCCATGTTACCTTTGATTTTACGGCGGCCGGCTGAGTCAGTGAACTCTTTCGTCGGTTTTGTGATGACGCGATAACCGTTGTAATCCAGCCAATCGATAAGCGGTCGGATTGATGAATATTCCTGATCTTCGATCAAAGCCGTGTAATAGTAGGCGCGCAGCAGATATCCTTGCGACTGGAAGTAAGCCAGCATACGCTTGTAATCGATGTCAAAACCAAGCGTTTTCGATGTAGCATAAAGATTGGCACCATCGATAAAAAGAGCAATTTTTTCGCGTTGATCAAACATTTTTCGTATGCCTTTTGAAATCGCATTCTAAAAACAACACTCATTTCGATATAGGCAACGCTTGAAACAATTGTACGGTCGGCACGTCAAAATCGATCAAGTTTTGATGATCACACTGTCGCAGGGTGCGCGCATATGCGCACCGACGAGAAGGAGCCGACGCCTCGTTTTTTTGAACAAGCGAGGGGTTTTGTCGAATTTCCTTGAAAATGACGTGGTTTCACGATACGCACGCCGCAATCCTAAAAATTGAGGTATTTCAAATGGCACGTGTTACCGTCGAAGATTGCGTCGACAAGGTAGAGAACCGCTTCGAACTTGTACTTCTTGCTGGCCATCGCGCCCGGCAAATTTCCAGCGGTCAGGAAATCACCGTCCCACGCGACAACGACAAAAATCCCGTTGTTGCCCTTCGCGAGATTGCGGAAGAGACCCTTTCTCCGGGCGATCTGGAAGAGGACTTGATCCATTCACTTCAGAAACAGGTTGAGGTGGATGAGCCGGAAACAGAAATGTACGACACGGAAGCACTTCCGGATGCAGCGCAAACACCGGACGCTCCGGTCATGTCAGACGTCCCGGATGCACCCGATGCCCCTGATGTTACCTTCGGCGACCTTTCCGAGGAAGAGCTACTGGCCGGTATCGAAGGTCTTGTGCCACCTGAGAAAAACGACGATTTTTGATCGTCAGTTCGTGGCAAAACTTCAAATTATCCATCAAACGTTGCCCGGTCGCTTTAATTAGCGTGCCGGGTACGTCATATTGTGCTTAGACTATTGTTTCGCTGAGGTGAAACCATGATGCGCCAATATGAGCTTGTGGAACGCGTTGCAAGCTACACGAATGATCCGAATGAGGCTTTGCTCAACAAGGCCTATGTGTACGCCATGCAAAAGCATGGCGAACAAAAACGCGCCAGTGGTGATCCATATTTTTCGCATCCCCTTGAGGTCGCTGCAATTCTCACGGACCTACAGCTGGATGAGGAAACCATCGCAGTCGGTCTTTTGCACGATACGATCGAAGATACAGATGCGACGCGCCGTGAAATTGATGAACTCTTCGGCGAAAAAATCGGATTTCTCGTCGAAGGTCTCACAAAACTAAAACGCCTCGATCTCGTTTCCAAAAAAGCCAAGCAGGCGGAGAACCTTCGCCGATTGCTTTTGGCCATTTCCAATGACATCCGCGTTCTTTTGGTAAAACTGGCTGACCGGCTCCACAACATGCGCACGCTTGGGGTGATGCGGGAAGACAAGTCGAGGCGCATTGCCACTGAAACAATGGAAATCTATGCGCCATTAGCAGGCCGCATTGGCATGCAGGACTTGCGTGACGAACTCGAAGAATTGTCATTCCGCTACATCAATCCCGAGGCGTTTCAGACCGTTATTGGACACCTGAAGGAACTTGGTGAAAAGAACCGTACCCTCACCGAAGAGATATCCAACACACTTGAGCGGCGATTGGCGGAGAAGGATATCAAAGCCACCGTAAAAAGCCGTCAGAAGAAACCGTATTCGGTGTTTCGGAAAATGGAAAGCAAGTCGCTGAGCTTCGAGCAACTGTCGGACATTTACGGGTTCCGCGTTATCGTTGACTCAATCGAAGACTGTTATCGGACCCTTGGATTTGTCCATACCGATTGGCCCATGGTTCCGGGGCGGTTCAAAGATTTCATTTCTGTACCCAAACAAAATGATTACCAGTCAATTCATACGACTGTCGTTGGCCCCTCCCGCCAACGGGTCGAGCTGCAAATCCGCACCCATCAAATGCACAAGGTGGCTGAGTTCGGGATCGCAGCCCATGCGTCATACAAAGATGGCGATGAGGACCTGTCGCAGAACCGTGCCTATGCGTCATTGCGCAAAACCATTGAGCAATTGGCTGAGGCCGATAACCCTGAAGAGTTTTTGGAGCACACCAAGCTGGAACTCTTCCTCGATCAGGTCTTTTGCTTCACCCCCAAGGGCCAGATCATCGCCTTGCCTACCGGTGCGACACCAATCGATTTTGCCTACGCGGTTCACACGGACATCGGCAACAGTTGCATTGGCTGCAAGTTGAACGGCAAGATCATGCCTGTCATCACCGAATTGAAAAATGGTGATGAGGTTGAGATCATTCGCTCTGAATCTCAAACGCCGCCCGCCGCATGGCAATCGGTTGTGGCTACGGGGAAGGCGCGCTCATCCATCCGCAGGGCGAGCCGGCAGGCAATTCGAAAACAGTATTCAACACTGGGTGCGCGTATCCTTGAACGGAGTTTTGAGCAGGCAGGCCAGGCATTCGATCTCGCACTTCTCGAAGAAGCATTGCCTCGCTTGGCCCGCGAAACCGTGGAAGATGTTTTGGCACAAGTGGGTCGTGGCGAGATCGATGCTTCCGATGTGATCCGCGCCGTTGATCCCGGCTTGTCTGAGGATGATTTGGCTGCGGCTTTGCAAGGCGAAAGTGATGATCGGCAAAGCAAAGGCCTGGCCATGATTAAATCCGCCGCTGAAATGGTCATCCCGAATGCATCGCAAACACTTGTACCAAGCGTACCGTCCAACTTGCCGATCCGTGGTGCGAGCCACAACATGCCCATCAAGTTTTCAGAGCAGGCGGGCGCTGTTCCCGGCGATCCAATTGTGGGCATCATGACCCCAGGCGAAGGCATTACCGTTTACCGAAGTGACGCCAAAGCGCTCGCCGAACACAAGCAGGATGGGTCAAACCTTATCGATCTGAGCTGGGATATCGATAAGGCAAAACAGGACCGTTTTCCCGCCCGTATGAAAGTTCTGGTCAAACACGTACCAGGTACGCTGGCCGATATTGCAAAGGTGATCGCTGATCACGACGGAAATATTCAAAATATCACAATGCATGTTCCCGTGGATGATTTCGCCGAGATGGAGATTGATGTTGAAGTATGGGACCGCAATCATCTAATCCAGATCATCAAGGAAGTGAGCCGGAAGCCGGTCACGGCGAAAGCCGAACGGATTTCCGAGTAGGGGAAGCATTATGAATACCGACGACGTACTCCAGATTTTCCGCGAATGTGGAGCGATGTTGGAGGGCCATTTCATTCTAACATCCGGCCTTCATAGTCCCGTTTTCCTTCAAAAGGCTCGCGTGTTTATGCATGCGGACAAAACTGAACTTCTTTGCAAGGCTCTCGCCAACAAGGTCCGGGACGCATTTCCCGATGGGGTTGATTATGTGGTTGGGCCTGCCGTCGGCGGCATTATTCCGGCCTATGAAACATCGCGTCATTTAGGGGTCCCCAATGTGTGGGTTGAGCGGGAAGATGGTGTATTCAAATTGCGGCGCTTTGAAATAGAAGACGGCGCAAGGGTCGTGATCATTGAAGATATCGTAACCACCGGTCTTTCCATTCGAGAGACAGTCCAATCGCTACAAGATATCGGCGCAAATGTCTTGGCGGCAGCATGCCTTGTGGATCGATCTGCCGGCAAATCAGATGTGGGCGTGCCGCTTCTCGCACTGGCGGAATATGAAGTGCCCGCTTACGCCGCCGATCAGTTGCCACCGGAACTGGCCGACATTCCTGCCACCAAGCCCGGTAGTCGAAATCTTTAAGTCGACCTATTTGTTTACTACGTACAGAGTTAGCCAGAAGCCCCGATCAAGTGTTTTTGATGGGCTATTGTTAAGGTGCGGTTATAAATATCGCCCTATAGTCTGGCTGACTTTGAGGAAAGCCTGAATTTGTAGGTAGAATTTGAATGCTGTTTGGTCGCCGCAATCCAGCTGGTTGGTGGGAAAAAATCCGCATATCGTTGTGGCCGCGCCGCAGTTGGTTGCGTTCTTTTAAATATATGAGCAAACGGATTTTGCGGCTGACAGCTTCCCCTCATGCAATTTCCGCTGGCGTCGCCGCGGGTGTCTTTGCTTCCTTCACACCCTTTCTTGGATTTCATTTTCTGATCGCCTTTGCCGTTGCGTACGTGATCGCCGGTAATTTCCTGTCAGCTGCGATGGGGACGTTCTTTGGCAACCCAATTTCGTTTCCGTTCATTTGGACGTCCACGTACAAACTTGGAACCTTGGTGATATCGGGTGAAGGCGCCACTGACGGAGAAGAAAAACTCTCAACCCTGGCCGATGCAGATTTTTGGGATTTGGGTTTCAGCGGTATTTGGGAGCTTATTCTCAGCATTTGGCATCCTGTGATAAAGCCAATGATGATCGGCGCGGTTCCGCTGGGCGTGTTCTTTGGCATCATTGCCTACCTTATTACGAGGTGGGCAGCGGTGACATATCACGAGGCGCGGCGGAAACGCCGGGAGGCAATTCTTGCGCGCAAGGCGCGTGCAGAAAGTGCCAATAAATCTGACCAGTAATCGCCATCCATTGCGCTTTGACGTCTGGCTTTTTATGGTCAGGCACTGATTCAATTTTGGAACACGTGCATGATAATCGGGCTCGGCAGCGACCTTATCGACATCCGGCGCATTGAAAAGTCGCTTGCCAGGCATCCGGAGCGGTTCACCAGCCGGATTTTTACCGATATTGAGCGCGCAAAATCAGATCGTCGCCGCAATCGTGCCGCATCTTATGCAAAACGTTTTGCAGCCAAGGAGGCCTGCAGCAAAGCGCTGGGTACCGGCCTGTCGAATGGTGTTTATTGGCGCGATATGGGTGTTGTGAATGATCGCAACGGTAAACCCACCATGCATTTGACCAATGGAGCCGCCAAAAGGCTTGCGGAAATGATGCCCAATGGATACGAACCAGTGGTCCATGTGACGATCACTGACGACTTTCCGCTTGCACAGGCATTTGTTGTCATAGAGGCGGTAAAGCCGGAGCCCGAATTAACCTCAGAGAGGAAATAGACGTGAGCAAGAATGCTGCGGACAAAGCGGATAAACAAGCAAGCGCGTTTCGCGAAACCCTATCGGTGATCATCCAGGCGCTGTTACTCGCGTTGATTTTGCGAACATTTTTGTATCAGCCATTTTCTATTCCTTCCGGTTCCATGAAGCCTACCTTGCTGGAAGGCGATTATCTGTTCGTTTCCAAGTTCAGCTACGGGTATTCTAAATACTCGTTCCCGTTTTCGCCCGATATCTTTGACGGCCGCATTTGGTCCTCGCCTCCGGAACGAGGTGATGTGGCTGTGTTTAAATATCCGCCTGATCCGCGGATCGATTACATTAAACGCGTGGTTGGCCTGCCCGGGGATAAAATTCAGATGCGAGAGGGCCTGCTTTATATCAATGGAGAAGTCGTTAAGCGCGAACGCGCACCAACCAATTACATTGATGACGAGACCGGTCTTGGGCCGGTGCCGATTTTCATCGAGACCCTGCCCAATGGCGTCTCCTATGAAACGCTTGATCTCAACCCGCGCAGCCTTGGCGACAACACCCGCGTGTTCGAGGTCCCCGAAGGTCACTATTTCATGATGGGTGATAACCGGGACAATTCTGCCGATAGTCGCTTTGAAGCAGGCTTTGTGCCGTTAGAAAATTTCGTTGGTCGCGCATCGGTTATTTTCTTCTCCATCAAGGACGACAGTCATCCTCTGGCATTGTGGGCATGGCCGGAGGACTTGCGCGCAGGCAGGATTTTCAACGGCTTGTAATATGAGTGATTTGGCCCGCGATAGGAGCAAACAACGCTTCGGAATTTTGGAGCAGCGGATCGGATATGAGTTCCAAAATCACGCCAATCTCGAACAGGGTCTCACTCATTCCAGCGTTCGTAAAAACGCAGACGATGATTTTCATTACGAGCGTCTGGAATTTCTCGGAGACCGGGTGCTTGGTCTTTGCGTGTCGCAACTCTTGTTTGAAAAATTTCCTGACGCCAATGAAGGCGAACTATCGCTTCGTTTGAACGCGCTCGTCAAAGGCAAGACGCTTGCCGAGATCGCCGACCGCATCAACTTACATGAGTTCATTCGAACGGGCGGAGATTTGAAACACATCACCGGGAAGCGCATGCAAAGCGTACGGGCTGATGTGATGGAGGCGCTCATCGCTTCAATTTACCTCGATGGTGGTTTGGCTGCGGCGAGATCATTCATTGAGCGTTTTTGGAGTGACCGATTAATGGATATCAAAACGGCACGCCGCGATTCAAAAACCGCGCTGCAAGAATGGGCGCATGCCAACCGTCTGACAACACCTCGATATGCGGAGACCAATCGAAGCGGCCCGGATCACGAGCCTGTTTTCACGGTGGTTGTTCAGGTGGAAAAGCACGATGATCAATCGGGTGCGGGACGTTCCAAACGGATCGCTGAACAGGATGCGGCAGAGAAGTTCCTTCTTCGGGAAAATATCTGGAGCTCCGAAGCGCACAAGGCACTAAAAACGTGACAGATACACCCCAAACCCGTTCAGGCTTCGTAGCACTTGTGGGTGCACCCAATGCCGGAAAATCGACGCTGCTCAATCAGCTTGTGGGATCAAAAATTTCCATTGTAACCCACAAGGTTCAGACCACACGGGCGACTGTTCGCGGGATCGCGATGCATAACGATTGCCAGATCGTATTCGTGGATACACCCGGCATTTTTGCCCCGCGCCGACGCTTGGATGAAGCGATGGTATCTACCGCATGGGGCAGCGCCAAAGACGCGGACATTTGCGTCTTTCTGATTGATGCGGAGCGCGGCCTTACCGAAGATATTGAGAAGATTATCTCCGGTCTTGGCGGATTGAAGATGCCGGTTTATCTGCTGATCAATAAAATCGATACGGTGCCGAGAGAAAAGCTTCTTGAACTCACCGCAGCAATCTCTGAGCTGCATGCGTTCGATGAAACTTTCATGGTTTCGGCTTTGAATGGCGATGGTTGCCAAGACCTTATGGACAAGCTCGCGTCGTCTCTGCCGCTTGGGCCGTATATGTATCCTGAAGATCAGATTTCTGATCTGCCGCTTCGAATGCTTGCCGCCGAAGTGACCCGTGAAAAAATCTACCTGCGGCTTCATCAGGAATTGCCCTATGCCACCCATGTGGAAACCGAGGGCTGGGAGGAGAAGAAAGATGGCTCGGTGAAAGTGAGCCAGGTCATTTATGTTGAGCGTGACAGCCAGAAAAAAATCATAATCGGGAAGGGTGGGGCGACGATCAAGGCGATCTCCACCAATGCCCGGAAGGACCTTTGTGAATTGGTTGAGCAACCCGTTCACCTCTTTCTCTTTGTCAAAGTGAGAGAAAATTGGGGGGATGATCCAGCGCGCTACCGTGAAATGGGACTTGAATTTCCAAGCGGATGAGGCCCTAGTCACCCCATGGATTGGCATGATGAAGGATTGATTCTGGGTGTTCGCAAACACGGCGAGACGAGCGCAATCGTGGAGTTGATGACACCCACCCGCGGTCGCCATTTGGGTCTTGTGAGGGGCGGGCGTTCCAAACGCATGAGGCCTGTCTTGCAAGCCGGTAATACGGTGAAGGCCCATTGGCATGCCCGTTTGGAAGACCATCTCGGTACATACACAATCGAGGGCCAGGACCTGCGTGCCGGGCAGCTTATGTCCAGTCAGGTTGCCATCTATGGCATTCAAACCATTGCTTCGCATTTGCGCCTTCTTCCAGAGCGTGATCCCCATCCGGGTCTCTATCGCGCTGCTTTCGTGCTGATGGAAAACTTCGAGCAACCGGAAATTGCCGCGAGCCTGATGGTCCGCTTTGAGCTTGCCTTGCTTGAAGAGCTTGGCTTCGGGCTGGACCTGTCGTGTTGCGCCTCGACCGGAGCAACGCAGGAATTGATTTACGTTTCGCCGAAGTCCGGACGCGCTGTGAGCAAAACAGCAGGATCGCCATGGGCGGAAAAAATGCTGCCATTGCCGGGCTTTCTGAACAAATATGATGCGGATTGGGCGAGGCTTCCCGCCGCGCCTGATATCGAAAGCGGTTTCCGCTTGAGTGAATTTTTCCTCAACCGCCATATCTATGCTCCTCGGGCAATTCGACCGCCAGACGAGCGTGCGGGGTTCATTCGGACCCTGTCAAAAGCAACACAAAGGAGCACATTGAATGAATAAATACTGGTATGACGAAGATCAGGAGTTTGGTTCAATTGATCCTCAGACCTTGCTTACGACACCGGGCCTTGAATTATGCCACAGGATGATGCGGGGGGAATTACCTGCGCCTACCATGGGCAGGGCGCTTAATTTCCAGATGGTGGATGCGGAACCCGGCCGGGTTGTCTTCAAAGGCTGGCCGTTGGATGAGCATTTCAATCCCGCAGGTGTGGTCCATGGCGGTTGGGCCGGTACGATCCTTGATTCAGCGCTTGGATGCTGTGTCTGGACGCAGGTTCCGGTGGGTCTTGCTTACACAACTGCCGAATTCAAGGTGCATCTCGTTCGGGCCATCACAGACAAAACAGGCGAGGTGATCGCTGAAGCCAACGTTGTCCATATGGGCCGAAAACTCGCCACTTGCGAGGGCACCCTGAAGACTGCCGACGGGAAGCTTCTCGCCCATGGGACAGAGACCTGCGCCATTTACAATCCGCTTGAGCGGTAAGCGGATTTTCCAAAGTGATCAGGCTGTAACGGGCCTGATCACAGCCTTTTCCTGGATTGGCCAGTGAACAATTGCGGCCACGATACCCAGCGCTACAGCAAGCCACCACACCACATCATAACTGCCATACGTATCGCGTAGATAGCCACCGGCATAAACGCCGATGAACGATCCGATCTGGTGGGAGAAGAAGACGATGCCTCCGAGCAGACCGAGGTGTCTCGTGCCAAACATGACCGCCACAAGCGCGTTCGTGGGCGCGACCGTTGAAAGCCATAACACACCCATCACCACGGAGAATATGATCACGCTGGTGGGCGTTTGCGGGAGCAACAGAAAGGCGGTGATGGCAATGGATCGACCAAGATAGAGATAAGCCAGCATCATCGGCTTCGAGTATTTCTGTCCCAATACGCCGGATGCCAATGATCCGAAGATGTTGAACAATCCAATCAGCGCGATGGCCCAACCGGCAACGGTGAAGCCAGCGATGTTCACGTCGATGCCAAGATCAGAAATATATTTGGGGAAGTGGGCCGTGATGAATGCCACTTGGAACCCGCAAACGAAAAATCCGCTAATCAGCAACAAATAAGACTTGTGACCCAATGCTTCTCGCAGCGCATCGGCTATGGTTTGGTTCATGTTTTCCACGGCCACGGAGCCGCTTTGCGCGTTGCCGCGTAAGGGGATTGCCAGAACCGGAATGAGGAGCATCAGAGCGGACATGAACAACAGAGAACTGGACCAGCCATAGGCTTCGATCAGTTTTACCGATAGGGGCGAGAACAGAAACATCCCCGCCGAACCCGCAGCCGTTCCCATGCCGAACACCAGACTGCGCTGTTCAGGCGCCACATGTCGAGCGAAGACGGACAGGATGATCCCGAATGAACCTGCTGCCACACCGAGGCCGACCAGAACACCGCCGCCGATATGAAGCCATATGGGTGCATCCGCTGTCGCCATGAGGTAAAGGCCAGACGCGTAAATGATGCCGCCTGCTGCCAGAGATTTGTAAGCACCGTAGCGATCTGCCAGTGCGCCGAAAATCGGTTGGCCCATGCCCCAGGCAAGGTTTTGGATGGCGATTGCCAAGCCGAAGGTGGCGCTACCCCATCCGGTCGTGTTGAGGATCGGTTGCTGGAAAAACCCCATCGCCGAGCGCGGCCCGAATGCGAGCAGTGCAATTGCACATCCGCAGAAAATAATGAGTTTTGCCCGGGGCGAAAGCGCGGTGGTCTCAGTCATGCCAGTCTCCAAATCCTGCTTAGGAAACTGTCAGGGAAATGATATGCGCGCAAGCAGATAGTTCCAGCCATAGGATGATTTTTAGCGCGTTCAGGATCAGAAGTGTTCGGCGTCGATATCACTTGTTTTCTTATGGGGTTCTTGACCCAAGATCCGCTTGCGTTCCCGGATCAGAAGTTTTTCAGGCGCCCGGCTTCCAGGTCGCTTGCAATGGGGCACGCCGCCGCTGCGCCGACATGTTCCCCTGGGTCCGCCGGTGCATGTCTTGCGGCTTCGGCACTCCTTGTGGTCGCATACTTGCCACAGTCCTTCAAAATAGGCATGCGCTTTGGCGAGGGTGAACGGGTCAGGTTGTGGCAGGATGACCTCCTTTTTTCGGGTTGTGAACAAGCCATGCCTGTTTGCCCCCTCGCGCGGAAACGCGGTGGTGAGTTTGCTTGCGAAGACAGTTCAAATCGCACGTGTTTACGCGCAAGATTTGAACCAAAGATATGCTCAAATCGCACGTGTTTACGCGCAAGATTTGAACCAAAGATATGCTCAAATCGCACGTGTTTACGCGCAAATTTGAATCAAAGAAATGCTCAAATCGCACGTGTTTCCGCGCAAGATTTGAATCACTTAAGATGCACAACTGCGGGACCTGATTGCCGAAAACGTCCTTTGTGTGCGGACCAAAATCAGGCCCCGCGCGGAGATTTGATGTTACCAGTCAGGCATCATTAAAGCACACTGCCAGCTGGCACCTCTTCGCTTCCTTGTCACCGACCAGTCGAGGCATAGACCCAACGCTGAACCAGATGATGAAGAAGCGTTAAGTCTCCGGCAAACCTGTTGCCGCCAAGACCGCTCCGCTGCCTGTGAAGCACCAAGCCGCTGGCGTACGTCCGGTGGTTGTGCGTATCACAAGTGCGATGAGTGTAGGCGCAAGATTTAATGGCGGGGATAGATTTTTTTGGCGTTCATCAATTCACTCCCCTATCGCCGACCGTCTCACTATCTGATTGTGCGCGAATGTTTCTCAGCCTAGTCATCCTCGGGCTTGACCCGAGGATCCACGCACAAACCGAATGGATTTTGTCGGGGCATGGATAGTCGGATCAAGTCCCACTATGACGATATGGGATTATGTTTTGCTCTTCCTGTACGAAGTGCTGCGTGGCCTTTTTCTATGACATTGAGATTTTTCTGCGTCTTCAGGTATGGATTCCTGTGACGAGCACAGGAATGACGAGGAAAGTAAGCTTCCTCTGCCCGACAGTACTGTTCTGCGAAACAGTCGAATCTCACAATCTTCTGAACAATCGAACCTCAAAAATTGACCTCAAATTCTGATTTCACCGTTCAACCCTGTGAATCCAAACCCAGCCCTGTCATTCCTGTGCTCGTCACAGGAATCCATACCTGAAGATTTTCCTCATGATACGCGCGCGCGAAGTTCGCATCCTGTAGAGCCCAAGCGCCGCCAGTACCCTCCCTAACCGATGTTACGAGTGAGCCTCAACACTGTCCTTAGGGGCCTGTGCGCGGTCGAACATGCCATAGTCCCGGATCACGCCTGCGATGCGAAGACGGTAGTTATCGAACACCCCACTGCGTCCTTTCGATTGCGCGCCACGGTGGGCGCTCAGGTTACGCCATCGGGCGATTGCCGCCTCATCTTCGAAGAACGACAGCGATAAAATTTTGCTCGGGTCGCTGAGGCTCTGGAACCGCTCAATCGAAATGAAGCCGTCGATCTCATCAAGCATCGGGCGCATCTCCGCGGCGATATCAAGGTATTCTGCCTTTCGGCCCTCCGCCGGTTCGACTTCAAAGATCACGGCAATCATGTATTTCCTCCATGGGGTGCTGAGGCGAGTTTAAGCCATGTTCTGTCTTCTCGAAGCAGAAACTTCTCTTTCTGGGCAAACTCATAATTTTCACGGCCGAGTGCATCTGCAGCGAGGCGGGTGCGATAATTTTCGTACTCCGCGAGGCTTGCAATATTGTAAATCCCATAGGCGAGTGTCGATGAGCCTTCGTGTGGCGCATAATAGCCGATCAGGTCAGCGCCGCAGCGCGGGATCGCCTTGCCCCAATTGCGCGAGTATTCTTCGAACTGTGCCTTCTTTGTGGGGTCGATGTGATAGCGGATAATACAGGTGAGCATGACGGTTTCCTTCCAGTGATTTCCTGTACTCTAGCCGTTTGCGTTCCATGGATGCTTCGATTAACATCGAACTATGAAAGAAGGTCCAGACATTGCCCATATCGCCGCTTTGATTGGTGACCCGGCTCGAGCAAACATGCTGACCGCACTGATGAGTGGGAAGGCATTGACGGTCAGCGAGTTGGCGGAAGAATCCGGAGTGACAATCCAAACGGCCAGCTCCCACCTGTCAAAGCTTGATGAGGGCGGTTTGCTTAAGCCCCGAAAACAAGGTCGGCACAAATATTTCACGCTTGCAAACGATGAGGTTGCTCACGTTCTCGAAGGGTTGATGGGTCTTGCGGCCGGAAGCGGATATTTGCGAAAGCGCACAGGCCCTAAGGATGCGGAACTGCGTCAGGCGCGTGTCTGCTACAACCATCTGGCGGGGGATATGGGCACTCAAATGTTCGACAGTCTGATTGCGCGAGGGTATCTGGTGCTGGATAGTGAGGAATTGGAACTGACTGATGCCGGGGTTGAGTTCGCCGCTGATTTTGAAATCGATATTGATGGCTTGCGTAAAGCGCGTGCGCCAATTTGCCGAGAGTGTCTTGATTGGAGTGAACGCAGGTCGCATCTTGCGGGGAGTTTGGGCCGCGCTTTTCTGAGCCGGATTGAAGAACTGGCGTGGGCCAAACGAGACCCGAAAACGCGGGTGGTCACTTTCTCACCGCGCGGCGCGGAAGCATTCAAGAAATTGTTTCCGGTGAATTGAAGTTGCTCGCTCACCAGGTCTAAGATCCGAAGATACTATTTGAGCTTCTCGCCTAAGGCATTTCCCCGCGCCCTGTTTTAATTGAGCAAGCGATAATGCAATCGGTAGAGCGAAAAGGCCGCCAAAGTGAGTTTCATTTCACTCAGTTGACTTTGAATTCACCGTCGACTTTTCTCCACTCACCTGGCCTGATCAACCGTTGATGGCTGTATTGAACAGAATGTATGGGGCCATCCAGTTTCTCGCTCCAGAAATCGAGAAAGCCGTGTAGCTTCGGAAAATCCGGTGCTGTGTCGTAGTCTTGCCAAAGGTAGGTTTGCAGCACTGTCTGGAAATCCGGCATATGATAAAAAATGTTTGCAGTCGTCAGTCCCTGTCCTGCCAACAAATACTCGATCTCGCGGGTGCGTGCTGATGGTTTCATGATATCTCTGTTTGCGATTTTGATGAGAGAATGATTGAAAAAAATTTTCGATTTTTCAAGATACATTTCAAAAATAGTGATAAAAAACATGATGTTAGCACTCATCTTGAGCGAGTGCTGTTTTTTGTGCAAAGGGTCTTGAAATCAAAATCCGCAAAAACCAAATCCGAAAACAAGTCAGAGATAGAGCCCAATCCTGGGTTTCGCTTCGGCTTTTGATTGTTCTTCATTCATTCGATAGGAGGATTTACGATGAAGTTCAAACCACTCCATGACCGTATTTTGGTCCGCCGCATCGACGTTGATGAAAAAACCGCAGGCGGCATCATCATTCCCGACACCGCCAAAGAAAAACCCATGGAAGGCGAAGTGATCGCCGTCGGTGACGGTGCGCGCGACGAACATGGCACCCGCATCCCGTTAGATGTGAATACTGGTGATCGTATTCTGTTCGGCAAATGGTCCGGAACAGAGGTAACAATCGAAGGCGAAGAACTGCTCATCATGAAGGAAAGCGATGTCATGGGCATCGTTGAGCTGACTGAAGCCTTGAAAAAAGCTGCCTAATTTAATTCACACGTAACATTCTGGAGAAATCATATGTCCGCTAAGGAAGTAAAATTCTCGCAGGACGCACGCGAGCGTATGTTGCACGGCGTGGATGTCCTTGCAGATGCTGTAAAAGTCACCCTCGGTCCAAAAGGCCGTAACGTAGTATTAGACAAGTCATTTGGTGCGCCACGCATCACCAAAGACGGTGTGTCGGTCGCCAAGGAAATCGAGCTCGAAGACAAGTTCGAAAATATGGGCGCTCAAATGTTGCGCGAAGTGGCAAGCAAGACAAACGATCTTGCCGGTGACGGAACAACAACCGCAACAGTTCTTGCGCAGGCCATTGTCAAGGAAGGCGCAAAAGCGGTTGCTGCTGGCATGAACCCGATGGACCTTAAGCGCGGTATTGACCTGGCAGTTGGCACAGTCGTCGATGAATTGAAGGCAAACGCCAAGACAATCACCAAGAACGACGAGATCGCACAGGTGGGTACCATCTCCGCAAACGGTGACGCGGAAGTCGGCAAGTTCCTCGCCGAAGCCATGGAAAAAGTCGGCAATGAGGGCGTGATCACTGTTGAGGAAGCAAAGTCTCTTGAGACCGAACTTGAAACCGTGGAAGGTATGCAGTTTGATCGTGGCTACCTGTCGCCATACTTCATCACCAATCAGGACAAGATGAGGGTGGAGCTGGACGACCCTTATATTTTGCTGCATGAGAAGAAACTTTCAAATCTGCAAGCGATGCTCCCATTGCTCGAAGCTGTTGTGCAGTCCGGCAAGCCGCTTTTGATTATCGCGGAAGATGTTGAAGGCGAAGCACTCGCAACCTTGGTCGTCAATAAACTGCGCGGTGGCTTGAAAGTCGCAGCGGTAAAGGCGCCAGGCTTTGGTGATCGTCGCAAGGCGATGCTTGAGGATATTGCGATTCTCACCGGCGGCCAGGTCATCTCCGAAGACCTCGGCATCAAGCTTGAGAATGTGGGCATTGAAATGCTCGGCACAGCAAAGAAGGTTGCTATCACCAAAGATGATACAACCGTGATTGATGGCGTTGGCCAGAAGCAAGCGATCGATGCTCGCGTCGCACAAATCAAGAAACAGATTGAAGAAACCACATCAGACTATGATCGTGAAAAACTTCAGGAGCGTCTTGCCAAACTTGCAGGCGGTGTAGCTGTTCTGCGCGTTGGTGGGGCGACCGAAATAGAAGTGAAAGAAAAGAAAGACCGTGTGGATGATGCGCTTCACGCGACCCGTGCGGCGGTCCAGGAGGGGATCCTCCCGGGTGGCGGCGTAGCACTTCTGCGTGCGGCGGCCGCGCTTGATACAATCCACGGTGAGAACGAAGATCAAAATCGTGGTATTGCAATCGTTCGTCGCGCAATCGAGGCACCTGTTCGCCAGATTGCCGAAAACGCAGGCGAAGAGGCGTCGGTAATCGTCGGAAAAATCCGTGAGAAAAATGATCCTTCAATCGGATGGAACGCGCAGACGGGCGAATACGGTGATCTGTACAAAATGGGTGTAATCGACCCGGCAAAAGTGGTTCGAACCGCGCTTCAGGATGCAGCATCCGTGGCAGGTCTGTTGATTACGACCGAGGCTATGGTTGCCGAAAAGCCTAAGAAAGATGCACCAGCCCCTGCAATGCCAGGCGGCATGGACTTCTAAATCAGCTTATTATTTTCGGTAAAATTCTGCGAGGCGGCGCTATCCAGTGCCGCCTTTTCTACCAATACTGCGTTGTAAGTGAGCAATTTTGATCCCGCAGCAATTGGCATTGTGGTTTTAACCTCACCTCACTTCAATATCCGGCTCCACATCCAGTGTCGGGGCTGCCATGGTGATCTTGGACGTGGAGATGTGGTCGCCGCCTGTTTCCGCGATATCCTTGATCGCATCGATGTTTACGTTGCCCGAGGCTTCAAGCTTCACGCGTGACGTGCTGACTCAATCGCTTTTCGTGCTTTGGCCAATGCCTGTCGCCAAGCAATTTTGCTGATGGCTATCGCGTTCATTGGATTGCGCGACAAGCGTGCCATTTCTGCCTTGGCCGCTGCTGCTATAACCTCGTCCGCCTTTTCCATATGACCCGCATCTTGCGGCGGTTGGGGGTCATATTCGATCATCAACTGAATACGCTCGGCCGTATCTCTACCGGCTAATTTTTCGACAAGAGCAAACGCCAGATCGATGCCTGCCGAGACTCCCGCCGCCGTCCAAACCTTGCCCGATCGGACCATGCGTTCGGTGGGCTGGGGTTTGGCTCCCAGTTTTTTTAATGCGTCCATGGCTGCCCAATGAGTGGTGGCAGGTTGGTTTTGTAGTAGGCCTGAAGCGCCTAGGATAACTGCGCCTGAACATACCGAAGCCGTGATTTGTGTGCGCTGATGAACGTTACGCAGCCAGGCGGAAAGTGTACCATCAGCAGCTGCCACAGCTGTTTGCGCCTCAGAACCGGGCACTAACACTAAATCCGGGTTAAGGGTCTCATCAAAACTATGGGTGGCGCCAACAACCAGAATTCCGCGGTCAGTGGGGATTGGACCGGGCTCCTTTGCTACAAAACGAAGCTCAGCGCCCGGGAGCATTTTCAGCACCTCATACGGCCCCAAGACATCCAATGCCGTAAAGCCGGGATAAAGAACAATCGCAATTTGCATGCTGCCCCTCATAATAGTACGGTCGTTCTATTTTATGATTGAACCCATGTGAGATCAAGATTATTTTTGTTAGAAAGATGAACCCATACCGTTGCGATGAGTGAAAATATAAAATCCACCAAGGCGGAGCGCACCCGCATTCAAATTCTTGAAGTTGCTCAGGAGGCGGCAAGTGTTTCCGGGATCGACAGCTTGACCATTGGCGGCTTGGCCAAGGCATGCGGACTATCGAAAAGTGGCTTGAACGCACATTTTGGCTCGAAGGAAGCGCTGCAAATTGCGGTGATAGACGCCATTGCAGATCGCTTCAAAAAAGAAGTTGCGGAACCAGCATTCTCTGGAAGGCCCGGCCTCGAGCGTCTGATTTCGATAATGAAGCACTGGGTTGCGTGGTCACAGCACCCGTCAAGACCCGGAGGGTGCCAGCTCATCGCTGCCAGCTTTGACTTCGATGGGTTAGAGGGCGTCGTCCGTGACAGATTGAAGGCATGGATTGGTGCATGGCAAACGGTAATAAAAGTCGCCGTCACAGAGACTGTTAGCCTCGGACAAACTAAACTTGATCCAGATCGTGCGGCGAGCCTCGCCTTTGGTCTTTATATGGCGCAACACAATGAGCGGTTATTGCTTGGCGATGAGGGTGCTTCTGAGCGCGTACTGGAAATTTGGCGTAATGTTATCGAGAGGCAAAAAATAGACGATGGGTGAGCTTGGAAAGGTTGGGTATGTTTCTGAGAGCTACCACTTAAGGCTTTCTCGCGAAAACCGCTCACTCACCCCACTTCAATATCCAAACCCACGTCCAGTGTCGGGGCGGCCATAGTGATCTTGGACGTTGAGATATAGTCGACGCCCGTCTCTGCAATGTCCTTGATCGTATCGATGTTCACATTGCCCGAGGCTTCAAGCTTCACGCTTCCACCGTTGTCTTTCTGATTGATCGCAACCGCTTCGCGCAATTGCGCGTTGGTCATGTTGTCGAGCAGCACGACGTCGGGTTTTGCCTTGAGTGCTTCGGCGAACTGTTCAAGCGTGTCGACCTCCACTTCCACCTTCACCAGATGGCCGGAAAACGCGTGTGCCCGTTCAATCGCCAATGCCACGCCGCCTGCGACCGCGATATGATTGTCCTTGATCAGGATTGCGTCATCGAGGCCGAAGCGATGGTTTGAGCCGCCGCCGCATTTCACTGCATATTTGTCAAAAGCGCGGTGGCCCGGGATTGTTTTGCGAGTGCAGCAAACCTCGGCATGGGTATGGGCGATTTTTGCGGCGAACGTTGCTGTGTAGGTTGCGATGCCTGACATGCGCATGAGGAAATTGAGTGCCACTCGTTCGCTTGCAAGGATCGCGCGCGCATTACCGGATATTTCTGCGATAACGTCACCCGGCTGCACCGTATCGCAATCTTGTTTCTTCGGTGTGAAAACCATCGACGGATCTATTGCTGCAAATGCGACCTGGGCCAAGCCGATGCCGGACACGATGCCATTCTCGCGGCTCGACAAAACACAGGTGGCAACCGCGTCTGCAGGAATGGTTGCATTTGTGGTGATGTCTCCGGCGCGGCCAAGGTCTTCGAGCAAGGCGTCATCCACGGCCTTGCGGATCAACACAGGAGAAAGGTGCGGTGGGAGAGAGTGCATTTCCTTGGGCATCAATGCACCTCCAAGAGTTCTGCCGCAAAAGCGTTCGCCTCATCCAGCGTGATGAACGTGCGTCTCTGCCATTCCTCACGTGCTTCCGGATAGTCTGAGCGGCGATGTCCGCCACGGCTTTCCTCGCGCCTGAGTGCTGATACAGCCATCAGCTTAGCGGTGGTGAGCGCATTGCGAAACCGGGCCGATCGGTTTTCAGCTTCCATAGATACGATCTCTTTGATCGCTTCCCTTAGGCCAGCCGCATCCCGTGAAACGCCCACATATTTTGACATGACAGCCCGTAGTCTGGGCATCATTGGCTTGTCGTTGCGTTCGTCGTCTGTGCCCGGCGGTCGCTCAGTGATCTTGCTAATGCTGGCTTGCGGATAATGCGCCAGAATATCGTCAGCAATGCGGGCTGCGAACACTACTGCTTCCAAAAGTGAATTGGACGCAAGCCGGTTGGCCCCGTGGGCTCCCGTGGAAGTTGCTTCGCCACAGGCGTATAACCCATCGACGGATGAACGCCCCTCAGCATCCACGTATATGCCGCCCATGTGATAATGCGCTGCAGGGATGACGGGGATCATGTCCGTGACCGGATCGATGCCTGCTTCCACGCAATAGCCATGGACGGTTGGGAACTCTTCCGCGAAATGCGCGCCCACTGCCTCGCGTGCGTCAAGCCATGCGCCCCGTCCGGCCTGCACCTCATCAAAGATCGCTTTCGCAACCACGTCCCGCGGAGCAAGCTCGGCATCAGGGTGAATATCCACCATGAAGCGCTCGCCCGTATCATTGTGCAGCGTACAGCCTTCACCACGCAGTGCTTCGGTGGCCAGGGGGGCAGGGTCTTTCCCCACATTGATTGCGGTGGGGTGAAACTGGACGAATTCCGGGTCGGCAATCACAGCGCCGATGCGTGCTGCCATGCCGGCACCGCCACCGCGTGCCTGGGTGGGATTGGTCGTCACTTCATATAGTGCGCCGACGCCGCCCGATGCCATGATCACAGCTTGCGCATTCAGTTCAATCCGGTGGGGGTTCGTGCCACGGTCGCCGCGGGCGAGCAGACCTGTTATCCGTTTGCCGTCGGTGAGGAGTTCTTCGGCCACAAAGCCTTCCAGCAGGCGGATCGACGGTGTGTTGTGTACTGTCTCCACCAGCGCTTCCATGATCGCTTTGCCTGCCCGGTCGCCCTGCACGCCCACCACGCGGTTTTCCGAATGGGCCGCCTCCCGCGATGCGGTGAGTTTGCCCTGCAGGTCCCGGTCAAACGGAACGCCGAATTCTAGGAGGTCATGGATACGGTCTGACGCTTCTTCCGCCATCAACCGCGCAATTTTTTCATCCACGGTTCCTGCACCTGCGGTCAGGGTGTCGGCGACATGTTTGTCCACCGTATCACCGGGCATGATGGCCGCTGCGATGCCAGCCTGTGCCCAAGCGGAAGAGGCCCCACGGCCGATGGGAGCGGCGGCAAGGACCGTGACCGGACGTGGCGCCATCTTTAGCGCGCAAAAGAGCCCTGCGAGCCCGCCACCCACGATGATAACATCATCCACATCCGTATTGGCCGGAGTGGGAAAAAGATCAGATTGTTCACTCATTAAAAATCAATTCGTTTTCAAATTCACCATGCGCTCGACGGCATGGCGGGCTTTTTCGGCCATGACCGGATCAACCGTCACCTCTTCACCCATGTAAACGAGGCTATCGAGAATTTTCGGCAGCGTGATGCGCTTCATGTGCGGGCAGAGATTGCAAGGCTTGATGAACTCGACACCCTTGGCCTCGGTCTCGATGTTCGACGCCATGGAACACTCGGTAAC
>CAWUJX010000009.1:0-40569 GCA_963922635.1 uncultured Hyphomicrobiales bacterium | reverse complement strand
AAGTTGATCGATTGGCATATCTCAGAGAAAGCTGCTTCAACTATTGATGCAGCCGCGAACTTTGCAAAGGACTGTATCGACATCTTCACACCAGAACTGGTCGTGACCGAAGCTATCAATGAGAAGTGCAATAAGGGACGCGATACAATCGCTCTTATTGCCGCCATTGAACAAACCGCCAATGATGCACCAGTTCTCAACGCAGCAATCACCAAAGCGCAGGCTTACCGCAACAAATACGAGGAAGCCAAAGCTTTGGTGGATGAATATCCAGAACTGCTATCGCGTCTTGTTGAGACGGTCTTTCCTTGGAAGAAAGAACCACGCCGCATGATCCTTTTTGAAGCCCTCTCAATGGCCTTACAAGTCAGGGACAGAGATATTTTCGCATGAACATTCAAACACCACTCCGAAAGGGGGTGGTGTTTGAATGTTCATTACTGTGTGAAAAAAGCATCTAGCATGTCGTATTCCACATTTGTATTTGTTACTCTCGAAATAATTCAGTGTGGAGACAAAGCTTTGAACGATATTATCAATAGTATCCGTCGTCGAATTCCTTGGACTATTGCCCAAAAGATATTTCGAAAGCATTCTGTCCCTACAAGTCAAGGCTGGGACCGGACAATATCAAAGCTCTCAGAATTTAATATCGATAGTGAGATCCTTGAAGACCTGAAGAGTGCGCTCACTGAACATCTGCTTTGTGGTGATAAGGCGGTAAGTTTCTACTCTCATCCGAAGGGAACTGCCGCTCAATATTCAAATCTTGCAAATAATTTTCAAATTCCAGAAAATGAGTTTTCAAAAAATTATCCGTTTCTCATTCCTGAAAATAAATATCCAAGTGCTCCACTTGGGGTACATCTGGCAGCTATTGAACATTTAGAAAATGGCGTAGCTTTTGTTTTCAGTTCTATAAGGGAAACAAGAATACGAGAACCAATCGACGTGGATGGCCTTTCTGCGAAATTACAGTCTGATTTTTCCGACTACGATGAATTGGTAGGAATAAAGGTGAAAAAAACTCAGGCTTTCGATGTCGTGTGGTTTTCAACGCTCGATGACGTCGTAATCCATCTTGTAGATAGTCCCAGAGGAACAAGCCACGAAAACACTAGAATGGCACAATTTCTACTAATGAAGGCATTTAGAGAACAGGTATCCAATCTAATCGGCGGCCAAATTCAAAACTTCTTTCCTGCGATCCAAAAAGTATATTCAAACTCAAATGAAGGCATGGTTGTGGAGTTAGCATTCTCTACCACCACTGGTTCTCTTAAAAATGAAAAGATGCGCCGGAAAAAGTCTGACCTTAGACAAGAAGTGTATCACAGAGGTGGGAAGCAAGCATTAACAACCCCTATCGAACCGTACATGGTCAGTGTCATGTGGAAACGGAAAGTTTCTGATGATGTGTTTTCAAATCCTGAGATTAGCTTGATCGGAAACACGCGCAGCGCGGCATCCGGCAATCCAACTTTGGACACCGCTAACATTTATAAATGTATTGACCTTGGAGACTTTGACTACGTCTACCGGAAAATTTCGAACTACATCTAAGTGATAAAGATTGGAATTCGTTTTGCAAATTGAGGAGATCAAGGAGGAGCTTTATGATCTATCATCAAAAGTTCATACTGCTGAAATCTCCGTAAAAATCCTCGAATATTTGTTGTCTAAAAACAAAAATGATCTTCAATTCATCACGTATCAAAGTCTACAGCTTGGCCTTGATCTTGAAGTTGTAAATGCTGATTTAGTCAGTGCCGTCAGCCATTTAACCAATCACAATCCTCCTGTATTCAAACCACACATAATGTTCGTAACAGAAGAGGAGGAGGAATACGAAATCAGTTTGGAGGAATATCAATCAGCATTGAAAAATGGGGTTTTAGTTCACCCAGAGAGTGGTGAAGAGTGCATTGACTTCAAAAGTAAACTCTTTCCATTTTTTACGCTGAATGAGACGTTACTGGAGGAAAACAATTGAGTTTCCCGAGTGACGGTATTTCACTGGAAAGATTGGCAGATATCATCCCTTATCAGACTATGCTTGGTGTTCATTTTTCCTTCGCACCGGACCATTGTAGTCGATTAAAAATCGTTGAGGCAGCAATCGACTTTATTTCAACCGAATATACAAAAAACCGCCATCTAAAACAGCTCAAACACGATGATGTAAAAAAATCTGAGGATGAAATAACAATAGACATAGTGATGAGTTTGAAAATGATGGGCTTCAATGCAACTCATGATACTCAATACGGCGGTCATTGTGATATTGCTATAGAAACCAACGATGGATTTTTGTGGATCGCAGAAGCAAAAATTCACAGCGGTTATGACTGGTTACTTTCTGGCTTTGAACAACTCGACAGAAGATATTCAACAGGCATCGCTGGACAAAATGCTGGTGAAATTCTCATATATTGCTATCAGCAGAACTCAATCGACGTGCTGAAAAATTGGGAAAAGCACTTACGAGAAAAAAGAGATGATGTGACCTGCAAGCGATGCGAAAGTGAGATGCAGGTATTCAGGTCAACACATACTCACAAATCAACAGGGCTACCATTTCACATAAGACACAAAATGGTGCCGATGTATTTCAATCCAACCAAGTAATCGTCTTACTTAGTAATTGGATGATGCACTGAACCTGAATCGACTTCGATATTCCGCTCCCTTCAGCGCAAGAATATTAATCCACAGAAAAGAATTATCGTCTCAATTCTGAGCCTAATCTGAGCCTAAGATTTTTGAAATCTCGAAAAATCGGTCGTAAGTCATTGATTTTGTTGGTAGCGGGAGAGGGACTTGAACCCCCGACACGCGGATTATGATTCCGCTGCTCTAACCACCTGAGCTACCCCGCCAACCGGGCCTAGAACATAACATGTCAGGCGAAAGGGCATATAAGGTTCAAGCATGCGCAGTGTCAACAAGGAAAGACCATTTCAGCGAAGCTTTTCTACCAAAGCCAGGCAGCACCTCGCACCCCCGATGAATCGCCATGGTGCGCTTGCACAATCTTGGTATTGACCTTGTCGCTGAACACATAGTTTGAAAGCAAGGCTTCGGTATCTGAACCCAGTGTGGTGATGTTCGACATGCCTCCACCCATAACAATGATATCAGGGTCAATAATATTGATCAGCAATGCGCAGCCACGCGCAAGTCGGTCGCAATAATCCGCATAGCACTGCTTGGAAAGTTCAGTATCTTTGGCAAGGATTACATCACCTGAAATCAGCTCAGCATCACCGGAACGTGCTTTATAATCCTTTTGAAAGGCTGTGCCTGAAATCCAGGTTTCAAGACATCCGTATTTCCCGCACCAACAAAAAGGGCCCGGAAACTCGTCCTTTCGCATCCACGGAAGCGGCACATGGCCAAACTCACCCGCTATCGCCTGACGCCCGACCAATGCTTTGCCGTCAATGGCAATGCCGCAGCCACAACCTGTACCCAATATCAATCCGGCAACCACATGATGACCCGCGCCTGCACCATCCACCGCTTCGGATACGGCAAAACAATTGGCATCGTTTTGAATTCGAACTTCGCGATGCAGAATAGCTTCCAGATCGCGTTTAAGAGGCTTGCCATTCAGCCAAGTGGAGTTCGCGTTTTTAACGAGTTCTGTTGCTGGCGAGATCGTGCCGGGAATACCAATCCCGACACTGCCAACTGCTCCCGTTTCCGATTCAATGCGCGTTATATGTTGATGGACACATTCGATGGAGGCGTCATAATTCGGTGGGGTCGCCACGCGTTCACGCAACAATTCATCGCCGTTCTCATCAAGGGCAATGAATTCAGTCTTGGTACCGCCCCAATCAACCCCGATCCGCATCAGGCAGAAACACGCTCACCCAATAGCGCATTCAGGTTAGCCTCAATGGACGCCTCGCGCTCGGCCGATGCGATAAACCCGCCACCAAGCACTCTGGTATCCTCCGTGTCGTCCTCGTAGAAAACGCAGGCCTGCCCAGGAGCGATTCCCGCTTCGCCTCCCACCAACTCGACCGCAACCCGACCTTCAGCATCGGGCGGGAACAAAACCGCATCCATTGGCGGACGGGTGGACCGGACTTTCACAAAAAACTCCATCCCCGTTTCCGGAATGTCTGTCAGCTTGCCATCGCCCAACCAGTTCACATCTCGCAGATAAAGACGTCGCGTCTCCAGCGCTTCTTTTGGCCCGACAATCACACTCGCACTTTCCGCATCCAGATGAACCACGTAGATGGGTTCGCCGGTCGCAACTCCGATGCCGCGGCGCTGACCAATCGTGAAGTTCAGGATGCCCTTGTGGCGCCCGAGTACACGACCGTCCACGTGCCTGATCTCACCTGGCGTAGCCGCATCAGGTTGCAACTTGTTGATGATGTCCGAATATCGCCCTTGGGGTACGAAGCAGATATCTTGACTGTCAGATTTTTCCGCCACCACAAGACCTAACTCACGGGCAATTTCCCGCGTCTCCGCTTTCGGCAAACCTCCGAGCGGAAAGCGCAAATAATCAACCTGTTCCTGTGTGGTTGCAAACAAGAAATAACTCTGATCGCGCGCATGATCACGCGGTCGATATAGTGCTCGCTGTCCCGTTTCAGGGTTGACCAACTGAGAGCGGATGTAATGGCCAGTAGCAAGTGCAGCAGCACCCAGTTCCCTAGCAGTTGAAAGTAAATCCGCAAATTTAACCGTCTGGTTACAAGCTACACACGGGATTGGTGTTTCTCCCGCGATATAGCTCTCCATGAACGGATTAATCACCTGCTCACGAAACTTGTCTTCATAATCAAGGACATAATGGGGAATGCCCAATGTCTCGGCGACCCTACGTGCATCATGAATATCCTGCCCTGCACAGCAGGCCCCTTTCCGATGAATGGCCTCGCCATGGTCGTATAATTGCAAGGTCATGCCCACAACGTCATAACCTTCGCGTGCCAACAATCCGGCAACGACGGACGAGTCTACACCACCTGACATGGCAACGACGATACGGGTATCTTTAGGATCACCCGGAAGATCGAGTGAATTGAGAACGGGCGTGTTCATTTTAATCTCCAAACATATGCCGGTTAAGGCGGCACTGATGAATATGTTGATTGCGTTATAGGGCTAGAAACAATGTTTTCCAAGAAAATATCAGGCTCGAGCAAAGCTCGTTCATTTTCAAGGATTGCGAAAGTTCCTGGTTGTTAGCTCAAGCGCTCGAGGCATACCTGTGTGTGCCCGCGGGAAACAAACCCGAGTTTTGCCGCCGCAGCTTTCGAAAGATCGATAACACGCCCCTTGGCGAACGGCCCCCGATCGTTGATGCGCACCACAACACTCCTTCCATTTCTGCGATTGGTAACGCGGACTTTAGTCCCAAAACGCAACTTGCGATGCGCCGCCGTAAGCGCTTGCGGGTTCATGGTTTCACCAGAAGCGGTTTTGGACGTGAGCGCATACCATGATGCGCTGCCACATTGACGCGCAGCGACGGAAGGTTCCGACAATAGCATAACGGCGCAAGCCGCTATCGCAGCCTTCGTAAACAGGTTTCTCAAACTTCGCCCCTGAAGAATCATTGTTCTTGACACGCCTACAGATCGACTTCCATTTTGCGCGAAACAAGGCAGCCCCAAACACAATGAGTTACATTTCATGACACCGTTTGAAGCGTCGATCGGCAAAACCAAAGTTCATCAGGAAACCATTGATAGCCGTCGGGCGGAGATGCTCGCTGCAACGCTGGGAAAACCAACACCAAAAAACGGAGAAGTATTGCCAAACCTCTGGCATTGGGCATGGTTTAACGAAGCGCTGCCTGCCAGTGAATTGGGACGTGATGGCCACCCTAAGCGCGGTGGCTTTATTCCAGATATTCCCCTTCCCCGTCGTATGTGGGCAGGCGGCGAACTCACATTTATTGAGCCAATTATTGTTGGGCAGCAAACTGAGAAACAATCCACGATAGAAGCAATTAAATCTCGCGACGGGAGTTCAGGAAAACTCTGCATCCTCACGATTGCGCACACACTATCTCAGAACGGAACGGTCTGTTTGGAGGAAAAACAAAATCTCGTCTTTCGGGAGGACCCATCGCCGGACGCTGCACCGCCCCAACTGATCATGCCACCGCACGATGCGGAACATTCCGAAATCCTGACACCAGACCCTGTTTTGATGTTCCGATACTCGGCTCTCACATTTAATGGGCACCGAATTCACTACGATGTTGATTATGCCCGCGAGGTAGAGGGTTATCCCGACCTCGTTTTCCATGCCCCGCTCACCGCCACATATCTTTTCCAATCCGCGGCAAACATTCTTGGCGATACGCCCGCACGAACCTTTTCCTATCGAGCGACCGCAGCCCTCTTCTGCAATGCAACAATACGGCTAAACGCTAAATGGGAAGCAACCGGAATCACGGCGTGGGCAGAAACGCCGGACGGCCACCAGGCCATGATCGCCTCTATGAACAGTTAATACTCATTACCGAATTGTAACCGAACCTTTAGTCAAAATTTAAGGTACGTGGCGTAGGTTTGGCGGGTAATTGGTCCAGTTTATGTAGTGAGTATTATGACCGATATGGTTAGACCCCGTGTAAAATATGTCATCGGCCCCGACGGAAGCCCATTGACTGTCTCAGATCTACCTCCCGCTTCCACACGTCGCTGGGTGATCAGACGCAAAGCTGAAGTCGTTGCTGCTGTAAGAGGCGGATTGCTTTCACTTGAAGAGGCGTGCGATCGTTACACGCTCACAGTGGAAGAATTTCTCTCCTGGCAGGCCTCGATCGACGAGCACGGCTTGGCTGGCCTCCGCACCACAAGAATTCAGGAATACCGCGCCTAAAGAGCGTTGGATAAAGAAGAGCACATGCACGGGGCGGCTTCTAAGGAAGCCGTCCTTTCTCGTGTTACTCAAGCCTTTTTTAGACCGGCTGATGCGAGGGTTACTGTTACCGCCGATAGAGCAAAAAACCAAAGACCGGGTTGAGTGAAAGCATTTGCCAGGCCGCTGGTCTTTGCAGCAAAAACCGCAATCGCCACCAATAGAACATCCATCATCGACCACTTCGCAAGCGCAGTTGCCCAAGCTGCTGCCTGACCTCCACGGAACACGGCTTGAAAAACTGTGAAAAGCTTCAAAAGTGGGAACACAATTGAAAACGCAACGACCACTAAAGAAAGCAAGGTTTCTCCGTCCACCCAAAGATCGCCAACGATCTGGAGTAATGAAGGCGTTTCTTCAAACAACCATAGCTTTTCAAACCTCATAAGCGGCAGGGAGACGCCAAGACCAAGCGAAACCGCAGATATGAGCAAAAACAATGGCCTGAGAGCATTCATGGATTTCCCCACCTCTTCTATTCTCTTGCCTTTATATGCGGGTTCGGCATTCTAACCACAAGAATTTCAGTACTCGGTCTATTATTGTAGACTATTTTAGTATACTTTATGCGTAATTGTCATTGAGGCTAGATGTAACCCATGCAGCAAATAATCAGCGGAGAAAAACCTGTCGTGGTGGTAACCGGTGCAAGCCGCGGCATTGGACATGCGATCGTGAAACACTTCTATGATGAAGGCTGGGACGTGATCACCATGGCACGGACCCCGTTTTCTGAAGTGTGTCCCTGGGCAGAAGGGATAGTCCGGCATGTGATGGTTGATCTGTCGGATAGTCATTCAATTGACGAAGCGACGGAGAACTTGAAAGCGATGCTGGGCGATGTGGGGCTAAACGCACTCGTGAACAATGCAGGCATTTCGCCAAAGAAATCAGACGGGTCGCGCATGGCTGCCAGCGAAACAAACGTAGAGACGTTTCTCGCCGTTCAGCAAGTCAATCTCGTTGCACCTCTTCTTCTCAGCCAAAAAATGCTACCAAAACTAAAGCAGGCAACAGGTTCGATTGTGAACGTATCGTCAATTGCGGCTTCTCGCATCCATCCGTTTGCAGGTGCTGCCTATGCGGTATCCAAAGCCGGTCTAACCACTTTAACCCGGGAACTGGCCTATGAGCTGGGCGATACTGGTGTCCGCGTAAACTCGGTCGCTCCGGGCGAAATCGAAACATCTATTTTGTCACCTGGTACCGAAGAAGTAGTGCGGACCGAGGTGCCCATGGGACGACTTGGCAGCCCGAAAGAGGTTGCCGAGGTGGTTTATTTTCTGGCAAGTTCGAATTCATCATATGTGACAGGATCAGATATCCCGATCAACGGCGGTCAACATATTTAATGGAAAGTCCATGCCATGAACCACATGCCCAACTCACCGGAAGCCCGCGATATCGCGTATCACTTCCACTCCTATACAAATGCCATCGCCCATGCTGAACTTGGCCCCATGGTAATCGAGCGTGGCGAAGGGGTTCATGTTTTTGACAATCAGGGCAGGAAATACATTGAGGCCATGGCCGGTCTTTGGAGCGCCGCTCTAGGTTTCAGCGAAGAACGCTTGATCAATGCAGCCGCAAACCAGATGCGGGAGCTGCCTTTTTATCACAACTTCACTCACAAATCGCATACCAAGGCAATCGATCTGGCAGAGAAACTGGTCACAATGGCGCCGGTGCCGATGAGCAAAGCTTTTTTCACGAATTCAGGTTCAGAAGCGAACGACACAGTTTTGAAGATGATCTGGTATCGATCCAACTCACTCGGTCTGCCAGACAAGAAAAAGATCATCAGCAGAAATCGCGGCTACCATGGCGTCACGCTTGCAGCGGGTAGCCTCACGGGATTGCCATATAACCATAAGTCATTCGATATGCCGATTGATCGGATTTATCATACGACTTGCCCCCATTACTGGCGTGAAGGACAAGAGGGCGAAAGCGAAGTCGAGTTTGCGACGCGCTGCGCAAACGATCTGGAAGAACTCATTCTTGCAGAAGGCCCGGAAACAGTTGCCGCATTTTTTGCCGAACCCGTTATGGGTGCTGGCGGTGTGGTTGTACCGCCGGAAACCTATTGTGAAAAAATCCAGGCAGTGCTTGAGAAATATGATGTTCTGCTGGTCGCCGACGAAGTGATCTGCGGGTTCGGTCGCACAGGCAATATGTTCGGCAGCGAAACCTTTGGCATGAAACCGGACGTAATGGTGATGTCCAAACAAATCACCTCCAGCTATGCGCCTTTTTCTGCCATCCTCGTAAACGAACGCTTCTACGAACCAATCGCTGAGGAAACAGGCCGTATCGGTGTCCTAGGTCATGGTTATACGGGTGCTGCACATCCTGTGGGGGCAGCAGTGGCGCTCGAAAACATTGCTATCATTGAAGAACGCGATCTGGTCGCAAAGACACGCGAAAACAGCGAGCACTTTTTGACGAAGCTTCGTAGCTTTGCTGATCATCCGAACGTGGGCGAAGTGCGTGGCGTCGGGATGATTGCTGGGCTCGAACTCGTTACCGACAAGGAAACAAAGAAGGCCGGAGACATGCCCGCGCAGATGGGCCTCGCGGCAAACAAAGCATTGCTTGAAGAGGGCATTATCATTCGCAACATTGTGGATACAGTCGCGTTTTGCCCGCCACTTATTATCGAACCAAACGAAATCGATACGCTGCTTGGTGGGATTGAGAAAATGCTCGATGCCGTGCACAAGCAGTTTCCGGTATAAGTCTACGGAGAGTTTAGCCCCGTGAAGAATAATTCACGGGGCGAAAACAGGAGTTGTCACTAATACGGGGTTCGGCAAACCCCGCCAGTCTTAAGTTAGCCGATCATCATTGCGCGGCTTTCGGCAACTTCGTCGACTGAGGTGTCGATTTCTCCAGTACCACCGTCACGCTGTTCAAGCTTCTGCGCCTTTTTCAAAGCCTCATCCGCCTCTTCCAATGCAGCCTCTGCGTTTACGCGCTTGTCTTTCAGGTCATCAATGGAACCCACAAGATTTTGTTGCCGTTGACGGGCAGCTTTAGCGAAGGTCGGATAGGCAAAATGGGTCGGATCCGTAATACCCGCTTTTTCTTCTTCAATGTCGATTTGTGCTTGCAGATCGCCATGCATTTTTTCGAACTCAGCGATCATCATATCAATTTGCGCCAGTTGCCTGGTTTTATCCTCAACTTGGAAATGCTTCAGGCGAAGCAGGTTTTCACGCGATTTCATACTCAATACTCCTGTGAACCGCTATCGGGCCGAAACCCGTTTTTACTCTTCCTCCCACTCAAAAACGCGAGCCGAAGGCAAATCATCAAGCACCTGCACAAAGCCACAGGACATTAACGAAAAACTACGTGCCCGTTAATGATTCATTTACTCGACTTCTTAATGATAAGCGAAGGTTGTTAAGGCGCGGTAAACCGACAGGTGATCGTTTCTTAATTTCTCATTCGAGACGGTGATTCGCGAAAAACGCGCTTCATGGCTGGAATACGCTCTTGAGCAAAACCACAAAACTGTTGAAAAACAATATTTTAGGCTTGTTTTTTTAATCAATTTAGTGGGTTGCCCTCAAGAATTACAATTTGTTAACCATTATGCATCAGCATCTTGGTTACGAAGTTTTAACCAAGCGCTCCCGGGGTTACGTGGCAAACGGAAGCGACTGCTGACAGGCAAGAAGGGGATTAAGATGCGCGTATTGCTGATTGAAGATGACAGCGCTACTGCTCAAAGCATTGAGTTGATGCTCAAATCAGAGAGCTTCAATGTTTACACTACTGATCTGGGCGAAGAAGGTGTCGATCTCGGCAAACTCTACGACTACGACATTATTCTCTTGGACCTCAACCTCCCTGACATGTCTGGTTACGAAGTCTTGCGCACCCTTCGTTTGTCGAAGATTAAAACACCAATCCTGATCCTTTCTGGTCTTGCAGGAATCGAAGACAAAGTTCGTGGTCTTGGCTTTGGCGCTGACGATTACATGACCAAGCCTTTCCATAAAGACGAGTTGATCGCACGGATCCACGCAATTGTTCGCCGTTCGAAAGGTCATGCCCAGTCAGTGATCACGACCGGTGATCTTGTGGTCAACCTGGATGCTAAAACTGTTGAAATTAGCGGTCAGCGCGTGCACCTGACAGGCAAAGAATACCAGATGCTGGAGCTTCTCTCGCTCCGTAAGGGCACAACACTTACCAAGGAAATGTTCCTGAACCATCTTTACGGCGGTATGGACGAGCCGGAACTGAAAATCATCGACGTATTCATCTGTAAACTTCGCAAAAAGCTTGCAGCGGCGGCGGATGGCCTGAATTACATCGAAACCGTTTGGGGTCGCGGGTATGTGCTACGCGAACCGGACGGCGCAGAGACCGAGCTTCGCGAAATCGCATAGCGCACTGATATATCAATAAAAAAACCCGCTTTCGAGCGGGTTTTTTTGTATCTGTTTTCAGATAAATACAAACAGCGTCAGAATTTAACCGTGAGAAGAACGGGATTTACGCAGCTTCGGGCGCTTTATCGATCACGCCAGTCTCCAACAATTTATGGACAAGGATCTGGCGGTTGAATGGTTTCATCAGAAACCCGACTGCGCCAAGACGTTTTGCTTTGGTCATATCAGAAATCATGATTTCGCTTGTACCGTAAAGAACTTTTGCCAGATGCGCACCGGGCAGCTTGTTGTACTCTTCAAGGAACTCAAGACCTGTCATCGCACCCAAGTCCCAATCAACCAGCATCACATCAGGAATTTCTCTACGCGCTATTTCTAATGCGCTCGCACCGTCTTCAGCCTCAACAACTGAAAACCCGAGATCGGTAAGAATGCGGTTAGCCACGCGGCGTATCACGGGTGAATCGTCAACAATCAAGAATATCTTCATCACGCATTCCACTCAGGAGATTGGTTTGCGGTGAAGATAACAGCTGCGGCTTAAAGAGTGCCTAACCCGGAAAAAATAGCGCGGTAAAAAGCCTAATCTGCCAGATACCCAAAAACGGGGTTACCAAATCGTAAACCAAGCGCTACAGCTTTAGCCTGCTTCAAACACCACGTCTTCGCCCGCCAAAATCGCAGTGACTTCCATCCCTGCTGCATAGCCTAATTGCAGCGTGTAAATAGGCTGGATCGCATGGGCATCAATTGCTTCATCGAACTCACCGTTCAAAAGTGCAAGGAACGCTGGTGGCACACGCGCGTTCTTACCAGATGAAGTAATTCTGAACTTCGCCTCACCATTTGGATCAATAATTTCAGCCTTCACCAAACCGCCACGCGGGATGGCGCCTAAAGCGACGAGAAGCAAATTAAGAAAAAGTTTCACTTTGTTCTTGGCGAGAAGTGCCCGTTCCCCATGCCATTCGAGATCGGTTTTCTTTTCGTTGTCGAAATAAGCGCGCGCCACGGCTTCGGCATCACCGGTATCGATGTGCGCACCCGCTGAACCTGCCGCGCCAAAAGCGATCCGGGCAAATTGCAACCGCGCTGATGCATTCGTCGCGGAAGACCGGATAAGGTCCATGGCAATTTCTGCGGTATCTTCATCTGCGCCTTCATCCAGCAACTCTATGCCATTAGCGATCGCACCCACTGGCGAAATCACATCATGGCAAACACGGGAACAAAGCAAAGCAGCCAGATCCATACCGGCCAAATCAGGAAGTTTTTGCATCAATATTTCCTCAGCTATGGGCGATGGCGCAATAGATCGACGCGAATCACCTTTCCTGAATGACCATAGCGAAGTTTCAGTTTCAGGTTTAGCGACGAGTTGCCCAATAATCTAAAAACTGCCCCAAAATAGTCACGATTGATTCACCTTTCGGCAAAGGTTTTCATTAATACTCTCGCCAAAGCATGACGTATTTGACCTTGCGAGGAATTCCAATGATCCATACTCGAACACGAAAAATCGGGTTTCTTTCTTATCTAACGGCGGCCACAGTGTTTGTGATGCTGGTACTGGCTGTATCAGTTGCGCATACGAATAGGGCCCACGCACAAGCGGCAAGTCACTATACTGGCGACGAAGTAATCGATGCAGGCCATCGCTTTTTCGGCGCCACATCCGGCAATCTGGCAGCGGCCTTTGAAAAGGCATTTGCCAAATACGGTCTGCCAAACGGCTACATCTTGGGCGAAGAGGCAAGCGGGGCGTTCATTGGCGGGCTCCGCTATGGCGAAGGCACCTTGTTCACGAAAAACGCAGGCGACCATAAAGTTTACTGGCAAGGGCCAACCGTAGGTTGGGACTATGGCGGCGACGGCAACCGGACGATGATGTTGGTATATAACCTGCCCACAATTGATCAGCTTTACAAGCGTTATGCAGGTGTCACCGGCTCCGCTTACCTTGTGGGTGGGGTCGGCGTCACTGCCCTCACCCGCAAAGGTGTGCATCTAGTGCCTGTCCGCACCGGCGTGGGAGCACGCTTGGGCATTAACGTCGGCTACCTGAAACTCCGCCGATCACCAACGATCAATCCGTTCTAGACGAACCAACCGATCCGAGAACTTCAAACACTGTCAAAAGCGCTTCCCTCCGAAGCGCTTTTTTTTGCATTTCGCGACTGCAAATACGGCAAAGATTTTAAGGTTAACAAATTCTTTGCGTGGCTTTTCTCAGGACTTCGTGTCAAAATGCCAAGGTCCAAAACTCCTCTACGCTGCAGGCGCCCCCATGATCCTTGAAACCATTTTGTATTTCGTCCTTGGGTTTCTAAGTGCAGCGCTCCTTGCGTTGATGGTCTCGCCCGCTATCTGGAACCGGGCTGTAGAGCTGACAAAGCGCAGGATTGAGAGCTCGGTTCCGCTTACCCTCAACGAAATTCAGGCAGATAAAGATCAATTGCGCGCTGAGTTTGCCATGAGTACCCGTCGCCTGGAGATGAGCGTCGATGAGTTGCGGACGAAAGCTTCCAACCAGCTAATAGAGATCAACCGCAGACGCGATGAGGTGAACAAGGTCAACGCCGAAAGCAAGGAGCGGTTATCGGAGTTGAAAATTCTCGAGGCGAAAGCTGCCACGTTATCAAAAGACTTGGCGGACCGGGAAAGCAAGCTCTCCGATTTGACCGATCGACACAACGCATTGGAAGATGAGCATGACGCCTTGCTCGAAGAAGTCGTTACCTTGCGCGAGAATTATTCCAATGCTTCGCAATCACTTAAATCAAAAGAGATCGAGCTTTCTGCAAATGGCGCAACGATCGAAGCCTTGAAAGGCACAGTTGCCACCATCGACATGTCTGAAAACCAAAAGGTTGCAAAGATTGCGAAACTGCAAGACGACCTCGTCTCAGCAAAAGAAAAAATCGCTCAGGAAAAAGCCAAACGCGAGGAAGTGTTGAAACGCGCAAAGTCCGCTGAAAGCGAAGTGAAGGCACTGACGAAAAAGCTTGAGAAAAAGACTAAAGATGCGGGCGCATATCGCGATCAAGGACATGAAAGCGATATGAACGTATCAGACCTTACAACTGAGTTGATCAACGAAAAAACCAAAACCGTTGAGCTGGAAGCAAAGCTTGCAAAACAAGCACTTCAAACGCAGGCGCTGTTAAACGACGCTTCAAACGAAAATGTACAAGCAGCACTTCGGCAGATGAATGACGAATTAGAAGAGCGTTCGCTCGACGTACAAGGTCTGCGGAAAGAGCGGGACAAATTAAAAGCAGAACTCGACGCAATCCGAGCATCAACGAGCGAAAACTGGGCTGATGAGCGTCAAGAAAAAGCGTTTCTCAGGCAACGCATCAATGACCTCGCCGCGCAGGTTGCCGCCATGACAGCGACCTTCGAGGGGGACGGATCGCAGATAAATCAAATATTGAAAGATGCGGAAACGCTCGAACGGAAGAGTGGATCAAAGAGCAGAGGCACGTCCCTCGCGGACCGAATTCGCGCTGTTCAAGAAGCCGCAAACAGCTAAGCGGTTCGTAGTCCTAATCACCACTCGTACTTTCGAAGTTTATTCGGGTATTCACCTGCCCAGTCGCCAGATCAATGATCCGCAGGGACCGATCGCCGGATACGGCCACAATCTCGAGCATCACTAAACCGCTATCAAGTTGACTTTGCACTACCCGTTCGCCCGCTTCCAACTCTATATCGATTGTTTTCGGCTCACGTAGAGCAATCACACGCGTATCGTCATCCGGCGTGCTAATTTTATAGACAATCGCTCCCAAGACAGCCATAAGCCCCACCATCATGATGCCAAGCGACCAAGCCATCCTCCTCACCAGCCTGCGCCGGACATTTTCCAAAACTGGGTCCAACGGCGGCTCGTCTTCAAATTGGGTTCCCATAGATAACCTCACAAACGGGAGCAGTTTGGATGACTGATAACGGAGCCAATGAAAAAGGGGAAGTGTTCACAGTATCGGAAGATGAAATTGGCACACGGCTTGATGCATTTATTGCAAGCAAAGTGCCACCGCATGTGTCGCGCTCGCGGGTGAAAGACATCATCAAGCAGACTGGCGTCACCATCGGTACAAAACTCTGCCGCGAACCGAATTACCGGATAAAGCTGGATGAGGCGATCATATTTGAAGTCCCTGAGCCGGAACAGGCCGCCCCAGAACCGGAAAATATTCCACTTGATATCCGGTTTGAAGACGACCACCTGATCGTCATCAACAAGCCCGCAGGAATGGTGGTACACCCCGCCGCCGGCCACTGGAGCGGCACTATGGTCAATGCGCTGCTCCACCATTGCGGAGACACGCTTTCCGGAATTGGCGGCGTTCGCCGACCAGGTATTGTGCATCGCCTTGATAAAGACACATCCGGGCTTCTGGTGGTCGCCAAAACCGAAGAAACCCATGCGGGCCTGACCGCCCAATTTATGGACCACGGGAGAACCGGGCCGCTCGAGCGGAATTATCTGGCGCTGGTTTGGGGGCGGTTTGAACGTATGACCGGAACCGTGCAAGCGCCGCTGGCAAGATCACCTAATAACCGGAAAAAAAGAGCCGTGGTTAGAGAAGATCATTCTGAAGCAAAAGAAGCGATTACCCACTTCACTGTCAAGAAAGAGTACGGATTAGATAAAGAAGGCTTGCCGCTCACCTCGCTTGTGGAATGTCAACTTGAAACCGGAAGAACACATCAAATTCGTGTGCATATGAGCCATATCGGTCATCCGTTGCTGGGCGATCAGGATTACGGCAAGCACTTTCAAACCAAGGAAAACACACTTTCCGAGAAAAGCCGGGAAGTGATTTCGTCATTCAAGCGGCAAGCACTTCATGCGGCTGTACTGGGTTTTGAACACCCCATATCAGGTGAGCATATTCGTTTTGAATCCGAGATTCCGGATGATTTTCAACAACTTTTGGCATCTTTTAAGAATTAAAGTCCCGCTTTGACTGAAAATTAGGGGCGATTACGTTTTCTTGAGCACACGTGATGCTGCATTACCAAAATTTCATGAAATTCGCCCAATTCACACCTATATAATGTGAAGGTTGCTTGCCAATTGTGGGGGCAACACATTTTTAAAGGGAGAAGGGTGCACTTATGGCCCAGAATTTACCAACAGTTTCCGATGGTGGAAATGGTCTGTCGCATTACATGCAGGAAATTCGCAAATTTCCCATGTTGGAACCGCAACAGGAATACATGCTCGCGAAACGTTATCTTGAACATGATGACCGCGATGCAGCCCATCAACTCGTCACAAGCCATCTACGCCTCGTTGCAAAGATAGCCATGGGATATCGTGGTTATGGTCTTCCCATTGGTGAAGTCATATCAGAAGGCAATGTGGGCCTAATGCAGGCGGTCAAAAAGTTTGACCCGGAAAAAGGTTTCCGGTTGGCCACCTATGCCATGTGGTGGATTAAAGCATCGATCCAGGAATATGTCTTGCGTTCGTGGTCCCTTGTAAAAATGGGGACGACTGCAAACCAGAAGCGGTTGTTTTTCAATCTGCGTAAAGCAAAGAGCCGTATCCAGGCTTTGGATGATGGCGATCTAAATCCCGATCAGGTGAAACAGATTGCCACCCAACTTGGCGTAAGCGAAGACGAGGTGATTTCCATGAACCGCCGTCTTGGTGGCGATGCGTCTTTGAATGCACCCATCAAAGCCTCTGAAGGCGAAAGTGGTGAGTGGCAGGACTGGTTGGTGGACGAAAGCGATAGCGCTGAAACCATGCTTGTTCAGCAAGACGAGTTAGAGAACCGCCGCGAGATGCTCGCAGACGCTTTGAACGTGCTGAACGATCGCGAAAAGCGGATTTTCATGGCACGCCGTCTTGAAGAGAGCCCAATCACTCTGGAAGAACTCTCAGGCGAGTTTGATATCTCACGGGAGCGGGTTCGCCAGATTGAGGTTCGCGCATTTGAAAAAGTGCAGAAAGCAATGGTCGCTGCGGCCAAGGAATTGGCGAAGCCAGTTCACAAATTAACCGCTGAACCTGCTTAAACAATCGCGAACATTATAATTAACAAAGGCCCGGATTTATCGTCTCGGGCCTTCTTGAATTCAAGAACTGCTCTGCGCTTTTATCGGTTTTGCCAGTCTTTGAACGCATCCTGGAAAACACGCTCACCCGTTCCACCTTTTTCCAAAGTGACAAGCGCACGTTTCCCGGTCGCATAGCTCACGGGGATATCAATCCAAGCTGAATCAAGCAAAAGCTGCGTGTTCACATCAACCGCCTGTTGAAGGTTATCAAGAGCGATCAGGAAATAACCATCACTCACCTTAACCGGCACTGCTACCAGAGGCTCACCGCGTGCTTCCTCGCTGGCTTTCATAACAAAGCGGGCTATATTGTCGATCCCATTCCCGCTAAAGCCTTCCGGCACATTAAAGCGAAGTTCAATAATGTGGCTGGCGGACAGGGCTTCATCCACATTACGTTTAATCTCGATACCCATGGAAAGGTTCTTTTCGGGAACCTCCATATTACCAATGATCACGGGTTCGGGCGCTAGCCCTTCAGCAAGGCTCTCATTACGCGTGGTCCAAGCGACTGCTGCATTGGTTCGGGTTGCGCCTGCGCCAGCGCCTCCCTCTTCATAAAGATATGCAACTTCACCGATTGGCAGTGTCTGCTGATTGTCAGCAACAGTTCCATCTTGCACTTCTTGAACAGGTTCGACTACAGGTTCCCCGGTCGGGTCTGCTGACGCTTCGTCTTCATTCTCCGTGATCAACGGTTGCTCGGTCGTTTGAACTGGCTGTGTTTCCGGCTCGGTTGCTGGCTCTACGCTGGTGTCCTGGCCATCAGCTCCAAGTTTTATGGGCTCTTTATCAACCTGCGCAGCCGTATCGCTATCGATCAGACTGTCGTCGGCGGAAACGGTATCCTCAGGCTCAGCCGTCGATGTGTCACTGCCCGACCCAGTGAACGAGCTTATCATTGTACCAAGCGCATCCTTATTGAGCCAAATTGCGTAACCTGCACCGCCAATCAGCCCTAATGTCAGCAGGACCGCGAGCACTTTGCCAAAACCACCCGAACTATTTTTCGGCTCTCCATATGGCGAAGCCGTGGAACGGCTTCCGCTCATTGGTTCAGACGCTGCCAATTCAGGGGCCTGGCCCATTGGCTCAAGGGAAGGTGCTGGCGGCACCTGATTGACTGTGGGCGGCTCCGGCACAGGTGCTGTTGGCGCGACAGGAACTGGTTCCGGCGATGGAGCGGCAACAGGCGCGACTGAAGCTGTAACAGGCTCAGGAGAAATATTAGAAACGGTAGGCGCAGGCGCGGCATCTGGCGCAGCGGCTGCACTATTGGCGTTCAAATCTGCGCTTACCGCAGGCGAGGCAGCGGAAAAGTCTGATGGAGCAGGTGGCACAGCTGCAGGTGTAGGATCCATTGGAGGTGTCTGTTGCGGCGCAGGCTCTGGCATGGCTGGCGGTGCTGGTGGAGCGACAGCAGTTTCAGCCATGGGCGCAGCAAGTGTGTACTCAGAATCAACAACAAGGATTGATTCCTCAAGAAGCTGTAACTGTGATTGGATGGCCTCATCGCTCGGCGGCGGCGACATCCCCCGCAACTGCTTCTCTATGGCAGTTCGTGCTTTGCGATACACCGCCTGACGGATTTCGGGTGTATTTTTCTGCAGCCCATCGATTGTTTTTCTCAAAATTGAGTAATAATCGGCCATGCCCCGTACATTCACTCCACACCATTAAAATCCTCGCAAGGGGAATCGTGCCCCTTACCCTACGCGACCCTATCTTTAATCCTGAAATGGGTCATGAACAAGTATCGTGTCCTCACGCTCAGGACTTGTGGAAAGCATCGCCACTGGCGCACCAATCAACTCTTCCACATATCGAACATACTTCACCGCCTGTGCAGGAAGGTCATTCCAACTACGGGCATTAACGGTTGTGTCTTTCCAGCCTTCAAGCGTTTCATAAATCGGCTTGACTCGAGCTTGCCTACCCTGGCTTGCAGGCAAGTAATCCACCCGTTCTCCATCCAGTTCATAGCCAACGCAAATTTTTATCTCTTCAAGGCCGTCGAGCACGTCCAATTTTGTCAGTGCTATACCGGTAATGCCATTGGTAGCCACTGCCTGACGTACGAGAACCGCGTCAAACCAGCCACAGCGACGCTTCCTTCCAGTCACCGTTCCGAACTCATGACCCCGCTCACCGAGAAACTGACCAATCTCATTGTCTTGTTCAGTCGGGAAAGGCCCCTCGCCTACGCGTGTTGTATAGGCCTTGGTGATCCCCAGCACGTAACCAACTGAACCTGGCCCCATGCCGGACCCGGCAGCCGCTTGCCCGGCAACCGTATTGGAAGACGTGACAAACGGATACGTGCCATGGTCAATATCCAACAAAGTGCCCTGAGCACCTTCGAACAAAATACGCGAGCCTTTCCGTTTTTCATCATCCAGTAGCCGCCAGACAGGCTCCGAAAAAGGAACCATCCTCTCAGCCACATCCGTAAGCTCTTTATGGATCACATCGAATTCGACCTCTGGCTGGCCCAACCCGCGACGCAAGGCATTGTGATGCGTTAGCAGCCGATCAATTTTGGGCGGAAGGCTTTCCAGATTTGCAAGATCCAAAACACGGATAGCACGCCGACCCACTTTATCCTCGTAAGCCGGACCAATCCCCCGGCGGGTTGTTCCGATTTTCGTACCGGAGTTTGAAGCGGCATCTTCGCGGATCGCATCAAGTTCCCGATGGAGCGAAAGAATAAGGGTCGCGTTTTCGGCAATTCGAAGATTTTCATGGGTAACCATAACACCTTGCTCGGCCAGGCGCTCAATTTCCGCCATCAGCGCATGAGGGTCAATGACAACGCCGTTTCCGATTACCGCTAGTTTACCTTCGCGCACAACGCCCGACGGGAGAAGACTAAGCTTGTAGCTCGTTCCATCAATAACAAGCGTATGGCCGGCATTGTGGCCGCCTTGAAAACGTACGACGAGGTCTGCCCGTTCAGACAGCCAGTCCACAATCTTACCCTTACCCTCATCACCCCATTGAGAGCCGATTACCGCAACATTTGTCATTTGATAAACTCTTGCCTTTTGCGCTTTCAAACAAATCATCACCAAGAGTGGCGATGCGCATGGGCAGACTGATGCCTTCAAAATCAAAACACCAGTTTGCGGTTGTTAATAGTCCGAAAAAGCGGCAAACATCAAGCGCCACACCACAATCCCTGTGAACAGCACTTCATGACACCTAAAACATCGGTCATTACGCACCCCTATCTCCTGCTCACCATCACCGCTTTGATTTGGGGAGGAAATGCCGTCGCAGGCAAACTGGCGGCTGGCCATGTATCGCCGTTTTTCCTGACCCTGTTGCGTTGGACACTCGCGAGCCTGGTGATCCTGCCTTTCGCCTATCCGCATCTGAAAAAGGACTGGCCGATCATTCGGAAACACTTTTGGTTCTTGTTTGTGCTTGGCGTCGCGGGCTTTGCGGTATTCAACAACCTGATGTATCTGGCATTGAACTTCACCACGGCAATCAATGTGGCGATTGAACAAGCAGCCATGCCACTGATTGTATTTGCCTTGAACTTCCTGTTGTTCAGGACCCAGGTGACCTCATTTCAGATTTTGGGGTTTCTCATAACGCTCACAGGTGTTGCTATCACAGCCACGCGAGGCAACTTGTTCAATCTCGCCGAACTTGATGTCAATATTGGTGATTTGATCATGTTTGCCGCCATCATGGTATACGGCACTTATTCGGTCTTCATCAAAAACAAGCCCGACATTCACCTGCTTAGTTTCATGTCAGTCTTATCGGTGGCGGCACTAATTGGCACAATTCCCTTTGCAGCCTATGAAGTCGCCACTAACACCTTGCAATGGCCGGATATGACTGGCTGGGGCGTGGCACTTTTTGCAGGCCTGTTCCCATCGCTTGTCTCGCAACTGTTCTGGGTGATGGGACTGGAACGGATCGGTTCAAATCGCGGTGGAGTGTTTATCAATCTGGTTCCGGTATTCGGCGCTCTACTCGCCATACTGATACTGGGTGAAGCATTTCAACCATATCATGCAATTGGGTTGGTGATGGTTCTGGGCGGGATTGCTCTCGCCCAGAAAACAGCTGTTAGAAAAATATGATCTGACCCTCAGACAGGCAAATCTAGTCGATTTCAAATTCCAGAGGTTTGACCTGCTGAAATTTACCAGTCGCCATCAGTTCCGCCAAAGTGTCAGGCTTTGGTGGTGAATCCAGATACAAAAGAGCAATAGCATCACCACCCTGTTCGTTTCGACCAAGATGGAAGTTCGCCACGTTAGCACCCGCATTGCCCATTGTAGTCCCGAGCGTACCGATGATGCCTGGCTCATCTTTGTTGGTTGTATAGAGCATGTAACGACCGACATCAGCGTCCATGTTAATGCCCTTGATCTGGATAAAGCGTGGTTTTCCGTCCGAGAAAACAGTACCCGCTACGGAACGCTCCTGATTGGCCGTGACGATATTCAGCTTCATGTAGCTGTCATAAATACCGGACTTGCTTTGCGTGGTCTCGGAAACCTGAATGCCGCGCTCTTTCACCATAACAGGGGCCGAAACCATATTCACATCAGCAACCTGAGGACGAATAAGACCCGCAAGAGCAGCGCTTGTGAGTGCGTTGGTGTTCATCTCCGCCACTGTACCATCATAGATGATTTCAACTTTTTCAATTGGGCTCTCTGTGACCTGTCCAGCAAAAGCACCAAGATAGCCTGCAAGTTTCACAAATGGCGTGAGACGCGGCGCTTCCTCAGCTGTGATGGACGGCATGTTGATTGCGTTGGAGACAGCGCCTTTAAGCAAATAATCCGACATTTGCTCAGCCACTTGAATGGCAACATTTTCCTGCGCCTCAGAAGTGGATGCACCCAAATGCGGCGTACACACCACGTTAGGCAAATTGAACAGTGGACTATTTTCCGCAGGCTCAACTTCGAACACATCGAACGCAGCACCTGCCACTTTGCCTGACTTGATAGCCTCCGCAAGGGCGGCCTCATCCACCAATCCACCGCGCGCGCAGTTGATGATCCGGATGCCGTCTTTCATTTTGGCGATGGCTTCCGCATTGATCATCATCGCGGTTTTTTCAGTTTTAGGAACGTGCAGTGTGAGGAAATCGGCCCGAGCCAGAACTTCATCCAAGTCGCATTTTTCCACGCCCAACTCTTTCGCACGTTCTTCCGACAGGAATGGGTCAAAGGCCACAACGCGCATTTTCAAACCGATGGCACGGTTCGCGACAATCGCGCCAATGTTGCCACAGCCGATGAGACCAAGCACTTTATTGGTGATCTCAACGCCCATGAATTTAGACTTTTCCCATTTCCCTGCCTGTGTGGATTCATTTGCAGCCGGGATTTGACGGGCGCATGCGAGCATCATGGAAATGGCATGTTCTGCCGTAGTTATAGAATTGCCAAAAGGCGTATTCATCACAATGATCCCTTTGCGGGATGCGGCAGGAATTTCCACATTATCAACACCAATGCCGGCACGACCAATCACTTTAAGACGTTCGGCATTGTCGAGCAGTTTTTCGTTGACCTTTGTGGCAGAACGGATCGCAAGACCGTCATAGTCTTTTATTGCGGCGTAAAGTGCATCCTTGTCTTTTCCCAGGTCGGGCTGGAAATCCACATCAATGCCGCGATCCCGAAAGATCTGAACAGCAGTTTCTGAGAGTTTATCTGATACGAGTACACGTGGTTTTTCTTGGAGAGCCATGAGGGCGTCCTTTCAAAAATAATGGGTAAATGAGGCGGGTTTATCTATGCCGCAGCCGCAGCTGAGAGTTTTGCGACTTGTTCGTGAAACGCCCAGTCGAGCCAGGGCATTAACGCCTCGAGATCGGATGTCTCTACGGTGGCACCGGTCCAAATGCGAAGACCAGCCGGTGCATCACGGTAAGAGCCGATATCAAGCGCCACGCCTTCCGCCTCAAGCGCTTGCGTCATCGCTTTGGCAAAAGCAGCCTGTTCAGATGCTTCAAGTGCCGCGATGCGATCATCGACTATCGTCAGACACACTGATGTGTTTGAGCGGGTCTCAGGTACATTTGCCAAAAACCCAATCCATGGCGTCTTGGACACAAATGTATCGATGACGGCAAAATTAGCGTCAGCTCTTGCGATGAGAGCATCAAGGCCACCGATTGATTTCGACCAATTTAGTGCATCGATATAGTCTTCGACGCAAAGCATGGATGGCGTATTGATCGTGGCACCTTCAAAGATACCTTCAATGAGTTTGCCGCCTTTGGTCATGCGGAAAATTTTCGGCAGTGGCCACGGCGGGGTGTAAGTCTCAAGACGTTCCACAGCGCGAGGCGACAAGATCAGCATGCCATGGGCCGCTTCCCCGCCCAAAACTTTCTGCCAGGAGAACGTAACCACATCCAGCTTTTCGAACTCCAGCGCCTGAGCAAATGCGGCAGAGGTTGCATCACAAATGGTCAGACCTTGGCGATCGCTCGGAATGAAATCCGCATTCGGAACACGCACCCCGGAGGTTGTACCGTTCCATGTAAACACCACATCGCGATCAAAATCGACTTTGGCCATGTCCGGCAAGTCACCGTAGGGCGCAGTAATTTCGCGAGCGTCTTCAAGCTTTAACTGCTTGATGGCATCGCTAACCCACCCTGCACCGAAACTCTCCCATGCGAGAAGATCAACGCCGCGCTCGCCCAACAGGCTCCACATGGCCATTTCCACAGCCCCAGTATCTGACGCAGGCACGATGCCAATTCGATAATCGTCTGGAACTTTCAGCACTTCACGGGTGAGATCAATCGCCTGCTTGAGACGCAACTTACCTTCTTTGGCGCGGTGAGACCTGCCAAGCGATGCATTTTCCAGTGTTTGAAGAGACCATCCAGGACGTTTTGTACAAGGTCCTGAAGAAAAACGCGCATTATCCGGGCGCGTACCCGGTTTTGTTTTCGTATTCACGGTGGCTAACCTTCCAGCTAGTGAGCCCCTCGTTGGGGAGGGGTGGCCCACTGATTGAGATAGTGGAAGTGTCGTTTTACGTCAACAGCATTTCGGAAATGCGACACGAAAGGATAATACCCACCTCGTTATTTGAATGTGAAGGTGGCACAAAAAAAGGCGGCCATCGGCCGCCCGTTCGAGTCTGTAATGTGGCTTCTGCCTACCAGATGTCGTACCGGAGACCGCCACGGACTTCGTGAATCTCAGCACCGGAAAATTCGACCTGATCTGCGCCGACAATATCAGAAAATGTCTCGCTGCCCGTGATGCTCGTGTAACGATATCCGAGATCAGCTGTCCAGTTTTTGTCGATGCGGTAATCAAGGCCCAACATCAATGCATAAGTGAGATTTACAGAGCTGCCACCTTCAAAACGTTGGTTTCCAGTCAGTGTCTCCGGCCCCGCCGTAACACCAGAATGTGCACCAAGATCACAAGTCTCGCCCGGATCAACCACACAGTTCAGGTTTGAATTTGTACCCGTGTATTCAACGTGTGCCAGACCAACACCAGCGCCCACATAGGGTGATACTCGACCCCATTTACCCAGGTTCACATAACCATTCAGGCTCAAGCCATGCGCTTCAAACGACCCGGAATCAGAGCTGCTACAATCGCCGGTGTGTGGAAGGCCGCCACCATCCAATCCACAACCTGAAGCACTACCGGACCACTCACGGCTTGAGAAAATATCAAAGGTCGCATCTGCGCGAATGAAATCATTGAAAATATAGCCTGCGCCGATGCTTGCCGAATAGTTGTCTTCTAGCGAAGCTCCCGCATCGCCACTGCGCGCAGCACGCGAAAAACTCACATCCGTGGATTGCGAGACACTGTATCCGATATCGCCACGCAGATACCAACCGCTACCAAACTCCACATTCGTGTAACCGGCGGAGGGTGCCTTGGTAACCACGCCAGAATTGTAATCTGCAGCAAGTGTAGAACCATTTGCCAAGAAAATTGCAAGGGTTGCAGCTATTCCGGTTTTTACAAGAGACTTCATTATCGGCTTCCGTGTCAGATCTTTGTGAAAAGCAAAAGCGCGGGACATTATTGCCCCGCGCAACTTGTCTTATTTGTAAACCATCACTGGCGCTGAAGGCTGATGGCAGTTGCTGTCGTCCAGTGCGTAACGAAGACCTACACGGCCCTCGTGGATGTCGAATCCACCGTCAAAACCATTACCACCAACAGCAGTTCCTGCTGCAACACTGCCCGGAAGGCCGATGCCTGTTCCGAACATTGAGCCGCCTTCCACACGTGTATAGGTGTAACCAGCATCGATTTTAGTCCGGCATGAGATGTCATAAGAACCACCTGCATGTAGAGCCCATGCAAAACGCCATTCAGACTGACCGTTGTGGCGGAAATCCTGTGCACTACAGTCCACGTCATCGGCGGAACCCACACAGGTCTGATCATTGATAAGATCGCCCCAAGAGACATGTGCGCCACCAATACCAGCACCAACATAAGGCGTTACACCCTTGAATGTGCCGAGATCCACGTAGGCATTCGCCATCAACAAGGTAAGTGATTCCAGCTCGCCATCATCGTCATAGGTACAGAAGTTACCATACGGGGCCAGACCATCGGTACAATCAGAGCCGGCTGGTGCTGACGAGCCTTCAAAATCTGCACTACCGAAATACTTAAGGGTTGCATCGACACGAAGGTAATCGGTTACCTGATAACCAATACCGCCCTGGATCGACCAAGTCCCGTCCAGGTCTTTTTGTTCAAAATCACCGGTGAGCAAGGGGCCTTGGAAATAATCAATGTCATCCATGTTGAACTTGCCGTAACCAATGTCGCCACGGATATACCATCCGGAAGTCGAACCGTGCGAGACGACCACTTCTGGTGGTAGTTCTTCCACGGGTGGAGGTAACAAGTCAGCTGCCTGGACCATAGCGGATGATGCCATGAGTGCAGCAACAACGAGAGACAATTTTTTAACGCTGCGCATTCCAACTTCCTTTCTGATATCCGCCCAGAGGCGCCTTGGAAATGTTCAATCGAGGAAGAAGATGCAGCAGAATGGTTAAAACGGCCTTAACCCTGTTCGTTAAGGTTAATCGCTTCAGTAAACAGGTTCTAAACACACAAAAAAACGGGCTTTGAAAAAAGCCCGTTATGCTTTGGCTGAAACTGTCTTTGTCGGCCAGATTTAAGTGAGTATACGCCTAGGCAGCGATCTTCCGCACAACGTCAGCCACATCATCAACGACCTTGTTGACGAGGCTCTCATCGTCGCCCTCAGCCATAATGCGAATTAGCGGCTCTGTACCCGACGCACGAATAACCAGACGCCCTGAATTGCCAAGCCGAGATTCCGCTTCTTGGATCGCCTCTTTTACGTCGCTTGATTCAAGAGGCTGACCATTGGCATAGCGAACATTTTTCAAAACCTGCGGCACTGCCTCAAACTTTGCGCATACGTCGCTCACAGGCTTGTTCGTCGCCTGTACAACCGCAAGAACCTGCAAAGCGGCAATCAACCCATCGCCGGTTGTGGCAAAGTCAGACATGATCATATGGCCTGATTGTTCCCCGCCAAGATTGAACCCATGGGCTCGCATATGCTCAACCACATAGCGATCGCCCACTTGTGTGCGGGCAAGTGTGAGACCTTGGTTTTGAAGAAAACGTTCAAGGCCAAGGTTTGACATGACAGTTGCCACCACACCACCGCCGGAAAGTCTTTGCTGCTTGTTCCAGTTTTCTGAAACCACAGCCATGATCTGATCGCCATCAATCACGTTACTGTTCTGGTCCACAATGATTACGCGGTCCGCATCACCGTCTAGCGCAATACCGATATCGGCCCGTGTCTCTTGAACTTTTCGTCGTAACTCGCCGGTGCTGGTCGAACCGCAATCCTCATTAATGTTTGTACCATTTGGTTTCACACCAATTGGCACAACCTCAGCACCCAATTCCCAAAGCGCTTCCGGGGCGACTTTGTATGCGGCTCCGTTTGCGCAATCCATAACCACGCGAAGGCCTTCAAATGACATCTGCCGAGGGAGGGTTCGCTTCACATACTCTATGTAGCGCGCATGCACCCCTTCCACGCGGGTGGCACGTCCAATCTCTTGGGCACTGGCAAGTTGCGCACTCAGGTCCTGTCCGAGCAAGGACTCGATGCTCTCTTCGATCTTGTCTGAAAGTTTGAACCCATCCGGTCCAAACAGTTTGATCCCATTGTCCTTGTAAGCGTTGTGGGAGGCCGAAATCATTACGCCAATATCCGCACGCATCGAGCGTGTGAGCATGGCAACAGAAGGCGTTGGAAGAGGCCCTAATAGAAACACATCCATTCCCGCAGCGGTAAACCCAGCCACAAGCGCATTTTCAATCATGTAGCCTGACAGGCGTGTGTCTTTCCCGATCACAACGCGATGGCGATGATCTCCTCGCCGGAACGCCACACCTGCAGCCATCCCGACCTTCATCGCGATTTCCGCTGTCATCGGAAAACTATTGGCTGTTCCCCGGATCCCATCGGTTCCGAAATACTTTCTGCTCATTGTGCCCATACCCTCGTTGCCCGCGCGTAAGCAGAAGCTAGTTACACGACCGAACAACCCGCTGCATTCAAATCCTGTATCAAAATATAACACATTCCACGAAAAGAGCCGCATTCGAGTTACGAAATGCGGCTCTATGGTTAATCGATTTTTAATCGGGTCATCTGGAAACCTTAGGTGGGTTGTGGCTCCATATCGCCGTCTGGCTCCTCACCGCCTTTTTTCTTGGCAGCACCTGCGGTCGGAACAGCAGAACCACGAGTTGGCGGTTTTCCGGCATCTTCATCCCGGTTTGGTGGCTTACCATTCAGCAGGTCAGCAATCTCTTCGCCGGAAAGGGTTTCATATTCGAGTAGAGCTTGGGACAGTGTTTCCCAATCTTTCTTCTTCTTCTTGATGATTTTGGTCGCCGTATCGTATGCAGTATCGATAATCTGGCGGACCTCAGCATCAATCTTCTGAGCTGTTTCTTCAGAAAGATTTTTAGATTGGGCAACGGAATGGCCCAAGAACACTTCCTGCTGGTTTTCACCATAAGCCACTTTACCAAGCTCATCAGAATAGCCCCACTCAGTGACCATAGCCCGTGCGAGCTTTGTTGCCTGCTGGATATCTGAAGCGGCACCGGAAGTGATGCTGTCTTTACCGAACTTGATCTCCTCTGCCACACGACCACCCATGAGGATCGCGAGACGCGAAGTCATCTGCGTATAGTTCATTGAATAACGATCGCCCTCCGGCAATTGCATAACCATCCCGAGGGCGCGCCCACGTGGAATGATTGTTGCCTTATGAACGGGATCAGTCTGCGGAACATTCATTGCAATAATTGCGTGCCCCGCTTCATGATAAGCAGTCAGCTCTTTTTCCTCGGCGCTCATGGCCATGGTCTTGCGCTCGGCACCCATCATAACTTTGTCTTTCGCGTCTTCAAACTCCTGGTGAGTCACCAAACGACGGTTACGACGAGCAGCCATCAATGCTGCCTCGTTAACAAGGTTCATCAGATCCGCACCTGAGAAACCGGGCGTTCCGCGAGCGAGAACTTTAAGGTCAACATTGTCCGCCAATGGCACCTTACGCGCATGCACTTTGAGAATTTTCTCACGTCCAGCCACATCAGGGTTTGGCACAACGACTTCACGGTCAAAACGGCCAGGACGCAACAACGCTGGGTCGAGTACGTCAGGACGGTTGGTGGCAGCGATCAGGATAATACCTTCATTCGCTTCAAAACCATCCATCTCAACCAGCAACTGGTTGAGCGTCTGCTCGCGTTCGTCGTTACCACCGCCAAGGCCTGCACCACGGTGGCGACCGACGGCGTCAATCTCATCGATGAAGATGATACACGGCGCATTCTTTTTGGCCTGTTCAAACATATCGCGAACACGGCTCGCACCAACGCCCACGAACATTTCCACAAAGTCAGAACCGGAAATCGTGAAGAACGGCACATTAGCTTCGCCCGCGACTGCCCGGGCAAGCAATGTCTTACCAGTCCCTGGAGGTCCAACGAGAAGTACACCGTGAGGGATCTTACCGCCAAGCCGCTGATATTTTTGCGGGTCACGGAGAAAATCAACGATTTCTTCAAGGTCCTGTTTAGCCTCGTCCACACCCGCCACATCTTCAAAGGTAACACGGCCCTGCGCCTCATTGAGCAGTTTAGCCTTGGATTTACCAAAACCCATGGCACCCCTGTTTGACCCTTGCATCTGGCGCATGAAGAAAATCCAAACGCCGAGAATGATGAACATTGGAAGCCAGTTCAAGAAAAAGCCGAGCAATGAAGAACCCTCGTTTGGAGGCGTGGCTTCGATCTGAATGCCTTGCGCTTGCAATTTACTCACAAGGTCTGGGTCCTCAGGTGAATACGTCTCAAAGCTGGCACTGTTGTCCGTGTAAGTACCGCGAATGGTCTTTCCCGAAATTGTCACGGCTTTAATTCGGCCGTTACCAACATCTTCAAGAAATTTGGAATATGCGATTTCGTTTGCCTGTCCCTGCGGCGTTGGGTTTTGGAACAGGTTGAACAACGCGATCAGCATTAGACCGATGATCGCCCACAATGCGAGATTTTTGAAATTCGAGTTCATCAAAGGGTCCTTACACAAAAAAGGACTGGCTGAAGGATACAGCTAGCTACGAATAAAATAGGTTTAGTCGTGTCGATTGCCAAGGCAAACAGCCAACAATTTTCCAAACCTGCGACAATCATGACAGTAAACGTCACGGATTATGAATTTTTGGTTTCCCAATTCCTTCGCGGATACCATCCAATAAACCTAGAAACGCATAATCATAGGACGGACAGAAATGCTCTATTGCAGCGCATTCGAGCCGACATTCCACATTGGCTGGCTTTGCGAAGCCTTTCACAAAGGGCAAATACAAGTCATCGCCGTCGCCGCATAAAAAAGGCGTAGACGAAATCGCCGAACGTGGCTTCACAAGAAGTTTATGACCGAGCATGGCCTCAACATCGGCCAAACGGGCCTGGTCCACGGGACCACAGAAATAACTCATCGAACTTTTATTGATGATGCGTAGTCGGTTATCCCACAAGACCTCTTCCCCCGGCGCAACCAACAGCGACGGCAGGTTCCTTGTTTCGCGGTACACTCGAATTTTCTGCGAGACTTTCTCAACAATCGAATTGCCCACGCTAATCCGGTTCTCCTCATTATCAGCGAGAAAATCAGACACTGTTTGCGCTGGAACAAAATACGTGCCCCCTCCCGCAGTGGCGATCATCACCTGCAAGGCAAGGGAGCGCATTGGCGGTTCGATAACATCGAGATGAGGTTTTGAAATCGAATAGACGGGACCCTCGTCAATCTGCATCCCTTCGAAAAGAAACATCGCGACTTTGTCCGCGATCAACACTCGTTCCCGGCCATTGATTTCAGCAAACCTCGCGATCTGCATCACCAGATCATGACTATCGCCCAAATGCTTCCTTACCCGGACACGCTCATACGCATCATCATGGTTACTCGGGTCCTCGATCCATCCCTGATTAAGTTCAATCAGATATGATCGCAGTCTTTCACGTGTGAGCCCAAGTAGCGGACGGTACAGTCTGATCCCGTTTGGCAATCGCACACTTCTGGCCATCCCTGATAAGCCCCTGCCCTGCGAGGAGGGACCCGCAGAGCGTGAATTACGCATCAAAACGGTTTCAGCCTGATCGTTGGCGGTATGGCCAACCAGTATCGCCTTCACATCAATATCTTTGGCAAATTCTTCCAGCAGCCTGTAACGCGCATTACGAGCCGCATTCGAAACCCCTGTGGCTGGTTTCAACCCATCCCACGCAAGGGTAACATGTGGAATATTAAGCGCTTCGCTTACGCCCGCCACAAAAGCGGCCTCCGCAGCGGCTTCCGGCCGCAAACCATGATCAACAGTCACAGCCTGAATGTCGACGCCAGTCATCCGCGACCAAGTCGATGCTAGCAGCAGCAAGGCAATCGAGTCGCTACCACCGGAGACGGCAACAATCACCATTTGCTCGGCCTCAAGACCGGCAAACAGCTTTTTGGGATCAAGTGGTGAGGACATTTACTCTAGTTCGTAAGGCATTGCGCGGCGCGTTGTTCAAACGCGACACTACGACGAATAACCCTCGAAGCGTTAGGATATTTTTGTAAAACTTCGGCAAACGTCGCGCATGCCAATTCCCTTTGATTGAGACCCGCCACTGACACTCCAAGTTTCAAAAGGGACTGCGGCCCGTATTTCCCGTTGGGCCAACGTTTGTGAACATCAAGATAGGTTTCCGCCGCAAGCTTGTAGTCACCCCGGCCCAGATAACTCTCACCGAGCCAAAACCGCGCTTCTGGCAAACGCACATGGCCTGAATGACGATCAGAAAACGCAATCAGCGCAACCTCGGCATCTTCATACCGCCCGGTTTGCACATAGTCATAACCCAGTGCAAATAGCTCATCTGGATTCTCTGGAAGGAACGAACTCGTATTGGTGGAGAGGCCTGCGGTTAAATCCAACGGCTTTCCAATGGCAGAATCGATGATATTGCCATTCTCATCAAACTGAATGGTTCCCAGAGAGCCATCCACATTTCCATCCTGGCCCGGTTCACCATCATATATTTCCACACCATCTATTGTGCGGGTCGTATTTTCAGTGGTCAGCAATGATCCGTCTGAACGCTCAGTGGTTTGAGTCTGCTCAGACGGCTCGGGCTTTTCCAGGCGAATGAATCCATCATCATCGGCAACCACGGTCTCGCCCGCGCCGCCACCCAGGTTACCCTGCTTTTCTTCGATCTGCTGCAGGCGGAATTCATTATCCTCCTGCATTCGCCTAATGCGCTCTTGCATCTCGATCATCTGGAAATTGAGTTCTTCAATGCGGCCGTTGAGCTGACGGATTTGCTCTTCAAGAACACTGACCCTGTAATCAGCGTTTCCTGATTGGGCCAAAATTACGGGCGCTGTTTCATCAAACGCGAGGGCGGGCGCACTCAAACAAGTGAGAAGAGACAGACTGAGTAGTATTCGTTTCATACTTCCATTTCCAAAGTTGAACCTCTAGGGCACCGTATCGCGGAATTGCCAAATTTCAACAAGACTGCGTCAAAAGTTTGGGCAATGACAAAATAATCAGGCACCAAACAAAAAGGGCGAACCAATACCAGCCCGCCCTTGAACTTTTTCTTACTGGCCAAATTGCTTAGCCCGTTGGCGCAGCAAGCACTGTTACAGCGCGACGGTTTTGCGACCAACAAGAGATGTCATTACAAACCGCAACCGGACGCTCTTTACCAAACGAGATCGTTCTCAACCGACTAACGGGAACGCCTTGGCTTGAAAGAAAGTCTCTCGTTGCCGCGGCACGGCGTGCGCCTAGAGCGAGGTTGTATTCACGTGTTCCACGCTCGTCCGCATGGCCCTCAATCGTGATCGGGTAGTTTGGATATCGCAGCAGCCATTGGGCTTGGCGTGTGAGTGTTTCACGCGCAGTAGGTGTAAGAACGGAAGAATCTGTTTCGAAGAAGACCCGATCGCCCACATTCACCGTAAAGTCCTGCTGAGAACCCGGTGTTGCACCGTTGAGACCAAGTTGGCCGGAATTATCAGGCAATTTATCTTTTTTCGCACACGCGGTGAGCGCCAGTCCCAAAAACAAGGCAACCATAACCGGTGACTTAACAATTGAATTAGTAGCGAGCATAGCCCCGCACTCCTTTAGACTTTTATCTTCTCCGGTAATAACCTGTTCAGGTTAATGCCAACTCAAAACTCTAGGTTAACAAAGCGTTAACACAATCTATCTTGCAAAAGCAGCGAACGCCATTTCCTGCCAAAATCTTCTCGGCAGCGTCTTGATCACGGCTTTATGACGAAACAACGGCAGACCACCTAATCAAGAAGTGGTGACCATGCTGGATCCGATGCAAAGCTCGGAGTGGCAATTCTGCGCTCATTGTAACCGGTAAGGTCGATTGAATACAGCGTTGGACCACCATTGGCACCGGGGCTTTCACGGAAGAACATTAACACCCGGCCATTAGGCGCCCATGTTGGGCCCTCATTATGGAAACCCTCTGTCAAGATGCGCTCACCGGATCCATCAGGACGCATCACGCCGATCAAAAACTGGCCACCCGCTTGCTTGGTAAAAGCAATCAAATCGCCCCTTGGCGACCAAACGGGCGTGGAATATCGGCCATTGCCGAATGAAATACGCTTTGCAGCACCGCCCGAGGCACTCATGACGTAGAGTTGTTGCCGACCGCCACGGTCAGATTCAAATACAATCTGACTGCCATCCGGTGAGTAAGACGGCGCTGTATCGATTGAGGCTCCGTTTGTGAGACGTGTTGTATTCCGAGACCGCAAATCCATAGAATAAATATTTGCGTTGCCGCCCTGCTGTAGGCTCATCACCACTTTCTGGCCGTCAGGAGAAAACCTTGGGGAAAATGTCATCCCTGGGAAATTGCCGACTACCTCGCGCTGGCCGGTTTCAATCTGGAGGAGATAAACCCGAGGCTGACCACCATCGAACGACATATATGTGATTTCCTGGCGGGTGGGCGAGAAACGAGGTGTCAAAACCAGATCACTACCTTGGGTCAATGTGCGAACGTTCGCACCGTCCTGATCCATGATAGCCAAACGTTTTACCCGCTTGCTTTTCGGCCCGGATTCGTCAACGAACACAATCCGCGTATCGAAATAACCTTTTTCACCGGTAAGCGCTTCATAGATTTTGTCGGAGATGATGTGCGCAGTTCTACGCCAGAATTTGGGCTCGATGTCGAAACGCTGGCCGGTAAGTTCATCGGCACCGAAAACGTCCCACAAACGGAACTCCGCTCTCAATCTGCCGTCGGGAAGTTTGGAGATCGCACCATTTACAAGTGCCTGTGCATTGATTGTACGCCAATCTTCAAACCGGGGCGTCTTGTTCAATGTGAGCCCCGTTTCGATAAACGCATTCTTATCGATTGGCCTGAAGAGACCGGAATTCCTGAGATTGGCGGTAATCACATTGACAATATCAGCAGCCACCTGATCTCCGGCAAAATCGGTAATCGCGATCGGAAGCGGCTCCACATTACCCTTGGTGATGTCAATCTCGACCCTCGCATGGGCAATGTTGATCAACGCAAGAAATGTAAGAGCCAATGAAACAAAACGAACCAAAATTCTCATCTACGACCTCTCAGGATCTTCCTTTTTGTGTGGGCATCAACGGTGCCCGATCATTCAAACATCTTTGAGGGGTGGAAAGTAACCACCACTTCTTTCCATGTTTCATATTTTTCCGCCGGCAGAAAATCATAGGGCGCACAGCGCAGTGCGTATCGCAACGCATCACGGGTGAAACGGCCTCGTTCCTGCGCTGTCCCGCCATTGGCTTTGCCTTTTGGCGAAACTTTAAACGTCCCATCCGGATTGAGTTCCATGATGATTGTCACCGTCAAGTCCGGAGAAATCACCTGTCCTGCCTGACCCGTCGAGCACCGACTAATACGCGATATCAGGCCGTCTTCTTCACGCCGCGATAAGCGCTTTGCGAAACTGGATGTATTCGTCCCAAGAGCTGCCGTTTGTGTGGATTTCTTTTGTCCTCCACTGGAGGCCTTTTCGGTCGTTTTGTTGTTTTTGATGATATCGCTGACACTGGGTTCATCAGCTTTCTTCGCATCGCGCGCCGTTTTCGCCGGTTCATTCTCGGGCTGCTTGCGATCTTGCGTCTTCGCCGTATTCGGTTTTGGCGGGCTCGGTTTCACCGTTGGCACAGGAACACTGGTCGGCAACGCTGCCAATTGCTGCTGGGCGATTGATTCTTCCAAAGCAGGCGCATTGTCTTGCGGTTCCTGTGGTGTGATGGGAGTAGCCGGATCGTTTAACGCCGCCAACTCAGTCGCGGGCGTTGGCTCGGGTTCCGACTTTGCTTCTGGCACAGGGTCAGGCTTTTCAACCGCTTCGTTTGGCTCTACCGCAGTAGCTGTTTTTTCCACGACACGGTCGCTCGGGTCCGCCTCGTTCGTGGATGCTTCATCCGTATTGGTATCACCGATATTCTGAGCGTCCGGGTTCTCTTCAGGTTTTTTGGTGGGTGTCGGCGCTGGCTGTTCAGCCACATCCGCTTGACTCTCACCCTGGGCAGGCTGACTTTCGCTACTGGTCTCGAAATCGATTTCAACACCCGAAAGTTCGATCTGCTCCACTTGAGGCGCAGTGGCACCCAGCAATCCCCAGCTGAGGATTGCCGCATGCATAACCGTCGATGTTGCTACGCCAAACTTCATGTCGATCCGGTTACTGTTGAGGCAGGCTTGTCATAGTGAACTTTTTGTATCCCGCAGCCGAGACCTGGCCGAGAACTTTGGCAACAATCTCGTAGGGAGCTGCACTATCGCCCTTGATGAAAATACGCGTGTCAAATTTCTCGGTTGTCGCATCGGTGACCGCAATCAATTTTGGCGTCAATTCCGATAAAGGAATTTCGATTGCGCCCTCTGCCTGACCGAGAAAAATCTGTCCTTCTCTGGTGATGGTAAGTTCAAGCGGCTGCGTCTCCACGTTAACGGGAGAGGCAGCGGTTTCCGGCAGGTCAACTTCGACACCAACCGTTAGAAGCGGGGCTGTCACCATAAAAACGATCAGCAAAACGAGGACCACATCAACGAAGGGCGTTACGTTAATCTCGTTGATTGGCATGTGGCGTTTAGTACGGCGGCGTTTGCTGCCACCTGCATTTGCTACCCCAGTGGACATTCCCATGGCTGATATCCGTCCTCTTTATTCCGCCGCACGGCGTTGGTGAGCACTACTCTGCTTCTCATCGATCTGGCGCGACAGGATTGCTGAAAACTCATCTGCAAACCCTTCGAGCCGTGTAGTAATTTTACCCACGTCAGAAGAAAGCTTATTGTAGAAAATTGTCGCGGGAATGGCGGCAAGAAGGCCTAAAGCGGTCGCAAGCAAGGCCTCTGCGATCCCAGGCGCCACAACAGCAAGGCTGGTCGATTTCGATCCGGCAATCGCCTGAAACGAAGTCATGATACCGATCACCGTACCAAACAAACCAATAAACGGAGCGGCTGAACCAATCGTTGCCAGAAACATCAATCGACGTTCCAGTTTTTCAGATTCCTTAGCCAATGACACGTCAAGTACTTTGTCGATACGTGTTTGCAATCCGATCTGGGAATTCGCCCCACGTTCGAAAGAACGCTTCCACTCTCGCATAGCCGCCACAAACAATGCACCCATGCCAGATGGATTGCGGTCGGAGAGCGATTTGTACAAATCTTCCAACGACTGGCCGGACCAGAATACTTTTTCAAAACGGTCCAATTGGCGCTTGGTTCTGGAAAACAGCAGCCATTTGTCGAGAATGATTGCCCAACACCAAATGGAAGAAATCAAAAGGCCAATCATAACCGCTTTTACGACAAGGCCGGATTGCATAAACAATCCCCACAAACTAACGTCTGTGTGCCCGCTCAATTCAGAAGTTTCGATGCCCTGGGCAAACGCCGACGATACGGCAAAAAGTGCAGTTTCGATCATCTGATCATCGTTCTTTCAATTGTGCGGCACTTGATTGTCCCGGCAACCACCTACCGCCTTTCATAATAAAGAGTGTGGTCAAACCATGACCTCGTGGCACAGCGATCACCCTGCGTTTGGTTAGAATCGATTAGGGTTAACGAAACGTTAGGAAGTGTGGCATTTTGTTATGACAAGAAGTCACATTAAGGTTATCCACCAAGCTTTTCACGAAGGTCATCGGGAAAGCGTTTTGCACCGCCACCATGGTTGATGAAGGCAACTTCCACATCCGCACCGCACAACATCACCTCGTTTTCGTCTTGATCAACGCGCAAAACCTCTTGCCGAAGAAACGATCGCGCGCCTGTCAGTTTCTGTAAGACCGTACGCACAAGCAAAAGATCATCGATAACGGCAGGCGGCCCAAACTTCAATGTCATACGATGGATGGCAAAAGCACTATCGTCCTTTTCCAGATCGGTATGAAAGATTTCCAGATGACGGAGCCATTCGGTACGCGAACGCTCCATATATTTCAGGTAATTCGAGTGATAAACAACGCCGGAAAAGTCCGTATCCTCGTAATAAACTCGAACTTCCATCTCATGGCCGTTCTCGATTAGGCGATTGAGCAGTCCGGTTTTTTCCCGAGAGATATTTTCACGTGACATGGGACCAAAAAACTTCCATCTTTCGCGTTGATTAAAATCTCCGCCGGAAAGCGCAGACAAATGCCGAATGCCAAAGTTGAAGCAATTCATCGGTTCCCTGTAAAGGGCTTTGCAGGACATTCCATCTCATCGACCAATTTGACCGTAAATGAGGGCATCCCCCATGATCGCCAATATGCGATCTCCAACGGCACCATGGCTAATACAGGCGAGTGGATGCACTCGCGCGGCTTTTTTGTAAATTCGATCCATGACGGCGTTTTGGAGTTTGCGCTCGATTTCGACCCCGATACCAATTCGATCAACCTGCGGGCTCCAGATAACCAAAACCTCACGCTTGAACTGGGAAGCGAAGAAAGCCTCGTCGCGGCAAACGAAGACATCGGGCAAGTGGTGAAAACATTGACGAGCGATGCCGCTCTGCCCGCACCTCAGATTATCGAAAGGCCTTCAACCATCGGCAATTGGGACTTTCCTGATACGCCAATATCTCTGATCAATATGGAAAGCATTGCAGCACTTGAGCAAGGGTTTGGGCTCGATCTCAACCCACAGCGTTTTCGATGCAATGTGCTTCTACGCAATTTGCCCGCTTGGGAAGAATTGGGCTATCTCGGCAAACGGCTACAGATCGGATCTGCTGAACTCGATGTGATGCGCCCCATCCTTCGCTGCCCTGCGCCCGGTGTTAACCCTGAAAACGGCAAGCGTGATCTGAGGTTTGCAGAAGAGATGCCGCATATTTTCGGGCACGCCTTTTGCGGAATGTATGCGAAGGTCGTGAAATCCGGCAAGATCAATACGTCCAGCACAATCACTGTGATTGGCGATGCAGCAATGCCGCTGGAAGAAGCCCTGGCAACCCATGACGCCTACCCGGTCTGGCCAAGGCTTTTGGAAATCACCACCTACGAAATCGGTGAAAACTGTACCCGAATTTCACTGAAAAACACCGCGCCATGGCCGTTACCCGACGCAAAACCCGGACAGCGATTAAGGTTCCATATGGCGCCCAACCTGTGGACCACAGAATATATTACCGCCACTTCACCGGAACATTTCCATCTGGAAGTCACCAAAAGTGACACTGACGACCCCGCAACCGAACACTTACGAAACGGTTATGGCACTGGCGACAAATTGGTCATCAGCGGACCGTTCGGGCGGGTTTGATTATTAAGAAAATTACCGCAGCACTAAGCAGTCTCTATAACAACTATTTCCGGTGGGGTTCCAAATCGAACCGGCAACATTGAACATCCAAGCCCACCTGACACAATTAGATGTTTTCTACCGTCTTGAATCATCCCGTAATTGAGCCTTTGGCCTGACGTATTAATCGGTGCATAATTTAGAAAGCGAACTTGCCCTCCATGGGTGTGGCCGGAAACAGTTAAAGCAACACTTTCCGCTACTTGATCGAATATATCTGGTTCGTGAGCCATAAGTATCACTGGAGCTTGTTTGTTCAATTTTGACATCAAGGCAGGCAAATCATCTTTTCCCCTCCAATCTGTATGGCCAAATTTTCTTATTGGCATGAAAGCTAATTGATCACCCAAACCAGCAAGCCAAAACTCTTGGTTACCTTTTTTGATTAAAAGGGCATCGTTCTCATAAACTTTAATTCCGGCCTTTTCCAAAGCACGGTGCCCAAAAGTTTTTCCCTTTCTGTTCCGTTGAATAGTGAGGTCTTCCCAATAATCATGATTACCTAGTACGGCGTGAATACCCAGCGGCGCTCTTAGTTCGCCGAGCGCAGGTGCCCACTCTGAGGAATGGACATAATCTGTCACAAAGTTCATCCCAGCCGTATAGTCGCCAAGCAATAAAACGATGTCGGCATTTAATCGGTTTGTTTCCCGGACAATGTAACGAATTCGTTCAACCGGCATCCAAGGTTTGCATGCGTGAATATCCGTCAAAACTGCTATTCTTAGCTTCAAATCATTTGGCCAATTGGAGAGCTTTGGGCGATAAAAAGTCGTCTTTAGCCTGACTAATGGTTCAATTCCAAAAGCATAACTGCCTAGAGCAATGCCACTAAACAATCCAGCACTCGCAATCTTGAAAAAGGTCCTGCGCGTCAACATAAAATACCTCTAGATATGTCTAATCAGACAATGGGTAACCAGTTGAAAAGCAGCTTCTTGGTAAAAATTTAGGAGATTATGTGCAGTTACTCGTCATCAAACAGGTTTGCCTGTTGTGCGGCGAGGTTTTTCGGCGTTGCTAACCCCAGATGTTTCCAAGCACGCTCTGTCATTAAACGACCGCGCGGGGTTCGCTGAATAAACCCCTGCTGAATGAGAAACGGTTCAATGATGTCTTCAATCGCGTCGCGGGGTTCCGACAAAGCGGCTGCAATCGTTTCAATCCCCACGGGACCACCGCCAAAATTCCGCGCGATCTGATTGAGATAGCGTCGGTCCAGCTCATCCAAGCCAATTGCATCCACCTCCAGCCGCGAAAGCGCCTCATCCGCAACCTTGGCGGTCACGCTTTCAGCATCTGCAACGATTGCGAAGTCGCGCACCCGCCGCAAGAGCCGCCCGGCTATACGCGGGGTGCCGCGTGCCCGATTGGCGATTTCGCGGGCACCGTCTTCAGCGATTGGAAGCCCAATGATCCGCGCGCCGCGATTGACGATTTGTTCAAGCTCTTCCGTTTCGTAAAAACTCAGCCGAACCGGAATCCCAAACCGGTCACGCAGGGGCGTTGTCAAAAGCCCCAACCGGGTTGTGGCGGCCACCAGCGTGAATTTCGCAAGATCAATTTTCACCGACCGCGCCGCTGGCCCCTCCCCGATTATCAGGTCCAATTGATAGTCTTCCATTGCAGGATAGAGGATTTCTTCAACGGCCGGATTGAGGCGATGTATTTCGTCAATGAACAAAACATCTCGGTCCTCAAGATTGGTAAGGAGCGCTGCA
>CAWUJX010000008.1:0-51106 GCA_963922635.1 uncultured Hyphomicrobiales bacterium | reverse complement strand
TTCAAGCCCTTGCGCGCATCGATCAGGGCAATATCCTGCGGCGTCGAGACGATCACTGCACCGGCTAACGGCACCTGTTGTGCCATAGTCAGCTGAGCGTCACCGGTGCCAGGCGGCATATCCACCACCAACACGTCCAATTCACCCCAATTCACTTCCCGCAGCATCTGGGTCAATGCAGAAATCACCATGGGGCCGCGCCAGATCATCGGCGTTTCCTCATCGACCATGAAGCCCATGGACATCACTTTCAGACCGTATCCCTCATGGGGATCGAGCGCCTTACCTTGAGCGGTTGGCTTGCCGCTAATGCCGAGCATTCGCGGCATGGAAGGGCCGTAGATATCAGCATCGAGTATGCCAACTTTCAGGCCCTGATCCACAAGGCCAAGGGCGAGATTGACGGTGGTGGTGGATTTGCCCACACCGCCCTTGCCTGAAGCCACTGCGATAATGGACTTAATGCCCGGCACGCCCGCCCGCGGACCCGTGCCACCTGGTGCAGATGATTGCGCTCGTGGTGCTGACTGCTGCGCATTATCGGATTTGCGCTCGGCTGTTAAAACGGCGGTTACTTTATCAATGCCGGGAACTTCCATCACGGCTTTTTCCGCCGCGGTGCGTAGTGGTTCCAACTCTTTCGCCCGCTGTGCCGGGACTTTGATTGAAAAGACTGCTTTACCGTCCGATACGAGGACGTTCTCGACGAGACCAAGGGCTACAATATTATTGTCGAGGTCAGGCCCTTTCACACGGGCGAGTTGAGACATGACCTTTTCGCGGAGTTCAGAAGACATGGTAAATGACCTTTATTATACGTCATTCAAATGGTGTTTGTGATTGTCTATGCCAAGCGGTGGATGCTGATTAATGCATGCGGCACAGCGTCATAAATTAGCGGGTGCTAAAATAGTTTGAACCCTTTTTTCGGCGGTTCCTTATCGGGGTGAGGTCCGGGATCATCGGGCCTGCGATCAAGCGGTCCTTTGATTTGATTTTCATAAGGACTGGTTGTTTTGTTTGGTGTGCTTGTTTGGCTGGTCGACGCAGCCACAGAATTCTTATTTCCTTGAGACTTCTCCGCAGCGGATTCCGCTTTTGCCTTTTCTAGTGACACCACGTTGTCGGCAATGGTTCCCGTTTTGCTCTCTGGTGCTTTTTCATTTTTTTCTGCATCGATCGCTTCAGATTGATCAGGTTTGGATGCTTCCGGTTGTTCTGGCTTTGACGCGGTTATTGATTCTGAACTTTCTGGTGTTGAAGCTTCCTCTTTCGCTTCCTGCGTTTCTGGCTTTGTTTCTTTATCGCTGACCGGTTCTTCATCAGACACAATCACAGCGTCTTCAATTGTATCTTTGAATGTATCATCCTCAGACTTTTCTTCTGAAGACAGTGTGTCTGACTTTGTCTCATCGTCGCGTGGCGTGATGATCGGTGCTGCTTCGGCCTTTAGCTCCTCAAGGGTCATGACGGGTGCATTTTCACCGCCCAGTTGGGCTACCGGAACCTTCCATTCAAACGCATCGATTTCACCAGATACCGGTGAGATTGGAAGCCATTCCTCGGATACAATTCCGTCCGCAGTCCACGCTTCGTCGGCTGGTGCGCGTACAGCACGTGAAAGCCAATCCCGCATTCTGCCCTGATCGCCATACTGACCTTCTTCAATGTCTGCCATCAACAGGCAGGCCCGCTCCGTGGGCCGCGTGGTCAGCACGCTTTCAAGGGCTGTTCTTGCGTTATCCCATTCCTGAGCATCAATGTAAGCGGCGGCCATCGCAAGGCTCCCTTCCGGATGGTTGGGGCGAAGTTTCGCAAGTTTCTTTGCCCGCGTCAGGCGGTCTTGAACCGAGTCGCCAACCCTTACGGTTGCATAGGCCTCGGCTACTTCAGGATGGGGTTCCTGTTTCCAACTTGCTTCGAGAACTTTTGATGCGCCGCGTATATCGCCCAACCGGGTTGCTGCCCTTGCATAGGTGACAGCGGCCGGCACCAGGTCTTTGGCAAGCTTGTGAGCCTCTTTCGCCAGTTTCCGGGCTTGTTCCGGGTTTGCCTGCTCCACAGACATTGCTTTCGCAGTGAGGAGTACAGCCCGGTGGCGCTTCGCCATTGATTTCTCGATCAAGCCCGCTGAACGGTTTGCTTCAAGTGTGGCGATTGCCGCTTCCCAATCGCCATCGGCCGCAGCATATCGAAGTTTGGCATTTCCTGCCCATGGTAAAGCGGGTGCCGCATGTGCTGCTTCTTCCGCGTAGTGACGGGCGGCATCGCCCTTTCCTTGCCTTTCTGCTTCCAGAAACAGGCCACGCAAAGCCACCATTCTCGTGTCTTCATTATCGAGCATGGTTTTGAAGTTCTGCGTGGCGGCTTCACGATTACCTTCAAGAAGTGCTGTTTGAGTACCAAGAAGCGTAACCAGTGGTTCATCTTTCAAAAGATTGCGGCTTTCCTTGGTGAGACTACGCGCCATATCGATGTCGCCAGCACTTGCTGCGATCAGGCCCCGTGAAAGGGCGCGATATCCCTTTTCCCGTCTTCTGTTGTCGAAAAATCGGGATATGAAACGTGGCATTCCAAAGATGCCTTTTAATACTCCCGCGATAAAGATTGCGATAGCAATAGAAATTACATACGCGATAACGACAACGATTAGAGGCAGTCCGACTTCTTCGCCAGGGCGGCCTATCCGCGTGGCTAACCATTCCCATTCCAAATACACGCCGCCAGGATTATCAGCCACCCAGGCAAACAGAAGTGCCAACCCAAGGACGATCAAAATGAATACTAAAAAACGAAACATGACGCGAACTTCCCGGATGACTATCCGTCTTGTGATGTGAATTTGTCGGATAGTGCTTGATATAAAGAAAAGGCTTCCATGCGCTTGTCCAAGAGGCTTACCCAAGCCTCACCATCTGCCTGGATTTCTGACGGTAATAACTGCCATTCGGTCTTGGCTTGCGTGAGGTTCCCGGTTTCGATTGCGGCTTTGACACGGGAAAGGATGGCCACGGGGGCAGTTCCTTCCTGTGGCCCTGATGACCGGAAAGAAACCAGATTTTGCGCATTCGCCCAAAAGCGTTCCGACAAAGAACCTTGTGGCGCTTGTGCAGTTGGATTTTGAATAGCGTTGGTGAACAAGGCGAGTTCTGAAAGCAGAACGGCTCGCGTGGGTATGCCTTCTCTTGCCAGTTCTGTGAGTCGCTCTGTTTCCGGGCCGGAGCCTCCGAGCGATTCCACCGATGCAATCGAAAGGGTCACGGGATCATCGTTTTCCAGCGCGGCGCCGAGGGCGTTTACGGCCACGGACCGGGCCACGGTCTCGCTGGCCCGTACGGAGGCGACGGTCTCGCGTAAGTCTGATGATTGATCATTCAGCGCTGTGACTGTTGCGGTTACCTCACCAAGTGAGGTCTCCAGCTGTGTAAGGCGCGCCTCTAATGCACTTGTGTCCGTAGGCTCAATCGATCGCAATTGGGAAACCTGCTCCTCAATCCCGGCAAGCCTCTCGGTTATCGGAGAAAGGTCCGGAGCTTCTGTTTGACCATTCGAGGCGGCGAGTTCCGTGATACGGGTTTCAAGTTCAACGATCCGGTTCGTTACGGCGGGGTCAGCGACTGGTAATCCATCATCACCTGCGTTCGCACTTGCCTGCAAATTTGCAAGTGTTGTCTCCAGTTCTGCGATGCGGGCATTGTCTGCTTCAAGTTCACTGATCTGCTGTTGCAGCGCTTGCAAATCCGCTTCGGTCAATGATTGGGAAATTTCAGTGGAACCGCTTGAGTAAAGCTTACCAATAAAAGGAATGTCGCCAGCGTTTTCGAGTTGACCAATCGCGCCCAATCCCGCAATCGCTGCGCCGGCCCCAACAAGGCCGGAGAAAAGACCGCCACCAGATTTTTTTGGTGCGCTTGCCTGCGGATTTTTGGGTTCCGAGTCCGCAGGTGATTTTGTGGTTTTGTCAGTTTCTTTTTTGGCGCTGCTTCCACTTCCGGTTGAGGCTCCGGATGTGGGTGCCGATGAAGTCGATTGTTCGCTCTTTGATGCTGTCGTAGACGCTTTGTTTGCAGGTCTGCCAAAGGTGGCAGCCGCTGATTTCGTGGTTGTACTGGATGTCGATTTGTTGCTTTGAGTGGTCTCAGCATCGGCTGTGTTTGAAGCAGTGTCACCTGGGGTTTTCTTAGCTTCCAAATCGATTGTTGCCGGCTTGCGCGCGCGCGTTCCGGTTTTTCGCGATGTGGTAGATTTGGGCTTTGAAACCATAAAAATTTCCTATTTTACACCGTGCGGACTGTGTTTTCTGTACACACAGTCTCCAGAAGCACCTGCTTTGAACATATGAGCCTGAAGACTTATCATCAAGCTTTCGAGACTTCCTCAAGACGTGAGATCATGGATGCTTCGTCAGGACGCTCTGAAACATAGACTCCTTCCCAGCCATAATTCAACATCATGTTTGCAGCCGATTTTGAAATTGAGATGACCGATGCACGATTCACATCGTTTGGATTAATGATGTCTTTCAGAAGACTGATCAGATGCGAGGCGCTGCGTTCCGAGTAAATCATGATTGCGCTCCTGTCCGACTTGGAAAAGAAACTCGCGATACGTGAGTTTTCGGACATGACTTTGGCAGTTCGATAAATATCGACTGTTTCTACCTTAATCCCTGATGCCGAAAGAGCTTGTTGAATGTTGAAAGAACGATCGGGTGTCGTGGGATAGATAAATGGTTCTTCAAAAACTGCCTTGGTGTTCGTGATTTTTTCAGCAAGTTTTGCTCCGCCGCCACTGGCCACGACGGTGTTCTGAAAACCAAGCACTTTTGCAGCCGTTTCTGTTTTAGTCCCAACACACCATGCCGTTGCGGAAGTGTCGCCGGGTGTCCAGTTTCGTTTTAAGAGCACTTCAACGGCATTCGCGCTGGTGAAGATATAATTTGTAGAGTTTTGATCCGGGTCTGGTCCGCCAAGATCGACCAGTTCAAATATCGGACACACGATTGGTGTATGGCCAAAGGCTTCCAATTTTTGTGCAGTGCGACTGGCGGCAGGTTCTGCGCGCGTGATCAAAACACGCATTTTCTTCAAGCCCAACCTTCGAAGAATTTTTCGCCTGCCTCAGCTTTTAGTTTCTCGCCCATTGCAAGGCCAAGGGTGCGCGCATCTCCAACGGTTCCCTCTAGACGATCCTCGTGGGCTTCCGTTCCATCGGGCTTCAGGATTATGCCGTGTAACGAGAGTTTGTTTCCATCGATGGTCGCATGAGCTCCAACCGGCGTGCGACAGGAGCCATCGAGTTCTTCCAGGAAGGCGCGTTCACAAGTGAGGGCTGTGGCAGTGTCTGCATGATTGAGAGGCTCGAGCAATTCCAGCATTCTCGTGTTATCGAGATGAGCCTCAATGGTAATTGCACCTTGCCCGGGAGCAGGCGGGAAGTCATCAATCGGTAACTCACTGGTGATGGCATCTGAAAGTCCGAGGCGGTTTAACCCGGCGCATGCCAGCAAGGTTGCATCCGCCACGCCGTTTTTCAGTTTTTCCAACCGTGTTCCCACGTTGCCGCGATACATGACCATTTCGAGGTCTGGACGTTTGCGCCACATCAGGGCTCGGCGTCGCAACGAAGCAGACCCCATGACAGCTCCCTTTGCGAGGCCATCAAATGTTTGCGCTTTGGGAGAGATGAACGCATCGGCAACATTTTCGCGGGGTGGATAACACACCAAGGCCAGTCCATCGGGAAGCGCTGTTGGCATGTCTTTTGCCGAATGCACGGCCATGTCGATTTCACCGTTTGTGAGCTTCTCTTCAATCTCAAGCGTGAAAAGGCCCTTTCCGCCAATTTCTGAAAGGGCAATGTTTTCTTTTTGGCTTCGGTCACCGGCGGTTGAGATAACATCGATGGAAACTTCGAGGTTTGAATGGGTGGCCTGAAGCAATGATTTCATGTATTCCGCCTGCACGAGCGCAAGTTGGCTGCCTCGGGTGCCGATGCGGATACTGGATTTTGTCATTTTTTCTTTACAACACTTTAGGTAATGCCAATTTTACAACGTGTTACAGGTAACAGGTTTCACTGACAATGCAAAATCTCGCACCCGTGCTTGGAATAGAGACAAGTTGTGATGAGACGGCGGCCGCCATTGTGTGTCGCAATGGTTCGGGTGAGCCTGAAATTCTTTCAAATATCGTTCTGAGCCAGATTTCCGAGCATGCAGAGTTTGGTGGTGTTGTACCCGAGATCGCCGCACGGGCGCACCTTTCAGCATTGGACCGCTTGATTGCGCAGGCGCTTTCTCAGGCGGGTCTTAAACTTGACGAACTGGGAGGCATTGGCGTTACGGCCGGGCCCGGGCTTGTGGGTGGATTGATGGTGGGTGTGATGACCGCCAAGGCGCTGTCCGTCAGTCGCAATCTTCCGTTTTTGGCAATCAATCATCTCGAAGGCCATGCCCTCACAGCCAGACTTTCCGACAAAGTGGAATTTCCCTACCTCTTGCTGCTTGTTTCTGGGGGCCATAGCCAGATCATTCGCGTGGATGGTTTGGGCAAGTATCAACGCCTCGCATCCACCATCGATGATGCTGTGGGCGAGACATTTGATAAAACTGCCAAGCTATTAGGATTGGGGTTTCCCGGGGGGCCGATGGTCGAACAGGCTGCAAAAAAAGGGGATGCAAAACGGTTTCGCTTTCCAAAGCCGTTGCACGGTCAAGCAACGCTGAACATGTCGTTCTCCGGCCTGAAAACGGCCATTCGGAATGAGGCGCGGAAGCTTGTTCCACTCACTGATAAAGATGTGGCAGACCTTTGCGCCAGTATGCAAACAACCGTTGCGGAGATCCTTGCGTCCCGATGCGAACGTGCCATCCTTGACCATGGTATTGGCACCAACACATTGGTTGTGGCAGGCGGTGTTGCCGCCAATGGCGAGGTTCGAGCACGCCTCGAAACAGTGGCACAGTCCCACGGCTTCGTCCTAATTGCCCCGCCTCTAAAGCTTTGCACGGATAATGCGGCAATGATCGCCTGGGCTGCTTTGGAGCGGTTTGAAATTGGCGAACGGTCTTCTCTGGATGTGGTACCCCGATCACGCTGGCCTTTAGATCAGGAATCAGAAAGCATGCTCGGTGCAGGCCGCAAGGGAGCGAAAGTTTGAGCGTGTTATGAAAGTTGCTGTGATCGGAGGTGGCGCTTGGGGAAGTGCGCTTGCTTGCGTAAGTGCACGCGCAGGCCATGAGACAATGATCTGGTGTCGTTCGGAAGATCGAGCCGCGGAGATTTCAGAACAAAAAACCAACAAGTCTTACTTGGGTGACCTGTCTTTGGAGCAAGTGCTTAGGGCCACTGCAAATTTGGATATGGCATTAGATGCTGCGGAACTGGTTTTGTTGGCAGTACCCACCCAATCCCTGTCATCGTTGCTTGGTCAGTTTAGCCGAATGTCCGACACGTCTATTCTTGTTACCACCTGCAAGGGGATTGATCGTGTAAGCGGTCAAATGCCTGCGGAAATTGTTCAGGATCAATTTCCCAATCACTCCGTGTGCGCGTTGTCGGGTCCTAGTTTTGCAAGCGATGTGGTTTCCAAACTTCCCACCGCTGTGACTATAGCATCCAAGGACATTCAACAGGCTGACAGGGTTGCGGAGCTTTTATCGCAAGAAAGTTTCCGGTGTTATTCCAATGATGATCTGCGGGGCGTCGAATTGGGTGGTGCGCTAAAAAATGTACTCGCGCTAGCGGTTGGTGCAGCACGCGGGATGGGTCTTGGTGCCAGTGCAGAGGCGGCTTTGATTGCCCGTGGATTTGCTGAAATCAGAAGGCTTTCGGTCGCAATGGGTGCGCGGGCGGAAACTCTGATGGGCTTGTCTGGGTTAGGAGATATCACGCTCACCTGTTCGTCACCCCAGTCGCGGAATTTCGCTTTTGGTATGGCGATGGGTAAAGGCGAAAGTCTGCAGGGCCTGCCCCTTGCTGAAGGTGCCTTTACTGCATCGGTTGCTTCGCGTTTGTCGGATGACCTCGATGTGGATGTGCCGATCACAAATGCGGTGGTGGAAGTTTTGGAAAAACAGGTCACGGCACGCGAAGCCGTTAGCCAGCTGTTGACGCGACCCCTGAGGCGCGAAACATAAGACAGATCGAGGATGGAGTATGTGTGATGCAATATTGGTTGTTTAAGTCTGAACCGTTCAAATGGTCATGGGAGCAACAAAAAGCCAAAGGCGAGGCCGGTGAAGAATGGGACGGTATCCGGAACTATCAGGCCCGTAACAATATGCGTGCGATGGAACTTGGTGATCGTGGATTTTTCTACCATTCCAATGAAGGCCTTGATGTGGTGGGGATCGTGGAAGTGAGTGCGTTGAGCGCCCCGGACTCCACCACGGATGATGAGAGATGGGATTGCGTCCACGTGCGGGCTTTGTGCGATATGCCGAACCCGGTCACGCTTAAGCAGGTGAAGGCAAACGAGAAGCTTGCAGACATGTCGCTGGTTACCTCGATGCGGTTATCGGTTCAGCCCGTCAAAGAAGATGAGTGGATGGAGGTCTGTCTAATGGGCGGACTAGACGGCAAGACGCTTAAGCCGCTGTGATCCATCTCGACAATCGAACAGCCCGGCATCTTGTTCTCCATTTACAGGGCCTGACCCGTCCACCGCATTTGGCACTGGGTGATGGTGGTTTAGCGGAACTGATTGAGCAGCTTGGTTTTGTTCAAATGGACTCGATTCCTTGGGTTGAGCGCGCTCATCACATGATTCTGTTTGCCAGAAATCAGACTTACCGCACCGAACATCTAGCGCGCCTGCATGAAAAGGAGCGGGGGCTTTTTGAGAATTGGACCCATGATGCGTCATTGATACCAGCGCAATTCTGGCCCTATTGGAAACATAAATTCCGTCGGGATGAACCCCGCCTTAAAAAGAAGTTTACCCGTTGGCAGGGTGAAGGCTTCATGGGCCAGGTGGACGCATTGCGTGACCGGGTTGAGGCAAATGGAATCTTGCGTTCCCGCGATCTGGAAAAGCCCAAGGGCGAAAAGCTTGAGATGTGGCAATGGCATGATGGCAAGGCTGCGCTTGAATATATGTGGCGCACGGGACAGCTGGCGGTGCCGGGGCGCGAAGGGTTTCAGAAAACCTATGATCTCTGCCATCGCGTAATTCACGAAGACCATTATGAAAGGGAAGTGGATCACGAGGCTTTTGTTAGTTGGGCCTGTCGATCTGCGCTTGATCGGTTGGGGTTTGGCAGCCCCGGTGATATTGCGCGCTACTGGGACTTGCTCTCAATCGATGAGGTTAAATCATGGCTGGACCTGCAAGGTGCCCAGGAGACGACATCTGTCATTGCGGAAAGCGCGGATGGGTCAAAGCCGAGGGAGTTGGTGGCTCGGCTTGATATTGAAAGCGTTATCGCACAAATGAAACCACTACCCGACCGGATACGTATGCTATCGCCATTTGATCCGGTCATTCGCGATCGCAAGCGCCTCAAATGGTTGTTTAACTTTGATTACACGATTGAAATTTATGTGCCGCCGGAGAAGCGCAAATATGCCTATTACGTTTTCCCCCTGTTGGAGCGAGATAAAATAATTGGGCGGGTGGATGCGCAAGCCAAGCGTGCTGAGAATACCTTGGTTGCCAGCAAGATATGGCTGGAGCCGAAAGTGAAATGGTCTGCCAGCCGGGGTAAGGCTTTCCGTGCGGAGCTAGTGCGCCAATCAAGGTTGTGTGGAGTGAACGACGTTGATTGGAGCGATGCTCGAATAGTATCGTGACTATACTTTAGGTGCTCATACCAATCAGCATGGCACCAAGTGCTACAACATGGATCAGCATGATTGCTTTGTCATTCCAGATGGCGCCTACAATGAACCAGCCAGTCAGACCGATTAGAAACAAGTAAATATTAAGACGCGTGAAGCCAAAAGCGGTGGCGGTATATTCAAAAGTTTGGATGATAGACGCCACCCACTTGATCGTAAATGCGAGTGTGTCGCGGGTAAGCGGGAACCTTAGTGTTTGCGTGAGCGTCATTGCTCTTCACCTTTTTGGTTGCTTAGCGGCGCGTCATCCAGCCCCAGAATTCCCTGATTGCTCTAGCGCGTTCTTCCGGTGCGCGGCGCAGGCCTTCTTCCATACGACGGTTGAAGTCTGGTGTGCGGTGATAGGTGTTCGTGTGCGTTGTCATGGTGTGTTCCTTTCGATGTTGAACTGAAACTAATTTCTGGACAGGGTTTTGACAAACGCGTAATTCTTGAGCTTCAGTTAAATATTTTTGAAGTGAAATGAGAGATATTCCACCCGTTAATTCGATCCGCGCATTTGAAGCAGCGTCTCGGCATTTGCAATTTCAGCAGGCTGCGGAAGAGCTGGGTGTAACGCCGGCAGCGCTTTCCTATCAGATACGGCAGTTGGAAGAGTATCTGGGGATCAAGCTCTTCAAACGTCTCAACAGGGCTGTGGAACTCACCAAGGAAGGGCGAACCATATCGCCGGGCATCATCGATGCCTTCGAAAAGTTGGAAGAGAGTTTTGCGCTTATCAAGCCGGATGTGGAAGACAATACCTTGGTCATTTCCACCGGCCCGGCCTTTTCGGCGAAGTGGCTGGCGCCGCGGCTCTACGCCTATCTGGAAGAGCATCCCGAAATCGATTTTCGATTATCGGCTAACCTGAAGCTCACGGATTTTGACCGGGACGGTGTGGACGCCGTGATCCGTTTCGGAGCAGGCAAGTATGACGGGCTTTATGTGGAATCATTGTTTGAAGAGATATCAACGCCGCTCATCTCACCCGCAGCGTTTGAGGCAGCAGGAGGTAAGGCGGATGCAAGTCTGTTTGACCATGTGACGCTCATCCATGATGAGTCGCTTCGGTTTCTGGAGGCGGGGCAATGGGAGAATTGGCTTGCCATCATGGGATATACGCAGGTCGATCCAAACAAAGGCGCGCGTTTCAACCATGCGGATCATTGTATTGAGGCTGCTGTGGATGGCGGTGGCATCGTCATGGGACGGCTCGGATTTGCATTTCGAGAGATCAATGCGGGGCGCCTGATTGCACCCTTCAAGCAAGCCATAAGTGCCAAAGGCGGATTTTATTTCTGTTGCCCGCCTGAGACCTTGAAGAAACAGAAAGTGCTTAACTTTCTCGCCTGGCTTCGCGATGAAGCGCAAGCACAGGAAGAGGCCATTGAGGCGTTTATGCAGGACCGGGTTTTGATCGGCGGCGACTAATCGGCGTGAAACGGTTTGCCGGCACTTGTTCGACAATAACTGGGCATTACGTGGTTTAGAATGAATATCTCTATTCCAAATCCCAATTGGCTTTATGCCCCTTATCTCGCCAATATCGTTATCTTGGTTCCGGTATGTTGGTCATTGGTGATGTCGGGATCAGCGGCCGGGGTTTTTGAAGGTAGGGTCCAAGAGTCAGACGGGCTTCGCCTGCTCGTGGCAAGCCTTTATCTGGCAATCTTGATTTCGTCTGTTGCGGGTCTGTTTGCACCGGCGTTTTTCGCGCCGCTGATCATTGTACAGGTGATTTATAAATCGCTCTGGCTTTTGCTATTTATGCTGCCGCTCATGATGAAAGGCGATCCTTTTCCCGGTGGGATTTCCATGACATTTGCGATGATAGTGCTGACCTATCCAGTATTCTTTTCGATGGCGATGCGCTAGCGGCTTGTATTGTCTACCAAGTCCGCCTTGGGCCATTGTCGATATGGTAAAACCCACGCGGGTAATAGCTATATCCACCCACTTCTCGCAATGAACGGATATAGGCCTTCACCTCAGACGGGCGCCCGGGAACGGAAAAATCAACGGCGCGGCAAGTGAGATGGTAGCTTCGTTTCTTGCCACCCTTTCGCGCATTTTCGAGAGGCCAACGATGGGTTGAGTGCACTCTCACGGGTCCGAATTTTCGGGAAATCTTGTTAAGTGCAATCTTCAGTTCAATCGGTGTGCACCAGCTTGTATCATTCCAAGTGATATCTGGTGGGCGGAATACTGCGAGAAAGCCGTTTGCCCCACCGGCACAGGCTGTCAAAAACAAAGGAGCAATCAAAGCTCCAAGAAGTATCTGGCGACGTGCGGACATGATGGCATTCCTACTCAAAACACATGGAACGCCAGGATAATGGGCTCAATTCGTTAAAATTTTAAGTATTGGACATTAACCGATCTCCTTAAGTTTTTATCACAAGAAGGACCTGTTTGGTGCTTTAGTGAGCATTCCCCTATGGTTGAATAGACCGTTTGCGTCGAGTTTGCTTTATAGCCGAGAGTGATGCGTTGCCTGGACTTTGATTGCCGCCAACGCCTTGGTTTGGAGGAATGCAGTGATGTCGGACGACGTGAAAACCTATGATATTTTGGAAAATGCCACTCAGGACGCGTGGATTGATGAAGCGAAATATGCCGAGATGTATGCAGCTTCCGTCAATGATCCCGAAGGTTTTTGGGGTGAAGAGGGAAAGCGTCTCGACTGGATAAAGCCTTTTACCAAAGTAAAAAATACCACGTTCGAATATCCTGACGTTTCCATCAAATGGTATGAGGATGGCACGCTGAATGTGGCCGCGAACTGTATAGATCGTCATCTTGAAACCCGTGGCGATCAGACTGCCATCATCTGGGAAGGTGATGATCCGAGCGAAGACAAGCACATCACCTATAAAGAGCTGCATTCGGAAGTTTGCCGTCTCGCCAATGCTATGAAAGCGGAAGGTGTCAAAAAAGGCGACCGTGTCACTCTTTATATGCCGATGATACCGGAAGCCGCCTATGCGATGTTGGCCTGTGCGCGTATTGGGGCTGTGCACTCGATTGTGTTTGGTGGATTTTCACCTGATGCCCTTGCGGGTCGTATCGTCGATTGTGAATCGACTTTTGTGATCACGGCGGATGAAGGTCTGCGCGGCGGCAAAAAGATCCCGCTGAAACAAAACACCGACAATGCAATCGAGATTGCGGCCATTCAAAACATTCACGTTGACAAGGTTCTGGTCGTGAAGCGTACCGGTGGTGCGATCGAATGGGAGCCAGGGCGTGATGTGTGGTATCACGAAGCGTGCGATGCTGCTTCAACCGATTGCCCGCCGGAAGAGATGAATGCGGAAGATCCGTTGTTTATTCTCTATACGTCGGGTTCTACGGGAACACCTAAGGGTGTCTTGCACACAACCGGAGGGTATCTGGTTTGGGCGTCCATGACGCATCAATATACATTCGATTACAAAGATGGTGATATCTATTGGTGCACGGCGGACGTGGGCTGGGTGACCGGGCACTCTTATATTGTGTACGGTCCGCTCGCCAATGGCGCGGTCACCTTGATGTTCGAGGGTGTTCCGAACTACCCGTCCAATGCGCGTTTCTGGGAAGTCTGTGACAAACACCAGGTAAACCAGTTCTACACGGCACCAACGGCTATCCGTGCGCTGATGCAGGGGGGCGATGATCCCGTTAAGTCCACGTCCCGTTCGTCACTTCGCATTCTCGGTACTGTGGGTGAGCCGATCAATCCCGAGGCGTGGGAATGGTATTATAATGTGGTTGGCGAGGGTCGCTGCCCGATCGTTGATACATGGTGGCAGACGGAAACCGGCGGTCATATGATCACGCCGCTACCGGGTGCAACAAAACTGAAGCCCGGCTCTGCCACATTGCCGTTTTTCGGTGTCCAACCCCAATTGGTTGACAATGATGGTAACCCGCTTGAGGGTGCCACTGACGGGAACCTCTGTATCGTCGATTCGTGGCCTGGCCAGATGCGTACGGTTTATGGTGACCACGAACGCTTCGTTCAGACGTATTTCTCCACCTATAAAGGCAAATATTTCACTGGCGACGGGTGTCGCCGTGACGAAGATGGCTATTACTGGATTACCGGTCGTGTGGATGATGTGATCAATGTTTCCGGCCATCGCATGGGGACCGCTGAAGTTGAGTCAGCGCTTGTGGCTCATGATGCCGTGTCTGAGTCCGCCGTGGTCGGTTTCCCGCATGACATTAAAGGTCAGGGTATCTATTGCTACGTGACGCTAATGGCGGGCGTTGAGCCAACCGATGAGTTGAGAACCGAATTGCGGAACCATGTGCGTTCTGAGATCGGCCCGATTGCGTCGCCGGATGCGATTCAGTGGGCGCCGGGCCTACCAAAGACGCGTTCCGGCAAAATCATGCGCCGTATCCTGCGCAAGATTGCCGAGGACGACTTCTCAAATCTTGGTGATACTTCCACTTTGGCGGAACCAGCGGTCGTGGATGACCTCATCGAAAACCGTCAAAACAAGCAATAAATCACTTTCAATCCCTTTTTGCGCTGCTTGATCGTGCGGTGCAATAAAGGGAGTTGACGAAAATTCATATTGTGTCACCTTCTTAGTGTGTTCAACGAATCGAAAGGAGGTGATCTGATGTCGAGTGATTTAAGATTTCTGGAGAAATCCGGGGGCAAGGACTTTGCGTTGGGGCAACCTTCAATCAAGGTAAGTGTCACAATATAGGATTTAGCCGGAAGTAAAAATCGCGGAGGGCTGTCTTTGAACCAGGCAGCCCTTTTTTGTGTCTTGTTTGTTTCTGGCGTTTATTCCGCTTGGTGGTGGCAGAAGCTTATTGGAAAAATCCGAACACTGCGGAATTCCAAAGTCTCAAATTTTCGGCCGGAAAAGAAAAATGCTCGCCAGGGGAGGAGGATCTGGCGAGCATCATTCAAAATGGGTTGGTTTAATTGGAGGGAGAAACCAACCGACAGGCTACACTTGGGAGGAGGAGTAAGTTGCAACCTGATATGTTTCAGCGTTTTTGTTTCGCTGTTGGGGAGGATATAGAATGCAGGTTGTGAATTTTCGAGTCCCAAATCCACATGTCTGTTATGCAAATTTCGCATGGCTAAACCACTTGAAATTTCTCCATGAAAAAGGCGGGAAAGCCCCGCCCTTTCACTTCTATGCAGCGATTTTATCGGCTGATACGCAAATTTGTGATGCTTGCGGCTATTTCACGAAATGCTTCGCGAAGTTCAGTGCCGTTGTCAGCAGAATAATAGTAGGTTGTCGCGGCGGTATCGTCATTTGCGCAAGCGCGCAAGGTGGCTTCTGCTGATGAAGGTGCCTGGAATGCGATGGCATAAATCGTGATACCCGGGTTCCCATTCTTGGTGGCCTTCATGTCTTCGCAAAGGTCTTTGGCCGTATTGTTAGACCGCGCCACATTTGCACCAAAGGGATTGTTGTTTCCAATGCCTTCAAAGGCAGTGTTAAACTCCCCGTCGGTCATCAGAATCGCGATCTTTTTCACATCGGCAGAATAAGCGGCAGGATCATTTGGGGTGCTCCAAAGGTCGCGCCAGTTCTCTGACAGCATGTAATAGCTCCACGCAATACCGAGATGTCCCCCGGTATACCCGTCGGCAACGAATTGGGATATCTCACGCTTCAGGAGGGTTCGGTTGTTTGTCAGCGGAATGATTTCAGCGTCTGGGCATCTGAAGAATGCATTTCCAGCGTTTACAGTCGCTTCATGTGAACCGAGCGGCGACTGGCGGTATGACGCGTCTGTGGTGGCGTCGCGTCCGGCACGTCCCGTCACGCAGTCTCTGGTACGCACATTGCGCGTATAGTCTGTAAATCCATCTGCATTTGCGAAGCGACGGTTACCGCGGGTAACATCTTTAGCATAGCGACCTGCATTGATGGAGCTTGCATAAGGAACAAGGCCAATGCGCATTCCCTGGGTACCGTTGTCCGGCAAAAGAATATCGACGGCGTCGCGTGCGGCGAGTTTCAGATCGGCAATTTTTTGTCCACGCATGGAGCCGGTCACATCCAGCATCATCGCAACTTCCACATCGGTTTGATCAAAAACACCTTCGGTTTCTGCTTTCACGTCCAGCGCATCCATGCCGATGGCTGCGGTCAATGTGGCTTGCACTGTGCTCTTAACGACTGCGCTGACTTTGCCCGTGTTGGGGTCTGCCTCAAATGAAGCGATCCGGTACAGGCTTGGATCTCCACCTGTGCCGGTGATGTTTGCAAAGAAGAAATTCTCAAACTTTTCCCGCAAGGCTGTTTTATCGGTTACGCCTTTGCTTAAATCGTATCCCGCAGCCAGGACGGCAGCGTCCATGGCGTTGGCCATTTTTGATTTCGTGCTGGTGATGCGTGAATAATCAATAGCGGCTCCCGCTACGCTCATCAGAACGAAAATCATGAGGGCAGCGATGATGAAAACGTTCCCGGACTCGTTGCGATTGAACTGTTTGGCTAACTTGAGTGCTTGTTGAAGGGGCATTTCTCACTCCATGAAACTGTTTGCATGGAGCGCTGCAAATTGCAGGCCAGTTTTTGTGAACAGATAATAAACGACTGCCAAAAATGGCCTTGTGGCTAGAAAATTGGGCTTAAAACCCCAGTATCGTAAACAAAGCGTTAAAAATCGCTGGTGATACCGTCCTTTTCCCAATCGCCAAAGCGAACAGGGTCCGGGCCGTCTCTGCCCATGATCTCTTTTGGAGCTGGTTTTTCGTTCTTTTTTGCTTTTTCCCGCCGCTCGGCCGCTTCGAGCAAAGCGCGTTTGGCAGCTTCTGGAATGTCTTTGCGATTATCGTTTGCAGCCATTGTACGGTCCGGTATTAAGCGAGTTCTCTTTGTTAGTGCTTGAAGCTTTGCTTGCGTGCCACCATCATATAGGACGAAGCTAAACTTCTACAATTATGGTGATCACATGAATATCGCGAAGACAGGCATATTGCTGGCGGCGATGACCGCACTTTTCATGGGTGTGGGCTATTTGCTTGGCGGGCAAGGCGGCATGATGATCGCTTTTTTGTTTGCAGCCGGTATGAACTTCTTCAGTTACTGGAAATCGGACAAAATGGTATTGCGCATGCACAATGCCGTTGAAGTGGATGAGCGCAACGCACCGGAGTTTTATGAGGTGGTGAGAAGACTGGCAGAAGCGGCGGACATGCCGATGCCAGCGGTTTACATCATCAACACACCACAACCCAATGCGTTTGCCACCGGACGCAACCCCGAGAACGCTGCCGTTGCCGCAAGTACCGGTTTGCTTGAGACGCTGACGATGGAAGAGGTCGCTGGCGTCATGGCCCATGAGCTTGCTCATATCCAAAACCGGGACACGCTGATCATGACCATAACGGCGACATTTGCCGGTGCGATCTCCATGCTCGCCAACTTTGCCATGTTCTTCGGGGGAAACCGCGAACGCGGAGTTGGGATTATCGGCAGTCTCGTTCTGATGATCGCTGCACCTTTTGCGGCGAGTATTGTGCAAATGGCGATCAGCCGGACACGGGAATATGCCGCTGACCGTCGTGGCGCTGAAATCTGCGGGAATCCGATCTGGCTTGCCAGTGCGCTTGAAAAAATTTCCAAGGGTGCCGCAAAGATCACCAATAACAGTGCCGAGCGTAATCCAGCGACGGCGCATATGTTTATTATCAATCCGTTGGGTGCTTATCGCCGGGATAACCTGTTTTCCACGCACCCGGACACACAGCACCGGATTGATGCTTTGCAGAAACTTGAGAATGAATGGGCTGCACGAGAACAGATGAGCTCGCCCTCACCCCAGATGGAGCAGGAGGTATCGCCTTGGGGAATGCAACAGCAAAGCGGCCCGTGGGGAAGTCGCGGTGCCGGGACTAGCGATACGATTTCAAGTCCGAAGCAATCAGGGTCGGATAGCTCCGATCACGACAGTCGGCCATGGGGAAGGCCCCGTTAAGCTTTGACCCAGAGGAAATCGCAAAAGTCTTGCAAGTCCGCGGCATCTGCCAAGTCCGGAATGATGCCGAGGCTTGTGGCCACCGCATTGCTCACCCGCGTGGTTGATGATGCCAGAAATTTAGACGCGCTCACCGATCGTGAACACGGTTTGAAAGAATATCGTGCGCTTGCTTCCAACGATCAGGCGCTCGCGCGGGCAATTGCGATGGCTGCATTGCGGAACCGAAACCGGATTGATGCGGCATTACAGAAACTGTTTCAGCGCCCTCCGCCCAAACGAGCGAGATTTTTGTTGCATTCACTGCATGTGGCAGCGGTGCAGGTTCTGTACCTCGATATCCCCGATCATTCGGCAATTGATTTATGCGTGAGCGCGATCGGTGATGATGAGCGTACTTCGCGATTTCGGGGTATGGCAAACGCGGTCCTAAGGAGAATGGCTCGTGAAAAAGACGATCTGCTCGCGTCCGTGGCGTCGGTCAGTGCGTTGCCCAAATGGCTAGCCGCGAAACTGCGGTCTGATTACGGGAAAGACAATGTGGGTCGCATTGGTCTGGCGCTGGAACAAAGAGCAGGTCTCGATATTTCCGTGAAGTCCAATCCGCAGCATTGGGCAGATCGTTTGAACGGTGAAGTTGTGGCAGAGCATCATGGTGGCGGCACGGTGAGGCTTTCCAATGATCGCCCCGTCCACGAACTGGAAGGATTTGAAGCGGGCGAATGGTGGGTGCAGGATACAGCCGCTGCACTACCCGCACGATTGGTGAATGTGGCCGCCGGATCTAGCGTGCTTGAATTATGTGCCGCACCTGGTGGAAAGACGGCTCAACTTTTATCAGCTGGCTATGATGTGACCGCGTTGGATATTTCCGCGGCGCGACTCAAGCGGTTGAGTGAAAACCTGCAGCGGTTGCAATTGCGAGCAAAACTGGTTGAGGCCGACATTCTCGATTGGGAAGCGGATCAATTGTATGATGCCGTTCTCTTGGACGCGCCCTGCTCTTCCACTGGCACCGTGCGTCGCCATCCTGATGTTTTGTGGACACGCAACGCAGGCGAGGTTTCAGAATTGGCCACTCTTCAATATCGGCTTTTGGTTCGAGCAAAGGACTTTCTAAAGCCCGGTGGGCAACTCGTTTTCTCTAATTGCTCAATATTGAAGGAAGAGGGCGAGGATTTGCTCGCAAAGGCAATTCGCGAGATTGATGATTTGCAACATATGCCGCTCATGGCGGAAGATGTGAATGGGATGGATGCTTTATTGAACGGGCAGAATGCGCTTCGCAGCTTGCCGTTCCACGCCATTGATCCTGACAGACCACATCTTGGTGGGATGGACGGGTTTTTCGCTGCCCGGTTCCAGAAAATCTAGCTGGCAGGTTTACTTCTCTGCTCATCATTTTTCGGTTGCGACTATCTTTTGCACAGTGATGTAACACCCCCTTACCAAAACCGGGTCCATGGACTAGTTTCTTGGGGTGGTCACGGGTCGTCGTGGCTGGGGTTACGAGGGTATGATGTCTATTCTGGACAAACCACAAACGATTGCCATTTCGCTTGGCCGTTCGGCGCAAAGTGTGCGCCGAGCCGTGCGAAGCGGGCTTACGTTTCTCACCGGGTTTTCCGCTTTTGTCCCTGAATATGTGACCATAGCGCCTCGGGATTTGCGAACTGCCGATCCACTCATGGCGGAAGAATTCTATCGCGGCCGATATGTCTTGCGCGGACGCTTGGTGGAAACGGGCGGTGTTTCGCCTTTTCTGTCCGTGGATGCTGATCCGGTATGGAAAGAAGACCTCCATAGTTTTGGTTGGCTCCGACACCTATCCAGTAAAAGCGATTTACTATCGGCAAATCATGCCCGGGCTTACATTCGCGATTGGTTGGAATTCAATTCGAGGGATGATCAGGAGATTGTCTGGAAGCACTCCGTGGTCTCCAAGCGTCTCATATACTGGTTGTGTCACTCGGACATGATCATGAATGGCGCGGATCACGAGTTTCATAAAAGCTTTATGCGCAGTATTGCGGGGCATGTAAGATATCTGAAACGATATGCGTCCACGTTCCCGGACGGAATGCCGAGGCTTTTGTCCTATCTTGCACTATCCTATGCATCGGTCTGCAATTACGGGCAGCAAAAATCGTTGCAGTTTGCGAGAGACCGTTTGGCGCGTGAGCTGGCACAACAGATTTTGCCCGATGGTGGGCATGTATCCCGGAACCCGACGGCAATCGTGGACATACTGGCTTTGATTTTACCGTTCAGGCAGGCTTGCATAACTCTTGGTCTTGAGCCTCCTGCGGAAGTCACTTCAGCCATTGAGAGGATGCTCCCCGCTCTTCGGTTTTTCCGTCTTGGCGATGGCAATCTGGCCCGGTTTAATGGTGCAGGTCTTGCTCCCACTGATTTGATTGTGACGTTGCTTCGATATGACGAGACCAAGGGCGAGCCGCTTTCCTATGCGAGCCACAGCGGATACCAGCGACTGTCATCCAATGGGACTACTGTTTTAATGGATGTGGGTGAAGCCGAACGGGGACAACTTTCCAGTCATGCCCATGCGGGATGTTTGTCGTTTGAATTTTCTTCAGGGATGGATTGTATCGTCGTGAATTGTGGTGTGCCGAATGTCCAGATGCCTGAACAGTCTGCCGTCTGGCGCGCCACCGCAGCTCACTCAACGGCGGTGTTGAATGAAACGTCCTCATGTCGGTTTGAAAATCATCGCCCCGGCATGATCCACCCATCCGGGCAACTGATCGGGTCAAATCTACGCGTGGAGACAAGCCGCGAAGATACAGCCGGAGGGCAAACGTTGATTGCATCACATCTTGGTTATGCGAGAGAGTTCGGTGCGCGTCATCAAAGAACGCTTCATTTGGATGAAACCGGAAATCGGCTTCGGGGCAACGATTGGTTATCAGCGCCTGACAAGAGTGATCTTCGTCATCTGACAAAGGATGATGTGGTGGTACACTTCCACTTGCACCCCTCAAGCCGCGTAACCCGAGACCCGGCGAACGAAAATTCTTGTATAATCGAGACAAGGGGCGAGCAAAGGTGGCAATTTTCTTGTGACGAGGTTATGCCTTCCATCGAAGAAAGTATTTTCTTTGCCAGCGTGTCCGGTTCACACGTTAGGACTTGGCAAATCGCACTGAAGTTTGGTGTGCGTGAGCAGTCGGAAGTTAACTGGACATTCCAGAGAATAGCCTGATGTGAAGTTTTGAGAGGCTTCGCACGGAAGTCATAAAGAGCTCGTTTCATGTCTCCCATTGTAAAATCACACGTCATTCCGGATCACGCTCCGGTCAAAACCGCATTGCTTTCAGTGTCTGATAAATCGGGCATCGTTGAATTCGCCACTGCTTTGGCAGAGCGCGGTGTGGATCTTGTTTCTACCGGCGGGACTGCGAAAGCCTTGAAAGAAGCGGGCCTTCATGTGCGGGATGCGTCGGAATTGACAGGCTTTCCGGAGATTATGGATGGCCGTGTGAAAACCCTGCATCCCGGTGTCCATGGCGGCTTGCTCGCGGTCAGAAGCGACGCGACGCATCAACAGCAAATGGAAGAGCAGAAAATCACGCCAATTGATATGGCAGTGATCAACCTCTACCCGTTCGAGGAAACCATTGCGTCTGGCGGCAGCTACGAAGCTGGCGTTGAAAACATCGATATTGGCGGGCCAGCGATGATACGGGCTGCGGCCAAGAACCATGGTTTTGTTTCGATCATTACCGATCCTGATGATTATGATAAAGTGCTGTCGCAATTGTCGGAGCTCGACGGACACACGTCTTTGGAATTGCGGAAACGGCTCGCCCAAAAAGCATTTGCCCGTACTGCAGCTTATGACGCGGCGATCTCTAACTGGTTGGGTGATCAGATCGGAGTTGCCAACCCCAAGCACCGTGCTTTTGGTGGTACTCTCATGAGTGAAATGCGATATGGCGAGAACCCCCACCAAGTGGCTGGCTTCTATAGAAATGGCGATCAACGGCCCGGGGTTGCCAATGCAAAACAGATTCAGGGTAAGCAATTATCGTACAATAACATCAATGATACGGACGCCGCTTTTGAACTGGTTAGTGAGTTTGATCCTTCCGAAAGTGCTGCGGTTGCAATCATAAAACATGCCAATCCTTGCGGTGTTGCGCGCGGCAAGGACCTGCGCGAGGCTTATGCAAAGGCACTTGCGTGCGATCCGGTTTCAGCGTTCGGGGGTATTATTGCCCTAAACCAGACGCTCACTGGGCCAGTAGCTTCGGATATTGTTGAACTCTTCACAGAAGTTATTATTGCGCCTGGTGCCGATGAAGAAGCGCTAGCCATTATCGCGGCTAAGAAGAATTTACGCCTATTGCTCACAAGTGATCTGGCCGATCCAAAGGCTCCTGGTTTAGCAGTGAAATCTGTTTCCGGTGGTCTGCTGGTGCAGGACCGGGACAACCGAACCATTGACGATCTGGAGTTAAAGGTTGTCACAAAGAAGAAGCCCACTGAAGCGCAAATGGCCGACATGCGCTTTGCGTTTCAAGTAGCAAAACATGTGAAATCCAATGCAATTGTGTATGCCCGTAATCTGGCAACCGTCGGCATTGGAGCGGGTCAGATGAGCCGTGTGGATTCGTCCCGGATTGCCGCGCGGAAAGCAGTGGACGCTCAAGATGCGGCTGGCGAAGCTGAAGTTGCTACTATCGGAAGTGCGGTTGCTTCGGATGCGTTTTTTCCGTTTGCTGATGGTCTGTTGTCAGCGGTGGAAGCGGGTGCAACGAGTGTTATCCAGCCAGGTGGTTCCATGCGCGATGATGAGGTAATCGCAGCCGCCGATGAGGCCGGCATTGCGATGGTGTTTACCGGTACGCGTCACTTCCGGCATTAACGCGGTTCTGCGTAACGAGTGGCAGGAGAAACAGCCCGCCCAAGAACAGCAAGACAATCGGGAAGATGCCGAGCCGTTGGCTATCGAGCAAATCGGTAAACAGGGCAATCAGAAGCGGGGCGAGGAAAGACGTTGCCTTGCCGGATAATGCATAAAGGCCGAAGGCTTCTGTCATCTGACCATCATTTGCCTGATCGGCCATGAGTGTGCGTGATGCTGCCTGAATTGGTCCTGCCGCTGCACCGATTAAACATCCGCACATGTAAAACGCGATGTCGGCAGGCGCGAAGCCGCTTGCGTTGTCCTCAACAGCCATGAACAAAACCATATCCCGGTCCGTGGATATGATCGTCATGCAGACTGCAATCAGTACGATAATTGAAAAAGTGACCACTGCCTTTGGGCCAAACCTGTCGTCAAAGTAACCGCCCAGCCATGCGCCGAATGCGCCTGTGATCGCGGTGGCGATCCCGAACACTCCGAGTTGGATTGCGCCCCAACCCAATACACCGCCCGCATAGATGCCTCCGAAAGCAAAGAGGCCATTGAGGGCATCACGATAGAGCATTGATGAACCGAGAAACGCAAACAGACTTTTGTTTTGCGGTAAGCCTTTCACCGTTTCGGTCAGCTCTCGCAATCCGTTGACAACGGCACCTGAAACGCGTGTTCGACGCGGTGTGTCGGGCGTGAACAGAAAGAACGGTATGGCGAATAACAGAAACCAGACAGCGGTAAGAGGTCCGGTGCCGCGCTCGCCTCCCCCGGGGATTTCAGCAAGGCCAAACAATGGCGTGATCCCGACAAGGGTTTTGCCGCTGCCTGGTGACGACTCGACCATTAACGCAAGCACCAAAATCAGGCTCACGACCCCTCCGATATAACCCAATGCCCAGCCATTGCCTGATAGTCGACCGAGGCGTTCGCGGCTCACAAGGTCAGGCATTACGGCATTGTTGAACACGGCTGCAAATTCAATCCCGATCATGGCAATTCCAAAAAAGATCAGTACCGGAATGGCAGAGCTTCCGGGCTCCGCTGTCCAGAGCATGGCCGCACCAAACAGCGCCAATAGTGAGAACATGCCGATCCATGGTTTGCGCGGTCCGGTTGCGTCTGCAATCGCGCCCATGACGGGTGACATGAGAGCAATTACAATTCCCACGACCGCCAGCATGTATCCCCACCAGACTTGTCCGATTTGCGGGTCAGGTGCGATCTCGGCCGAAAAGTATCGGGAAAAAATAAAGGTGATCAGCAGCGTGTGAAAAGGTTGGGCCGCCCAATCAAATAGCATCCAGCCCCAGATGCCTTTTTTGTTGAGAACGGGCATTGTGTCTGTTGAAGCTGCGATTGGTTGGTTCACGTTTGGTCCGTTCCGATTCTCATACCCCACACGACTCGGTTGAAGTTAGACCGTTAGTTTGCAAGTGTCCACATGACAGAATCCAACAGTTTTGGGAACGCTCATGAAAAATTTGCCAAACGACCCCGACGCCCGCGAAGTCGAAGCGAAACGCATTTTGGATCGTGTGGCAGAAGAGTCCGAGACCGTGGGAGCGTCCTCGATGAAGCGGGTTGCAGACCGCATTGGAGGTCATATTGGTGCAAGCGATGCGGACCAAGAAAAGTGGAGTGAAGTATGGGGCACACGCATTGGCCGTGTGCTCGGTCTTATCTTCTTTATCGGCCTGCTGATTTACATGATACGGGTCTACGTCTTTAATGGGTGACCTTCAGAAAAAACCAGCAGTGATCGTTATCTCCTCGCATGTGGCGCGGGGTTCGGTGGGAAATCGTGCAGCGGTATTTGCGCTGGAAGCATTTGGTTTTCCGGTCTGGGCGGTTCCGACCGTCGTGTTGCCTTGGCATCCGGGACACGGACCTTCTACGCGGCTGGAGCATGATCGCGAACGCTTCGACAAGTTCATGGACGATCTGAGCAATGCGCCGTGGATCGGTGAAGTGGGTGCAGTACTGACCGGTTACATGGCGAATGAAGATCAGGTGAGTTCCGTTGCCCGCCTCATCAAAAACCTGAAGCAGCGGGATCCATCAATTCTGCATCTGTGTGATCCGGTGATTGGTGACAATGGTGGACTTTATGTTCCTGAACAAACCGCCATCGCGGTTCGTGATCATCTTGTTCCCCAATGTGATATTGCGACACCCAATTCGTTTGAACTTGCTTGGTTAAGTGCAGAGGAAGAGCTGTCCAATCTCGGCGCTACAGTGAAACTTGCTGAAGCCCTTGTCCCTGATACCGTTTTTGCCACCTCAGTGCCGGCGAACGAGCAAGGCCTGACCGGCAATCTCCTTGCAACGCAGGAGCAGGTGTGGGGTGCCTTTCATCCCGTGGTTAGCGACCCGCCAAACGGACCGGGTGATTTGACTGCCGCTGTTTTTCTGGCTCATCAATTATCGGGCGAAAGTGTTTCGCTTTCTTTGTCCAAGACAACGGCATCAGTGTATGAAATTCTCATCAAGGCTTCGTCGCGCGGCAGTGATGAACTTGCGCTGGAAAGCGACATGACAAGTCTACTTAATCCGGAGACTGATGTCCCGGTTTCATTGTTAGAAGGAGAGACCGCATGAAACGATTTTTTTTGATTACTGTTCTGTTTTGGATAGCTGTTTCTCCGAGCTACGCTCAGCAGGAAAACAAAGTAGCGGACTGGTATGCCGCATTGAGAACGGCAGACAGGGATGCCATTTCATCCGTCTTAACCGACGATGCAAAGGTCCTCATCAAGAGTCTGCAAGTGGTTCAGACGAAACAGGAATATATCGACGCGCTCGATACCTGGGAGGAGATCGTCGATGACTTGCAACTTTCCTATTCCGCGGACCGGGTAGATGCCGAACGGATTGTCGCGGTTGTTTGTTATCAGTTTGCGTCCAATGCGTTCACCAATCGCGAGACCTTTACTTTTGAAGAGGGCAAGATTGCGCAGTTGTTTCAGGAGAAGATCAAAGACGGCTGCTGATTGTGCAGATAAAAAAGCCCCCGAAAATGTCGGAGGCTTAATTCTTTATCAGGCGGCACTTCTGCTTTCTAGGAGGCCCCGGTTCACCAGCAATTCGGCTATCTGAATGGTGTTTAACGCAGCTCCTTTGCGCAGGTTATCGGATACCACCCAAAGGTTCAGACCGTTTTCGACTGTGATGTCATCGCGGATGCGGGAAATATAGGTGGCGTCTTCACCGGCACATTCATATGGCGTGATGTAGGTTTCTTCATCAGGATTATCGACCACGAGGCAGCCAGGTGCTTCCCGCAGAATATCCCGCGCTTCATCTGCGCTCAATTCATCCTCAAATTCCACATTAACCGCTTCGGAGTGGCCAATAAAAACAGGCACGCGGACACAGGTTGCAGTGAGCTTGATTTTCGGGTCCATCATTTTCTTGATTTCAGCCGTCATCTTCCACTCTTCTTTCGTGCTACCGTCTTCCATGAACACGTCGATATGAGGGATGAGATTGAATGCAATCCGTTTGGTGAATTTCTGGTTTTCGATAGGATCAGCCACGAAGACGGCACGGGTCTGGTTGAATAATTCATCCATGCCTTCTTTGCCTGCGCCCGAAACAGATTGATATGTCGAGACGACGATGCGTTTAATTTTTGCCCGATCATGTAGCGGTTTCAGTGCAACCACCAATTGAGCTGTCGAACAATTTGGATTTGCGATGATGTTTTTGTTGCGGAATTGATCGATATCATCTGCGTTCACTTCCGGTACGATGAGCGGCACTTCTGCGTCGTATCGCCATGCCGATGAGTTGTCGATCACCACACACCCTTGTGCCGCAATCTTTGGAGACCATTCCAGAGAAATAGAGCCCCCCGCTGACATTAATGCAATGTCGGTATCGGAAAAATCATATGTATCGAGTGCTTTGATGACGAGGGTCTTGTCACCATAGGAAACTTCTTTGCCTTGGCTGCGACGAGATGCGAGCGGCACTACTGTGTCAGCCGGAAATCCGCGCTCGTGCAATATATCGAGCATTTCACGACCCACATTTCCGGTCGCGCCTACGATTGCGATTTTATATCCCATGGGAAATAACCCTTTTCACTCTCGCGCTGATCTGCTTCCTCCCGCGAACGCCCTGCGAGAGTAAACGGGGCATAGCGGAAGTGGTCAGACCGTTGCGGTCTTCTTCGTGGTTTTGGTGGTTTTCGTCGGGGCTGAAGCAGGCATGCCGATGCGCTCTTTGCCATCGAAAAGAGTGAGATCATCTTTCTGGAAAGATCGTACAATCATCAAACCGCGTAGCCCTTCGCTAACCGTGCACGTGGTCTTACCGTAGTTTGATGAAGAGTCAATGACCTCACTTTTATCCAATAGACTTAGATGGGTGTGATGGCAGCCCCATAGATTGATCAGTGGAACCTTAGTTCCATGCAAAGGCTGTTTTTTGCAATTTTTTATCATCGAAATGTTCAGACCCGGTGGCAATCGCTTTACCGCCAGCGTTTCGATAAAATGAAATGGCCGATGTGTTCTCAGAGAGGACCCACACTGCGGTGCCCTGATAGCCTCGCCGCTTGAGCTCGCTTCGGGCATCGTTAAATAGGCGTGTACCGAGACCAACGCCCTGAAACTCTGGTTTCAAATAGATTTCGTAAATCTCGCCTTCCAATGGAAAGGTGCTGACACGATTGGGTCCTAGTGTGGCGTAACCTGCAATTTCTTCGCCCACCTCTATCACCAGTATGATTGTGGATCGACGGATTGCGGTTGCCCACCATGCCACATCACGTCGATTGATCATCCGCAGAAGAGCCCGGTAAGGAATAATACCCGCATAGGCTTGTCTCCATGATTCCGAATGTATTTCGGATATGCTGGAGGCGTCATCGGGGACTGCGCGCCGGGTTTCTACGGTTAATGTGGCCATGCCTTATTAGAATTTACTTTTTGTTAACCAACAAGCGAAATCTCGGAAAATGCGCGGATTACTGAAAAACCTCTCCAATTCTGGGGATAGTTGACGGGCAGCGTATCAGATTGCTACATGTTCGATATGGGGAGAGCGAATGCCCCACTAGGCGTCTGCCCAAATTTCGCATCCTGAAACCTTTTGCAAAAAGGAGGATGCGTTTTGACGTCTCCAACCCGAATCACTTCCCAATCACTTTCATCACTTATTGGTCGTCCTGACTGTCCGGTATTGGTCGATGTGTCCATTGATGAAGACTATGCGTGCGACCCTTTTCTTATTCCATCGGCATTCAGATTCCCGGCTGATCGAATAGTTGAACTCCTACCTTATGTTGAGAACCGCGATGTGGTGGTTATTTGCCAAAAAGGCATGAAACTCAGCGCGGGCGCCGCTGCCCTTTTGCGGATACAAGGTGTCAATGCGAGGAACCTTGAGGGTGGAAACATTGATTGGCGGGAGCAGGGTCTTGTGCGGGTGCCGGGCACCTTCATGGAAGGATCGGTTCCGATAAATCCATCACAATGGGTGGTGCGCCGCGATGTCGATCTGGCAACTCTGGCCTGCGCCTGGCTAGTGCGCCGCTTTGTTGATCGAGATGCTCACTTCTTGTTCGTGGAGCAAGAAGACGTAATTGCAGTCTCCGAAAAGTTCTCGGCTCATAGGTTCTGCGCAGAGGGTGGCACAACGGGTGAAGATCAATCGATTGATCCGTTTCTCAGTTTGCTAGTGGAACTTTCTTTGGAGACCGATGCGCTTTCCAGGTTCGCATCCTTGATTGCGGATGGCTCTGACAATCACCATTGCTTCCAGCGTCTGTTCTTTGGTCTGTCACGAATGTGTAAAGACAATCTGCAACAGCTGGAGCATGGGGTAATGCTGTTTGATGCATTGTATCAGGGGATTTTGCTTGAAATGGGTGGTGAGAACTCGATGCTTCACTCGCGCTCTAATTCTGAATTGGGATACGTTGCCAGATGACTAGTCAAAAAATAGAAATTTCTGAAGCACCTGACCTTGGCGAAGCTACTCTTGCATGGGCAAAAATCGGGTTTCTGTCATTTGGCGGACCGGCGGCGCAAATAGCGTTGATGCACAAAACTGTGGTTGAGGAAAAGGGCTGGCTCGAAGAGAAACAATTTCTCAATGCCCTAAATTTCTGCATGCTGCTGCCTGGGCCGGAGGCGATGCAACTCGCGACTTATGCCGGCTGGCGCAAACATGGCGTCCTGGGGGGATTAATCGCCGGGCTATTGTTTGTTTTGCCCGGAGCTCTTGTGATCGCTGTTTTGGCATCAATCTATGCCACTTACGGATCGGTCCCGCTTGTCCAAGCCTTGTTTTTAGGGATTAAAGCCGCGGTCATCGTGATCGTCATTGAGGCACTCATCAAAGTATCCAAACGCGCGTTGATCACTCGAGATGCCTTTGTCGTTGCTGCTGCAGCATTTGTGGGCATCTTTTTCTTAGGCCTACCCTATCCGCTGATTGTTTTTGCAGCCGCATTGTATGGATTCTTCCGGATAGGAGAAAAAGGTGCGTCCGCTGGAATAGAAGCATCGGTAGCAACGCCATTTGGCCAGACAATTAAAACAATCGCCCTATGGCTTGCAGTTTGGTGGCTTCCGGTGCTTGGTTTGTGGCTGTTGGGTGGTGAAGCTATTCTGATTGAACTGGCGGTCTTCTTCTCAAAACTCGCTGTGGTGACATTTGGCGGGGCCTATGCGGTTCTTGCTTATATGACGCAAGATGTGGTTCAGGCGAATGGCTGGCTCACAACGGTTGAGATGGTGGATGGGTTAGGTTTGGCGGAAACAACGCCGGGGCCGCTGATACTGGTCACGGAGTTTGTGGGCTTTCTCGCTGCTGAAAAACAAGGCGGCTTCTGGTTGGGATTGGCAGGCGCGGCGGTGACGTTGTGGGTGACGTTTATTCCCTGCTTTCTATGGATATTCACAGGCGCGCCCTACATCGAATGGATATCCGGACAACCTCGATTGAAAGGTGCGTTATCGGCAATCACTGCGGCAGTGGTGGGTGTTATTCTGAACCTGTCGATCTGGTTTGCGTTGCATGTTTTCTTTTCAAGTCTAACGATGCAAGATTTTGGACCTGTGAATGTTTTGCTCCCCGAATTAGTCAGCCTTGATTGGCGCGTGGTGGTGCTATCGCTTCTTTCTGCTCTCCTGCTTTTGGGCTTCAAATGGAATATTCTTGCGGTACTGGGAATTGCTGCGATCTCTGGTTTCGCTATTTCTCAGATTTGAGTTCGTGCGATCGGTCATTCAGAATCTCGCGCACGGATTCCCATAGTAATGAATAGGACTGGAAACCCTTTTCAGTCATTTCATCTGTGTCCAACGCAATAACGGCCCGCTCAAGATTGGCAAAGAGTTTCCCTTTCAGGTCTTGCAGCACATCTGGGTCATTTGTTTCCCGGGCGGTCTCGGCTATGTCGAGCAACGCATAATTGTAGGTGTCCATCTGGTCTTTTTGACTTGATTCCCATCGGGAACGGATCGCAAAAAAACTGGAGCCGAGCATCGCCATTACGGTTACGAGAAGCGCCAATGGTTCAGCATTTTCTTGAATGAATGAAGGTTCATCGCGGTCATAATATTGTTGCGAGCCATCATGAAGCGGTATGCCGAAGCCTTGTTGCGTGTCAGGCCGTTTTATCGCTGACGCGAGTGGAAAACGGATGGTTAGATCAAGACGGTGTTCAAACAAAACACGGGTGATTTCGCGGATGATAGCGGGATCAAGATCCTCCCGCGTCACAAGAAGCCGGTCCACTGTGGCAGTGATTGTGTCTCTACTTGGGGTGGGGCCGTTCCCTAAAAAAGCACCTTTGGGAACCGTTCCCACATCGAGGAAAGGTCTTTTTATCGCGATCGCTTCTGCTTGACTGATGGGAATGAAACGCAGTTTCTCTCGCTTGAGTTCGGCATCTTCAAACAGGTTGAGTAGCAGCCTATCGCGCAGAGAGCGCACCGTAAAAACCGCATCGATTTCGCCAGATAAGAGTTGTTCGCTCGCTTTCGCGAAATCCATAGTTGACCATTTCACCGCTCTGATGGGGAGGTCGTAATGATCGCCAATGATCCAGAATGACCGGAACTCATCAGTTCCGAAATTTGCAATTGCGACCCGTTTCCCCACCAAATCTGTAACTTGAAATATGTTGGTTTCCCGGCGAGTGACGAGTTGAAAATAATGAGGGAACAGGTTGGCGATGAGGCGGACGTCGTTTGCAACCGGAGTGTCGGCACGTATTGTCGCCGCATCCACTTCCCGTAGATTGAGCCGACGGATGTTTTCACTGGAGTCACGCGTTGGCTCGGCGCTAATGGTCAACCAATCTGAATGACGGGAAACCACATCAGCGATTTCACGAACCAATTCATAGGAGTCAGAGCGATGGGGGCCTGAGCCGATTGTTAAGGTGGCCGAGCTTGGTGATTGATTGAGGTAGAAAACTGCGCCGGTTACTAAGAGCGCAAGAGCGCCAATAATTGCAAGGATCCATTGGTTCCTCGATTTGCCGGTTTTCGTATTGCTGTTCGCAACCCGGTCCGGTGTGTCCGATATGATGTCCGGTTCATTGGTTGGTGCTGACACGTCGCCGATGCTCCATCGATAACCTTAATGATGTATCGCAGGCGGTTGCGGAAAACGAGTCAACGCCAACGGTTTAACGGTTGTTGCGGGCTGCAAGGGTTCTGAGGCGCAACGCATTGAGTCTAATAAAGCCATGGGCATCTTTTTGATCGTATGCGCCCTGATCATCCTCAAACGTCACAAGCTCTTCGGAGTAAAGAGACTTGTCACTTTCGCGCCCGGTGACGATCACATTGCCTTTGTAGAGTTTTAGGCGAACTTTGCCTTCCACATGCTCCTGGGATTTGTCGATTGCCGCCTGCAACATCTCCCGCTCCGGCGAGAACCAGAACCCGTTGTAGATCAGTTCGGCATAGCGTGGCATCAACTCGTCTTTGAGGTGCGCAGCGCCACCATCAAGGGTGATGGATTCCATTGTTCTGTGCGCCTGCAGAAGAATGGTGCCGCCGGGGGTTTCATAAACGCCGCGGGATTTCATGCCCACAAAACGGTTTTCGACGAGGTCGATCCGTCCAATCCCGTTGTCATGACCCAGTTTGTTCAGTTCTGAGAGGAGCGTCGCGGGGCTAAGTTTTTTGCCGTTGAGACCGATTGCGTCGCCTTTTTCAAATTCAATCTCGATTTCTGTTGCCTTATCCGGCGCATCCATCGGTGAAATTGTCCGCTGATAGACATATTCTTCCGCTTCGACGGCCGGGTCTTCCAGAACCTTCCCTTCGGATGACGAATGCAGCATGTTTGCATCAACAGAGAATGGCGCTTCGCCCTGCTTGTCTTTAGGCACTGGGATCTGGTGCTTCATGGCAAAGTCGATCAGATCTGTTCTTGATTTGAATGACCAGTCCCGCCATGGGGCAATCACTTTGATATTGGGATCGAGGGCGTAGGCTGACAATTCGAAGCGAACCTGATCGTTACCTTTTCCGGTAGCGCCGTGGGCAATGGCATCTGCACCGGTTTCCCGGGCAATTTCCACGAGACGTTTGGAGATTAACGGGCGCGCAATTGATGTGCCGAGGAGGTAAATGCCTTCGTACACAGTGTTTGCCCGAAACATCGGGAAGACATATTCGGATACAAACTCTTCACGGACATCTTCGATGTAGATTTCCTTGATGCCGAGCATTTCCGCTTTTTTGCGGGCGGGTTCCAACTCTTCGCCTTGCCCGAGATCGGCTGTGAAGGTGACGACTTCTGCGTCATATTCTGTTTGAAGCCATTTCAAAATGATGGATGTGTCGAGACCGCCCGAGTAGGCCAGAACAACCTTATTAATCTTGTCTTTTGAAATGCTCATGAAACTACTCTGCGTTGATGCCGATTTTCCGGAACAGGAAACGGATTGTTATTGTTAAAATTTTCGGCAATGTAGCCATATTGCGCGGCCAATCAAGCGCAGAATAAAGGAAGCATTTATGGAATTTTTGCCGAGCATTGCCGTTCTTTCAGCCTTCACCCTCGCAGCTCTCGCGCTCACGATTACGCCGGGGCCTGACATGACGCTGTTTCTTGGGCGTGCACTAACACAAGGAAGAGCCGCAGGAATGGCAGCCATGCTTGGCGCTGCCACCGGGGTGGTAATCCATACACTTCTCGCAGCGTTCGGTATTTCAGCTTTGATACAGGCATCTCCAAACGGATTTTTTGTGCTGAAAGCAGCTGGCGCTCTTTATCTCATGTGGCTCGCGGTGCAAGCGGTGCGGGAAGGTTCGTCGTTTGCATTGGAAGCGGAAACGCAAAAGAAAACGAGCCTCACCAGCAATTGGCTCACGGGCATCGGGATTAATCTCCTCAACCCGAAAATCGTGATCTTTTTCATTACGTTCCTGCCGCAGTTTGTGACGCCCAGCGACCCCAATGCAGCGGGCAAGATGATCTTTCTGGGCCTCTACTTTATTGCGATTGCGGTGTTCTGCTGTACGTTCATGATCATCGCAGTTGATCGGCTATCGGCGACGTTAAAACGTAACCCTAAAATTACTCGGGTGATCGATTGGGTGTTTGCCGGCGTTTTCTCAGCCTTCGCGGTCCGGATTTTGTTCACCGAGCGGGGATAACCATTCGCCTGCATTTCGTCCGGCAATCAGCCAATAGAAAAACGCGGTAATAAAACCTGCCGCCAGCGAGACAATAATCGTCCCATCGGCTGGAACCCCGCCCGTTGGCAACACCACGATGGAAAACATGACGAACAAAGCGCATAGACCGCCGAGCACGAGATGAACGGTCATTGATTGCCAGCGCATGAGTTCTGACACAGCAATTGTGATCGTAACAGGAAGGGCTGCAACGCCCGCAAGTTCAAAACTTGCCAATAATCCCAGAACGGCAGAGGCGGCTGCGATAACCGTACGCTCCAGGGCAGGGTCGCCCAGTAATGAACCGCCGTCTGCTGCGGCAAATTCCGGTAACATGCCAGACGCCAATCCAAATCCGATAAAAAGCGATCCGGCAAGGATTGCGATAAAAAGCGCAAAGCCAATCACGAATAGTCGGCCAATCAGAGTGAGGATGATCATTGGGTTTATTCCCCATGACCTGCGATCATCATGGCTTCCAGCGCCAATCGATCGGTTTTTTTCAATCTCTCTGACTCTGACTTTAACTGACCACATGCGGCGAGAATATCGCGGCCACGCGGTGTGCGTATGGGAGATGCGTAGCCATTGGCATTGATGAAATCGGCAAAGGTTTCAATCTGTTTCCAATCGGAACACTCGTAGTCAGATCCGGGCCACGGATTAAACGGAATCAGATTGATCTTGGCTGGGATACCCTTAAGCAGTCGGACCAATTCTTTTGCATCTGCCAATGAGTCGTTCACGCCTTTCAGCATTACATATTCAAACGTGATGCGCCGCGCATTCGATACATTGGGATAGTTGCGGCAGGCATCCAACAGGTCTTTTAGCGGATATTTCTTGTTGATCGGCACCAGCTCATCGCGCAAGTCATCGCGTACCGCATGGAGAGATATGGCGAGCATCACGCCAATTTCCTCGCCGGTTCTCGGAATGAACGGCACGACGCCCGACGTGGAGAGTGTAATTCGTCGCTTGGAGAGTGCCAATCCATCGCCGTCAGAAGCAATCAACAGCGCTTCTTTCACATGGTCAAAATTGTAGAGAGGTTCGCCCATGCCCATCATCACGATGTTGGAAACCTTTCGGCCTTCGCTGGGAACAATTGCGCCTTGGGGCGTGTCTGCTTTAGGAAAATCGCCCAACCGATCCCGGGCAACCAGAAGCTGTGCCAGAATTTCACCGGCAGTAAGGTTGCGCACCAGCTTTTGAGTTCCGGTATGACAAAAAGAGCACGTCAGCGTACATCCCACTTGCGAAGAAATGCAAAGCGTACCGCGCCCGTCTTCAGGAATGTAAACGGTTTCCACTTCCACTGGTTTGCCGGCCCCAAGAGAAGGAAACTGCATCAGCCATTTTCGTGTGCCATCGTTGGAAATTTGTTCTTCAACGATTTTTGGCCGGGCGATATCGAAGCGTTCTTCGAGTGTCTTTCGGAAGTCTTTGGACAGGTTCTTCATATCCGAAAAATCTGAAATGCCGCGCACATAAAGCCAATGCCAGATTTGGTTGACCCGCATTTTTAGCTGTTTTTCAGGGATCCCCGCGTCCCGCAACGCATCTGCCATCTCAGCACGGCTCATGCCTATGAGCCCCGGCTTCACAGATGAAGCGGGCTTGAGTGCATCGAGTGTGCTGCGTGTTTCAGCTTTTGTCAGATCAAAAGATACGGCCATGGGCGCGCTATATCACTTCCCGCAGCAAAAATCACGGCACAAGTGCCGCACTGTCATGACACAAGATTATTGGCAGTTGCTGATGTCGTTCAGCGATGCGGTAACGCCGGATAGCGAATATGCGTAGCTTGTCTGTGTTCCCCGGCGTGATTGACCGGAAACTGACATTTTGCTGCCGGCCTTCATTGCAGCAACAACTGTTGGTTCTTCGTTCGGATTTTCCATCCAGGCATTGCTGCCCTTTGTGAACATGGAAAATTTCTTGCCATCAATATCGAGAGTGACTTTCGAATTGTCTGCAAACGGATAACCCACAGTGAATTGTGGCTCCAGATTGTTGTTCTGGTTCGGATGCTTCGCGACCATGAAAAACACGTCACCGTGGTCGCGGTCTGCCGGCTCTTTCTGTGTCGGGATTGAAAGAACGTAACAGATTTTTCCATTGCCACTATTATGGGTGTATGCACCCCATGCGTTGTGCTGCTTGATGCGGGTCGGTGCTTGCGCAAATGCTGCGGTTGAAAAAAGGGTTACAGCCATTGCGCCGCTCAAAGCGCTTGCGAGAACAAGTTTTTTATTCATGTCCCAATCTTTTTCCCATTGCTAGCTAGCCTAGTACGGAAGCGAATGTCATTGCTTCGAAGTCAGGCTTAATATGTGTTAACAAATCTTACCAATTCGTAAACGAAAAACATAAAATTTGCCCGGTTTGGGGTACTCTCGTACCGTGTGATCACAGATTGTTATCAAGTGATATATAATCAAGGCAGGAATCTGACCTGACAATAACATTTTCGATGCCAGCGGGCGCTTTAAGGGATGCGCTTCCCGCCTGAATACTGCTTTTTTCCGTGAACATGAGCCTTCAACGGTTCAACCGGCCCGCCCTGCCCAATCGGGCGTTCTGCGAATCTGCCCAGTGAATGCATCCGGTCGTACATGACAATCGCGCCTGCCGTCGCCACGTTGATGCAAAAATCCATGGGGATTTTGACTGTGTATTCGCATCTTTCGATCATTTCCGGTGAAAGTGACCCGCCTTCAGGTCCCAATACATAAGCAGCCCGCGTGGGATGACGAAAGCTCGGCAGATCAACGGCATCCGGCGTCAGTTCAACGCCGACGAGTGTGCAATCATCGGGCAGTTGTATGTGATCGCAGCTTTCGTAGGAGTACCAGGGAATATGATCCTGAGACCTTGACGTATCTGATTGTGGATTTCCGATGCGCTTTGCAGGGGCTACGGTAAAAATGAATTTCGCTCCGAAACCATGCGCTGAACGAGCAAGGTTTCCGAAATTCATCGGTTTTGAAATGCCTTCGACGCCGATCCCGAAATAGCCGCGCATTATTTTCCCTTTTTTAGTGCGGAATAGGCAATCCGACTGTGAAAGTCTACTGGTGGTTTATTCCGCTGCTTCCAAATCGTCAGAGGCAAGCGCCTTTCGCGCGGCTTCGCGATGGCCGTCTGTAATATTGCTGCCGATGGCGGCAAGTGCTGCCGTGAGAATTGTGAGATCATCGGTGAGGCCAAACCCTGCCAGGAAATCGGGTACGATATCCACGGGCAGGATAAAATAAGCGAGTGCCGCAAATAAAATTCCCCGTGATTTTGCGGGGGTTTCCGGGTCCATGGCGCAATAATATCCAGCCACCACGTCTTCCATGAAGGGTACTCTGCTGGCGAATTTTTTTGCTTTTTGCCAGAAACCATCCCGAACACGCGCTTCATTTTCCTCAAGGACTTTGAGGTCTTTGGGCGACAGGATTTGATCGATTTCGGCTTTTTTCATGATTGCTACCTTACTAGAAATGGCTACGCCATATCACTCGTTCAAGAAGCAGCGATCTTATCCATGGCGGTCGCGAGTTTTATATCGAGTTCCGTCAAGCCATCGGCGTCATGGGTTGTAAGCGTTACATTCACTGTTTTGTAAACGTTGAACCACTCGGGGTGGTGGTCCATTTTTTCCGCTACAAGGGCAGCCTGGGTCATGAAACCGAAGGCTTCGTTGAAATCCTTGAAGATGAATTGCTTTTGGATCGCCCGTCGGTCTTCCATGAGGTTCCAATTGTCCAGTTTTGCAATCGCTTCTTTTGCGGCTTCATCTGATAATTTATCCGGCATGGACGAGACCCTTTTCCACCAATTGATAACTCTCTTCGACAATATAGGGTCCACCGCCGACGGAGTCCCGTGAAGACATGAGGACAAATCGATCGACTTCGAATGCGATGCTTTGAAATGCACCCCTTGCCGTCAGATAAGTGGCGAGATCGGCTTCACTTGCTCCCCGTACCTTTGCGACGGTCACGTGCGGTTTGTATTTCCGGCTTTCAGCAGGGAGCCCCACGACATGTTGGCAAATGCGTTCCTGTTCAGCTTGCATATCCATAAGCTCGTTCGAGCGTCTGACGCCTGCGTATAGACTATGGGGTTTTGCTCCACCGAATGCATTGAGGTCTTCCAGCTGCAACATAAACGTCGATGCTTTGACCCTTTCGAGCGCATCGGCCAGTTCGCAGGCTACGGGTTTTTCCACGTCTCCGATGAACCGCAATGTGATATGAAAATTTTCGCGGTCGATCCACCTTGCGCCCGGTAATCCGCTTTGAAGCCATGAAAGCTGTGTTGCCACCGAATTCGGCAATTGCAGGGCCGTGAATAGTCTTGGCATCGTGCAACCTCCATGTAATTTCGAATCAACACGTTCAGGGTATTGCTGGAATTGTGACAGCTTCCCTACAAGTTTGAAAGACGGTCGTTTATCCTTGGCCTTTAACTCTGTTTGCAGGCTTCACCAATAAGCGCTTCCACAAAAGGCAATGACTTTTCGACAATGACGGCAACACCTTCAGCTGTGGGGTGGATGCCATCGCTTTGATTTAGCTCACGAACGGCGGCGACCCCATCGAGGAAAAACGGATAAAGTGCGATGCCGTGCTTTTCAGCGAGTTCCGGATAGATTGCGTTGAACCGGTCGCCATATTGTTTGCCCATATTGGGGGGTGCCATCATACCAGCGAGCAGCACTTTGATATCGCGCTCGAGCAGGGTCGTGATCATCTGGTCGAGATTTCGGCGAGTATCTTCCACTGGAATTCCACGCAGCGCATCATTGGCTCCAAGTTCAAGCAATACGGCTGTGGTGTCCTCGGCAATTGACCAATTGAGGCGGGCGAGGCCACCGGAAGTCGTATCTCCGGACACGCCTGCATTTACGATTTCGAGAGTGTGGCCTTGTTCTTCGAGTGCTTTTCCTAACTGTTCTGGATATCCCATTCCTGGCCCAAGGCCATAGCCTGCCACGAGGCTGTCACCCAAAACGACGAGTTTCTCTTTGGAACATGCATTTTCTGTCGCGTTTGCTGCGCCGATGAAGGCGGCGAATGCAAACAACATGACAAAACTGTAATGAAGCAATGGTTTGAAATTCATGGAACAGTCCCATATTCGAGTTAGAATTTATACGTGGACATGATCAGGCCGTGAAACAAGACGCTACCCCCGCAATCATTATCGAAAAGCTGCAATTATCGCTCGGCGAAAAAGCCTCGCGTGTGCACGTTTTAAAAGGAATGGACCTGGCAATCGCAAAAGGAACATCAGCTGGCATCGTTGGTCCATCGGGTTCTGGCAAATCAAGTTTGTTGATGATCATTGCCGGCTTGGAGCGTCCTGATAGTGGACTTGTGAAAATCAATGGCGAAGACATCACGGTAATGAGTGAGGACCAATTGGCGGCATTTCGAGGTCGCAATGTCGGGATCGTGTTCCAGTCTTTCCACCTCATTCCAAATATGACTGCGATGGAAAATGTCGCCGTTCCGCTGGAACTCACCGGAGAGCGGAATGCGTTTGAAATAGCGAGAGCAGAAATGGAAGCGGTGGGTCTCGGCGAGCGGTTGCATCATTATCCGGCTCAGCTTTCCGGCGGCGAGCAACAACGCGTGGCTCTTGCCCGTGCCCTTGCGCCGTCACCTTCAGTTCTGATCGCCGATGAACCCACAGGTAACCTTGATGGCGCAACCGGCCGACAAATCGCCGATCTGTTGTTTGAGCGGCAACGGGATAAAAACACCACATTGGTTCTTGTGACCCACGATCCGGCCTTGGCAGAACGTTGTGACCGGACCATCCCTGTGCGGTCTGGCAGGATTGAAGCAGAATATGCCTAGTGCCGCTTATGTCCCCAATATCGCTCTTGCCGTGCGGTTTGCCTTGCGTGAACTGCGCGGAGGATTGCGGGGTTTTTTCATATTCGTCGGGTGTATTGCGCTTGGGGTTGCCGCGATTGGCGGCGTAAATTCTGTTGCCCGCTCCATCACGCAAGGGATTGCGTCAGAGGGTCAGGCCATATTGGGCGGTGACCTTTCATTTTCGCTGGTGCAACGGCAGGCGACCGCTGAACAGTTGGAGTTTTTGAACTCCGTCGGCGAAGTGACCAAGTTGGTCACCATGCGTGCGATGGCGCGCCTTCCCGATGGTTCAGATCAGACGCTCGTGGAATTAAAGGCCGTTGACGATGTGTATCCCGTGTATGGCGAGTTTCTCGATGATAAGGGCGCGCCGATAAGCCTCGCAGCTGAAGAAGTTGTTGCGGAACCGGTATTGCTGGAACGGTTTGGCATTGAAGAAGGCACGGAGGTGGAACTTGGCTCCGCCACGTTTGTAATGAAAGCCAAAATCGGCCTGGAGCCGGATAAGGTGGGTGATGATATCGGGTTTGGCCCGAAGCTGATAATGTCATCGGAGGGACTTGAACGAACGGGTCTTATCCAGCCCGGTTCATTGTTGCGTTACCATTATAAAGTGAAATTGGATGATCCATCTGACGCGTCGGTTGCCGCAGTGGTTGAAACCGCGAAGGAAAGATTTCCGGGCGTCGGTTGGCGGATTCGCTCCCGCGATAATGCGGCACCTGCGCTCACGCGAAGTGTTGAACGTTTCACACAATTTTTGACGCTCGTCGGTCTTACCTCGCTCGTAGTTGGCGGTGTCGGTGTTGCCAATGCCAGCCGTGCGTTTCTGGAAACCAAGCGTCCGGTTATCGCCTCGCTCAAGAGTCTTGGTGCGCCGGGCGATTTTGTGTTTCGCATGTATCTGACCCAGCTCATGGTAATGACTGCGTTAGGTGTGCTGATCGGGCTCGTCATGGGCGGTGCCATGCCGTATTTGGCAAAATCAAGCTTGAGTGGAATCCTGCCTGTATCGGATGACTTTTTGTTTTTCCCGTCCGCCTTGGGCTTGGGCGCCGTATACGGATTCCTGACTGCCTTGATCTTTGCGATCTGGCCTTTGGCCGCATCACAGGAAGTGAAGCCAACGGAATTGTTCCGGTCATCCAGTTATGGAACATCGAGAAGCTGGCCAAAACTGAAATACGTTTTTGCGCTTGTGGCGTGTGTGGTTTTGCTTGTGGGGCTCGCGATATCGTTTTCTGAAAACCGCTTTATCTCCATCGTGTTTTTGTCCGCGATTGCGTTTTCGTTCGTTCTGCTTCGCCTGGTGGCGCTGCTGGTTCAGTGGATTGCCAAACGCGCTCCCCATAGCCGTTCGACCGTTTTGCGCATGGCGGTTGCGAACATTCACCGCCCCGGATCGTTGACCGGTTCTGTCATTTTATCTTTGGGTCTCGGTCTGGCGCTTCTTGTTTCACTTGCAACAATCGACGGTAATTTACGCAATCAGATTGAAAACAATCTGCCGGAAGACGCTCCGGATTTCTTCTTCGTTGATATTCAGAACAATCAGATCGACGGATTCCGTGAGGCCCTAAAGGTGCGTGACCCAGAAGGAAAAATCATTGCAGTTCCGATGTTACGCGGCCGAGTGATCTCGTTGCGGGGTATTCCTGCTTCTGAGTATCAGGTGGTTTCAGGTGGCGAGTGGGTGCTTCAAGGAGATCGAGGCATCACTTACGCAAAAAACATTCCGGAAAACTCAACGCTTTCGGACGGCGAATGGTGGCCTGAGGATTATTCTGGTGCTCCGCTTGTGTCTGTTAGTGCGGAAGAAGCTGGCGAGTTGGGGCTGTCCGTGGGTGACGAAATCACCGTTAATGTTCTGGGGCGCAACATAACAGCAACCATTGCCTCTTTGCGGGATGTGCAATGGGAGACGCTCGGTATCAATTTTGTGTTTGTTTTCTCGCCAAATACATTCGCAGGTGCGCCGCACGCATTTCTTGCCACACTTACAGCCAGTGAAAACGTGGATGAAACATTTGACGGCCAATTGCTGCGTGGCTTGGCCAAAGAGTATCCGGCGGTAACGGCGGTTCGCATCCGTGATGCGCTCGATACGGTGAATGGTTTGATTGGCCAGCTGTCGACTGCAATCCGTGCGGCTGCATTGGTTGCTGTGCTGTCGTCTGTGCTCGTCCTTGCCGGGGCGCTTGCAGCAGGAAACCGAGAACGGGTTCATGATGCGGTCGTGATGAAAACGCTGGGTGCAACCCGCCAGACACTACTTTGGATGCTGGTGCTTGAGTATTTCATCCTAGGGCTTGCTACTGCAATATTTGCTGTGGTGGCGGGAACACTCGCCGCCTGGTTTGTGATTTCGGTCATTATGAGTTTCGAGTTCGCCATTCTTCCCATGATAGGATTGAGCACCGTGGGCACGGCGTTGGCGTTTACAATCGTACTCGGGCTTTTCGGGACATGGCGAATTCTTGGTCAAAAGGCCGCACCTTTCCTCCGGGAGCTCTAATCCGCTAAAAATCGGCGTTTTGAGCGGCAAAATGCGCATATTCATGAAATTTTAAGTCTTGAGATTGTCATGTTTAATTCTCATATTATCGGCAATCGCCTGTATGGGCGGCCTTGAACCGTCATCTTATTGGGAGTGAAAAGTAAAATGGCTGACTATAGAGAAAATCCGGTGAATTACGGCTCTACCGTACGCGATAGCGTCGAGCTTGATGCCGGTCTACGTTCCTACATGCTGGGAATTTACAACTACATGTCGCTCGGCATTGCTGGCACAGCAGTTGTGACCCTGGCTGTAATGAGCAGTCCTGCATTCATCAGCTTTGTCGCTGGAATGCCTTGGTTGTTCTTCATCTTGCTGATTGGTGCCAGTATGTTTGGCCCAACAATGATCTTGAATTCACGCAGCACTGCCGTGGCACATGGTGCTTTTTGGGGCTATGCCGCACTCTGGGGCGTCGCAATCGCTCCGATGATGATGGTATATCTCAGCGCCGCACCACAAATGGTTGTTCAGGCGTTTGCGATTACCGCAGCACTGTTCGGTGCGATGAGTGTCATTGGTTACACTACGCAGAAGAATCTGTCAGGGATCGGCCAGTTTGCTGCGATGGCAATGATCGGTGTGATCATCGCGATGGTTGTGAACTACTTCATGCAGAGCACGACGTTCAGCCTGATCATCTCTTGCGTTTACGTGCTGTTGATCTCAGCGATTACCGCTTGGGAAACACAGGAAATCAAGAACATGTATTATGCTGGTGATGATTCAAACGTGGCAACACGCAAGTCGATCTTCGGCGCGTTCCTGCTGTACGGTAGCTTCATCTCAATGTTCATCAACATCCTGAACATTCTTGGCATTATGGGTGGCGACGAGTAATCGTCTCAGCCCAAGCTGAAATTAGAACGGCGCCTTCGGGCGCCGTTTTTGTTTGTGAAACAGAAAAGAATATAAAGTTGGCGTACGGCAGCGGCTCAGACCGCGGTCAGCTTGGGTTCTTTTTTCAAAACTTTAAGCACCGTCTGCAGGTCATGACCTCGCTTGAGAATCAATCCGTTTGCATTGACCACCGACCATTCGCCCTGTCTGCGGGCCAGTTTGGGTTGCTTTTCAATGGTGTAAATTGGTACCTCGCTCGCACGCTTGAATACGGAAAATACCGCGCGGTCTTTGAGCATATCAATTGCGTAGTCGCGCCATTCCCCGGTTCCAACCCTCGAGCTATATAATTGAATCAGCGCGTCTAATTCGCGGCGCTGGAACATAACGAGCTCCGGCGCCTTTTGCGGCGGATTAGTGTGAAGGGGAATTATGTTCGTCGAGTTTGCATGCTTCATGGGACGCATCATGAAATTGAATTCCCGATTTTGCAAGCCACCATTCATTTCGGGTGCCCTGTGGGCGCTAAATAATACTGGCAATCCCGAACGTTTCAGAAAATTCAATTGCCCTTAAATTGCCCCATTATGAGCCTCATCTGAACATGATCGTTGATCATATTATTCATGTTGCCTCAGACGGTCCGGTTCGAAGGCCACCGGTTTTCAGCCCCCCCAGCCCCCGGGCGTCATTGAACCGGACCACACAATCTGGAGCGACAAAATCCCCATATTTCCTTAAGGCCGGCTTTTAGAAGTCGGCCTTTTTTCTTTGTCTTAGGCTTCTTCAGTCAGGGAAAATTTAGAGATCGGTTAGATATATAGCCCCAACGATCGCGCCCGGATTTCCTTGGGCATCGTTGCTTTGCAGGATGATTGCATGGCAATCACTGTCATTCCGTTTTAGCTCAGAGAGGGGGAATTCGGCGCTGAGGCCTTCAGGTTTTACCATTCCCAGCGTTTGCACATTTTGCAAAACGTTATGATAGGTAAGCGTTTTACCACCATTCTCACCGCGGGGAATTTTCACGTCTTCTTTTCTCCGCATGGAAAAAATATAGACAGTGGCGTTTTTCGCATCCTGGTGGGCGGCTACGTTGATAGAAACCCGGTCATTGCTTACGGCCACTTCAACCGGCACGGTCAGCCCCTGGGGCGTGTTCTCAAATGCACTGATTTGCGCCAGTATTTTATCTTTCTTTGAGCCAACCGCGTGGCTTCGCCCGTTGATGACGGCCTGCGGTGTATACACTTGTCGCTCTTTCAATGCTCGTGCGTAGGCATATTGGCGCTCAGTATTTGCTTTCATGCCGAACGAGTCTTTCCAACCGAGATAATCCCAGTAGTCCACGTGTCGACTGATGGCCAATACTTCGTTTTTTTGCGCAAATTCACCAACTATTTTGTCAGCGGGCGGGCAGGAATAGCAGCCTTGGCTGGTGAAAAGTTCAACAACAGCGGTCGGTTTCTTGATCGTGACGGCAGACGCGGTGGCAGCTGTCATCATGACCAATGATGCGGCCGCGAGCATTTTTGAGATGAATGTCGTAACGTTCGACATTTGGTGTCTCCAACTAAATTTCTCACGCCAAAATAGGGAAAGCGTCGGTAATATGCGACTCACAAACGAGTGTGGACACGAATTTGTGTCCGGCCGCTCACACCAGAAAAAAAGACCGCAGCATTTAACTGCGGCCTCTTAGGTTAAGTAGATGGCAGATTATGCAGCGCGGTTAAGGTTGCGCAGCACGTAATGAAGAATTCCACCTGCTTTGTAGTAGTCCAGTTCATCCTCCGTATCGACGCGTACTAGAAGATCGATGATCTTGGTTTCACCGTTCGAAAACTCGATTGTTGCCTTGATCATCTGGCGTGGTTTCAAATCGTCTAGGCCAGCGATTGTTACTTTTTCATCGCCTTTCATTCCTAGGCTTTCCCAGCTGTCGTCACCAGTGAATACGAGAGGCAATACACCCATTCCAATCAAATTGGAGCGGTGGATACGCTCAAAAGACTGAGTGATCACAGCCTTCACGCCCAACAGACGCGTTCCTTTAGCCGCCCAATCACGCGATGAACCTGTGCCGTATTCCTTGCCTGCAAAGATGACGAGCGGCACGCCCTCTTCCTTGTAGCGCATGGCCACATCATACATGGCACCCTGTTCACCTGATGGATAATGTTTCGAAAAGCCGCCTTCTACGCCATCGAGCATCTGATTTTTGATACGGATATTGGCAAAGGTCCCGCGCATCATGATTTCATGGTTCCCGCGGCGAGAGCCATAGGAGTTGAAATCAATCGGTCTGACCTGACGGTCGGTGAGATATCCACCGGCGGGCGTATCCGCTTTGAATGATCCGGCTGGAGAGATGTGGTCCGTGGTAATAGAGTCTGCAAAAAGACCCAGGATACGGGCACCTTTAATGTCCTCGATTGGTTCTGGCTCCATGGTCATGCCTTCAAAATACGGTGGGTTCTGCACGTAGGTTGATTGGCTGGTCCAACCGTAAGTCTCGCCACCCTCCACTTCGATTTCCTGCCAGCCTGCATCGCCTGTAAATGCATTACCATAGCGGGTATGGAACATTTCCTCATTGATGGATGTGCGGATCAGGTCTGCGATCTCGGTGGACGACGGCCAGATGTCTTTGAGGTATACATCATTGCCGTCCTGGTCTTGTCCGAGTGGATCCGTGTTCAGGTTCACGTGGAGTGAGCCGGCGATCGCGTAGGCAACGACCAATGGCGGTGAAGCCAGATAATTGGCGCGACAATCGGGGCTGACGCGGCCTTCGAAGTTCCGGTTTCCTGACAATACCGAACAAGCGAGAACGTCATTCTCGTTTATCGCCTTTGAGATAGGTTCGGGCAAGGGGCCCGAATTTCCGATACAAGTTGTGCAGCCATACCCGACCAGATTGAAACCGAGTGCGTCAAGATCATCTTGTAGACCGGCTTTCTCTAGATAGTCAGTCACGATCTGTGAGCCGGGTGCAAGGGATGTTTTTACCCACGGTTTTACCGTGAGACCTTTGGCCCGGGCGTTTCGCGCGAGGAGCCCTGCTCCGATCATCACCGATGGGTTGGATGTATTCGTGCAGGATGTGATCGCTGCGATCACCACATCGCCGTCATCAATCTTGTAATTCGAATTGGCGACTTCGAAGCGCTTTTCTTCACCTTTCTTAAGGATATTGCCGGACTTGATGCCTTCAGCAGCTTTTGCAAATTCCGTGTCTGCGTGGGCAAGAACCACGCGGTCTTGCGGACGTTTCGGTCCGGAGATTGAAGGAACCACTTCTTCCAGTTTCAATGAAAGCGTGGAAGAGAATACCGGATCCGGTGTGTCGTCCGCGCGCCACATGCCCTGCTCTTTTGAATAAGCTTCCACAAGTGCAACCTGATCTGCGTCGCGTCCGGTTGACCGCAGATATTCAAGGGTGTCTTCATCCACCGGGAAAAAGCCGCAAGTGGCGCCATATTCCGGGGCCATGTTGGCAATGGTCGCCTGATCTTCGAGGGATAGGTTTGACAGGCCGGAACCATAAAATTCCACAAACTTGCCCACCACGCCTTTCTGGCGGAGCATCTCAACTACCGTCAGCACAAGATCAGTGGCGGTCGTCCCTTCAGTGAGCTTGCCCGTCAGTTCAAAACCAATGACTTCTGGAACCAGCATGGTGATCGGTTGGCCCAGCATTGCGGCCTCAGCTTCAATTCCACCCACGCCCCAGCCCAGAACGGAAAGTCCGTTGACCATGGTCGTATGGGAGTCGGTCCCAACCAGGGTGTCAGGATAAGCGACTGTCGTGCCGTCGATCTCCTTGGTCCAAACAGTTTGCGCAAGGTTTTCAAGATTAACCTGATGGCAGATTCCGGTTCCGGGCGGCACAACGCGAAAATTGTCAAACGCTTGCTGACCCCATTTAAGGAACGTGTAGCGCTCGCCATTGCGCTCATATTCCCGATCCACATTCATGGTGAACGCTTTTTCATTGGCAAAGAAGTCAACCATAACCGAGTGGTCAATGACGAGATCAACGGGAACCTGTGGGTTGATCGCCTTTGTGTCGCCACCGAGCTTTGCAGTGGCATCCCGCATTGCTGCCAAATCCACCACTGCGGGCACGCCGGTGAAATCCTGCATGAGCACACGGGCAGGTCGATAGGCGATTTCAGTTTCCGCAGAACCCTTGGTGTTGAGCCATTCGGCCACTGCCTTGATGTCATCAGCAGTAACGGAGCGGCCATCTTCAAAGCGCAACAGGTTTTCAAGCAATACCTTCAGGGAAAACGGCAGATTGGAAATGCCCTCAAGGCCGTTCGCCTCGGCTTTCGCCAGTGAATAGTATGTGAACTCCTTGCCGTTCACGGTCATGGTGCTTTTGCATTTGAAGCTGTCGTGTGAATTCAACATGTAAGATTTCCATCGATCAGGGTTGCATGTGACGCCATAAGGAAACTGAAACCTTGCGTTTTCGCGTCTTTATAAGCAAAAACGCAAATCGTGTGAAGAGTTTCACGGTCACATGCGAATGTATCGTGGGGGCTAGTCGCGTCTGGTTTATGGGGCTAAAGAATTTCCGATGAGGCTCACGATCAATGACATGACAATTGAACGGGGAGGCGAAGAAATCGTCTCCGGCATTTCACTTGAACTTAATTCAGGTGAAGCTCTTGTTGTCACGGGTGAAAACGGTTCCGGTAAATCTACCACTTTGCGGGGTATCGCGGGATTACTACCTCTTGCGAGTGGTGACGTTACGCTGACGGATGAAACCGGAAAGCAGTTTGAAAATCCGGTTCGGGAATATTGCCATTATTTGGGCCACCAGAACGGCATGAAGATGGCGCTCAGTGTAAGGGAGAACCTTGAGTTCTGGCAGGAATTCATGGGCGAAGCTTTGCTGAATGTTGAGCAAGCCCTAGAAGAAGTGGACCTTGCCCATACGATTGATCTGCCGTTCAATTATCTTTCTGCCGGTATGAAGCGGCGGGTCGCCATCGCCCGATTGCTGGTTTCCGATCGCCCGATTTGGATTTTGGATGAACCTACCTCCGGTCTTGATGCCCAATCGGTGAAGCTTTTCACATCGCTTGCCAAAGCCTTTGTGGAGGACGATGGCATCCTTATAGCCGCAACCCATTTGCCGCTTGGGCTAGAGCGCACCAAAACGCTAGAGATTGGTGCATAGATGAAAACATCCGTTCTCGACTATCTGGCCATGAGTCACATCTGCAAAGCGATCGGCAGTTTCTTTATTGAACTTAGCTATGGCTGTTTTCACCTCTCAGGTTTCCTGCGCCGACCGAGAAGTGTTGAATGATTGCGCTTCTCAGAAGAGAAACAATTCTGGCGTGGCGGGCCGGAGGTGGAGCGCTAACCGGCGTTTTGTTCTTTCTTGCTGTCGTAACCGTATTCCCCTTTGCTGTGGGGCCGGATACGAATTTGCTCATGAAACTTGCTCCGGCAATTCTTTGGATTGGGGCATTGCTGGCAAGCCTGCTTGGTCTTGACCGTATGTTCGCGCAAGACCGTGAAGATGGCTCGCTCGATCTTCTGGTTATGCAATCGCATCCGCTAATGTTGACGTGTTTTGTAAAAGCACTTGCCCATTGGCTGATGACGGGATTGCCGCTCGTCCTGGCTGTGCCCGTGTTTGGGATAATGCTCAATCTTTCTCCTTTTGGTATTGGCGCCACCATGATTACGCTGCTGGCTGGCACCCCGGCTATCTCGTTTATCGGTGCTGCGGGTGCAGCAGTTGCCGTCAAATTGCCACGTGGCGGAATGCTCATTTCGGTTCTGGTTCTGCCGTTGGTGATACCGGTTCTGGTTTTTGGCATTGCGTCGATCACAGGCGCTCTGACAGACCCGGCACCGTTTACAGCTCCTTTCTTGATCCTTTGTGCTGTAACCCTCTTCACATCGGTGTTAGGTCCTCTTGCAGCGAGTGTGATGCTGCGGCATTCTGCCGACTGACGAATTGAGGAATGTGAAGCCATATCGAACCCATGAGCATTGACGCAACCACTGCAAAACCAGCCCGCATTTGGAATCTTGCCAATCCGACGCGCTTCATGGCGTTTGCGGATCGTGCGATTCCTATTCTTGGCGGCATAACATTCTTGTTGTTGGCAATCGGGCTTTATCTGTCTCTTAATGCGCCGGAAGATTATCAGCAGGGTTACACGGTTCTTATCATGTTCATTCATGTGCCTGCGTCGTGGCTTAGCTTGATGACATATTCAGTGATGTGTGGTTCTGCGATTGGAACGATTGTTTGGCGGCACCCCTTGGCGGATGTATCGCTTCGTGCGGCTGCCCCGCTTGGTGCTGTTTTTACCTTCCTGGCGCTCGCCACCGGATCGCTTTGGGGCAAGCCCATGTGGGGAACCTGGTGGGAGTGGGATGCACGCATGACATCGGTTCTGATCCTGCTGATCATCTATCTTGGCCTGATCGCATTGTCTAAAGCGTTTGATGAACCAGCCGAGGCCGCCCAACCCCTTGCGATCATGACTTTGGTCGGCGCACCTTTGCTTCCCATTATCAAATGGTCCGTGGACTGGTGGAATACGCTCCATCAGCCAGCGAGTGTTTCGCATTTCGATGCACCCGCCATGTCGGCAGTTTACCTGATACCGCTTTTGATCATGGGGCTTTCATACGCGGCAATCTTTTTCACATTGCATTTGATGTCCATGCGTAATGAAGTGTTGGCGCGCCGTATCCGCGCGATCAAAATCAAGTCTGCCCGGAGGAAATGATCCATGTTCGGCGAACACGCGGCGTTCATCATTCCATCTTATGCGATTTCTTTCTTTGCCCTTGCGATCTCAGCTTTGGTGATCTGGCGAACCCATGGCGTGCGCAAGGCAGAACTGAAACGTCTGGACGCAAAACGGGCTTCCAAAAATGACAGCTGATGTGAAACCCAAACGCTCCGGCATCTGGATCGCGATTCTGCCGCTTGCGATTTTTCTGGGCCTTGCCGCTTTGTTTTATTCTCTACTTTCAACAGAGGGCCGGAATACGTCACAGCTTCCTTCGGCTCTTCTGAACGAGCCTGCGCCAACACTCGTAGTGCCGGAATTGCAGGGGAGCAATCTGCCCGGAATCGGTGCTGATACGCTGAAGGGGAAAATTTCCATCGTGAACGTCTTTGCCTCATGGTGTGTGCCCTGCAGGCAGGAGCATCCCCAGATCGTGGCACTGGGTAACGATGATCGTTTTCAGGTTATCGGCCTGAACCACAAAGACAGCACTGATAACGCCCTTGGTTTTCTGGCTGAACTGGGAAATCCCTATGATGTGATTGGTGTGGACCGCAATGGCCGCGCGTCGATCGAGTGGGGGGTATACGGTGTGCCTGAAACATTCTTCGTAAACCAAGATGGTGTGATCTTTCACAAACATGTGGGGCCCATCAGCCCGGTTGCGCTGAAAACCGTCATCATGCCATTGCTTGAAGAACAGTTGGGCGGCGCTAGCTAACGGCGCATGAATGATTTCCTCAAACCTTCTTTCAGCCGTCGTATGCCGGATGGCGATACCCATGGTCGCGACGTGTGTGACCATTGCGCATTCGTCAATTATGAAAACCCGAAGATCGTGGTCGGTTCCGTCGTGCGCCACGAGGGAAAGATTTTATTGTGTCGCCGTGCAATCGAACCACGCCGAGGGTTTTGGACCATTCCTGCCGGTTATATGGAATTGCAGGAAACGCCCGAAGATGGTGCGCGGCGTGAAGCGCGGGAGGAGGCTAATGCCGACCTCAATCTCAGCAGTCTGCTTGCGGTCTATACGGTGCCGCGTCTTTCTCAAGTGCAGCTTATTTATCGTGCCACGTTAAACACGCCGGACTTTTCAGCTGGTGAAGAAAGCTTGGAGGTGGGATTATTCGATTGGGATGATATTCCATGGGATGAGATTGCATTTCCCACGGTACATTGGGCGCTTACCCATGATAAACAGGTGGAGGCCGGTGAGGCCTCTGCACCCTTCAAAAATCCTGAAGGTGGCGTAACGGATCTGTAGCTTTGGATGAGTTTTGTTGCAGGACCTGATGAGGATTAGAGCAATAACCAACCCATATATGAGCCATAAATGCCGAGGAGCACAGCGCCCTCCCATCTCGTCAGTCGCCAAGCTGTTCTCGCAAAGGTGAACAGCAAAAGTGCAGAAGCCATCATGACCCAAACATCAAGCCGGATGATTTCCGGCGGAACGAGCATGGGTTGCACAATTGCCGTCACCCCAAGAATTCCAAGTATGTTAAAAATGCTGCTGCCCAACACATTGCCGACTGCCACGTCACCCTGATTTTTTCGAACGGCAATGATCGATGTGACCAGTTCGGGCATGGAAGTTCCGATGGCAACGATCGTAAGTCCAATTACCGCTTCGGATAATCCGATGGCTTGGGCGGCAAGAACCGAGCCCGAGACTAGAAAACGTGCGCCTAGAACCGTGATGAGCAGACCACCAAAGGAGATCGGAAGAGCACACGT
>CAWUJX010000007.1:0-53965 GCA_963922635.1 uncultured Hyphomicrobiales bacterium | reverse complement strand
AGTAATATGTCCGGATAATCGCACAAGACCCGGACGTTGAACCGTGGCCTGCTTCCGGCAATTTGTCGATGGAGAGTGTTTTCCAGCCTTTCTTTGTCAATTCAAATGCGGTGCATGCACCAATTACACCCGCACCGATTATGATCGCATCATAAGACTTGTTCACGTCGCTTACCTCCCATCAACGCTGTAATCTCATCTTTATTGAAAGCCGTATATCCGGTTTGTGTGGTTTGCAAATGCCTCTTTGCGACTTCATGAAACGCAGGGAGTTTATGGAAAGGAACTGCGGGATAAGCGTGGTGCTCGGCGTGATAGGGCATGTTCCAGGCAAGCCAGCGCACAATGGAATTGGTGTAAGTGGTTCTTGAGTTTTCCAGCATGTTTGCCACATGCGGGCAGCGCCTGTGTTCCGCCAGCAGGTAAAGCCGCAGGAACGGCTGTCCCAAAATTGTGGGAACGATCCAAACAAAAAGAAGTGTCGTTGTCGTGAAATACAAACTTCCCGCCAAAAGCCCGCTGTATATTAAAAGCATCATTCTTGCTTCCCGGGTAACGCGAGGTCGGGCTGCATCGGGCAGGTAATCGTAACCAACATTTCCCAAGGCGTTTTCAAACAAAGTCTTGAAATGAAACTTCCAGATCGGAAGCCCACTCACAACAAACCAATAGCGAGCCAAGGTGTTAATGGGTGGGCCGGCGAGTTCAGGGTCGTGTTTGGGATCATGTGTATGGCGGTGATGGGCCAAGTGGTAATACCGAAACCATTCGGCCGGCAAAAACAAAACAAATCCACAAATACGCCCCACCCAACGGTTTAAGAATAGTGACGCAAATGGCGTATTGTGAGAGGTTTCGTGCAGCAGAGTGAATAAGAAAACCAGTTGTATGCCGTGAAGCACTAATGCGACTTGCCAAAATTCGAAACTACCTGTGATCCAAACCCCAGTAAACAACAGGCCGACGACATGCGAAGCCGTCATCCATAGCCCCGCTAGGTCTGACTTTTCGGTGAGGCTTAACCTTTGATCGTCAGTCAGGTTTGCAACAAGAGTCTTGTGATCAATCGAATTCTGGTCCATTCGAAAAATCAAAGGTAATTTGCTTTCAATTGCAATGGGAAATTAAGAATGAACCCAACGAAACTTACCGTTCGAAAAGATCGCAAGTCTTTGGAGATCGCATTCAGTGATACCGAGAGCTACGAGTTAAGCGCGGAGGTTTTGCGCGTGCTATCACCTTCGGCCGAAGTTCAGGGCCATTCACCGGAACAACGCAAGACGATTGGTGGTAAGCGAGAAGTGGGCATTCTTTCCATGGAACCGGTCGGCAATTATGCGGTACGGATCACCTTCGACGATATGCACGACACTGGTATCTTCACATGGAAATACTTCCGTGAACTGGGCCAGAACCTCGAGCAAAAATGGAATGATTATCTGTCTGAGTTGGAAGAAAAAGGGATGACCCGCGATCCCGCAATCATCCGGTCATAATCTTCATGTTGACCATCTATTCTGAAGACCATCGCAAGCGAGACGCAAAAACGGAGTTGCTCGGCGGGCAGCTTATTGCACCTTTCGAAAAACCATCACGGATGGATTTTATTCTTGAACGCATTCAATCGCAGGGGTTAGGCGATGTGATTGCCCCCCGTGATTTTGGCACGGCCCCCCTCTTGGCAATCCATGATGCAGGCTATGTTTCATTCCTTGAAACTGTCTGGGATGAATGGGTCGCAGCCGGTATGGAAGGCGAGGCAATTGCAGCCTCTTGGCCGGCACGGCGCATGCAGCAACGCTGCCCCACAGACATCGACGGCAAGCTTGGCTACTATGCCCTTGCAGCGGAAACATCCATCACTCAAGGCACATATTCAGCGGCGAGGGCGAGTGCCAATGTGGCATTGGAAGGAGCGGCACGTCTCGTTCAGCAAGGCGCCGTATTTTCTCTATGCCGCCCACCCGGCCATCATGCGGCGCTCGATATGTATGGCGGGTATTGCTTCTTTAATAATGCGGCTCTTGCAGCGCAGTCACTCCTAGACCAGGGCGCAGAACGTGTCGCCATATTGGATGTGGATTTCCATCACGGGAACGGCACGCAGGACATTTTCTACGACCGCGAAGATGTCCTGTTCATTTCAATTCATGGCAGACCGGAAGACGCCTTTCCGCATTTCCTCGGGTATGAAGACGAGACCGGAACAGGTGCCGATGAAGGATACAACGTGAACTTTGCCTTGCCACCCGGAACGCCGTTCGCGCCGTGGCGTGACTGTCTGAAAAAGTCTTTGGAAAAGATAAATTCCTACGACGCAGAAGCTCTTATCGTGTCTTTGGGCACGGATACATTTGAGCGTGATCCGATCAGTTTTTTCAAATTGACCAGTGATGATTTCCTCACCTATGGTCAAGACCTTGGGCAGCTAAACCTACCTACGCAATTCGTGATGGAAGGCGGATATGCGGTGGAGGAAATCGGCATCAATACGGTGAACGTATTGCAGGGGTTTGAAGATGCATCGAATAGATAATCTGCAATATGCAAACTGGTCGGAAAAAATCTTCCGCCAGATGCGCGAAGGCAACGTCGACGCGGTCCACGCCACGATCTGCTATCATGAAAACTTCCGTGAAACCGTAGCGAATATAGAACGATGGAACCGTTGGTTTGAACAATTTCCAGAACTAATTTTCCATGGACGGACGGGCACTGACGTGCGGCTGGCAAAATCTGAAGGCAAGACCGCCATATTCTTCGGATTTCAAAATCCATCTCCGATTGAAGATGACATAGGTTTGGTCGAGATTTGCCACACGCTTGGTGCGCGCTTCATGCAACTTACCTATAATAACCAATCATTGCTTGCGACCGGGTGTTACGAGACTGACGATACTGGGCTTACTCGAATGGGCAAGCAAGTGGTCCGGGAAATGAACCGCGTCGGGCTCGTCGTCGACATGAGCCATTCTGCTGAACGCTCGACCCTGGAAGCCATCGAGTATTCTGAACGTCCGATCGCGATTACCCATGCCAACCCGTCATTTTGGCATAGCGCGCTGCGCAATAAATCAGACGAGGTGCTCAAAGCGCTCGGTGCTTCCGGTGGGATGCTTGGGTTTTCTCTCTACCCGCATCACTTGAAAGACGGCTCTGACTGCACCCTGCAAAGCTATTGCGAAATGATAGCCAAAACAGCGGAACTAATGGGCGTTCAAAACATCGGCATCGGTTCAGACTTGTGCCAGGACCAACCCGATAGTGTTGTGGAATGGATGCGGGTTGGCCGATGGTCCAAGGAAATCGATTATGGCGAAGGGTCTGCCGACAATGCCGGCTTCCCGCCTATGCCCACTTGGTTTCAAGACAATCGCCATTTCGACAATCTGGAAAATGGACTGAAGCAGACGGGATTTTCAGAGATTGAGATTGCTGGTATTATGGGAGAAAATTGGCTGCGGTTTTATGATGCCAGTTTTGGACCTGTGGGAGACAGTGCATGAAGGTCGAGCATAACCAAAGCCTGGAAACAGTCGCGCTACGACCACCAGCGACTGTGATGCGTCTTGCACGTATGGGTTCATTTCATCAGTCCAGACTTAGTTTTATGCGGGTGTTGCTCCGTCGTTTACGCAATGAAAACTGGCAGGTTGACCGACCGATCTTTGATCTTGATGAGAAAGGCGTTGGGGTCGCCACCTATCGGATATCGAACGGTGTGCGAAACTATACGCTTGTGGCTTTCGCGCATGAACTTGCAGATGAGTTGCGCTCAGACCGTGTGATCGCGGAGGCGTGGGATGCTACTTTCACACTGTTTGATGGTGAGCCGACGGAAGAAGATATTGAGCGCTTGTCGCGGAACGTGCCGTTACAAGAGGCAGGGCGTATCTCCGGCAAAGAGTTTTGCCTGTCGCGGGCGAATAAATCGGTGCGTTTGTTCGCTCACGTGCTGGAGCGACTGTCAAACGGTCAGCAACCCGACCGTAAAGAGATTGACAAGGTGGGGTATCTGATGCGGACCACCGCCGTTTATGGTTCGGGAAAATTTGGTGCCGCGGATCGCACTGTGTGGGCAGAACGCAATGAATTTTCAGGATCGTTTCAACCCGAACTTCTTTCCGTTTGGTTGATCCGTACCTTTGCTGCGGATTGGGTTGAACACCTTGCAGCGGTGAAGGGCGGTAGCCGGGCGGTCAAACTTGATCCGGCGCTCAAACGCCGGTTGGGGATTGGTAATTCCACTGGTCTTGGTATGGCACCATTTTTGATCAACCACCCGTCATTAATTCATGCCTGGATATATGCCCGCGAGACTGCGATTGCGCGTGTTTGCAACGTGGAGCGCGCAAGTGCGGAGAAAGCCGATCAGTTCGTTGATCTTCTTAGAAAAGCCAAAGCAAATGCTTTGAGCTGGCATTCAGAGCACCCATTACAAATCGAAAAAATCAACGAATTGAATAAAGACATTGAGCGACTAATCGATCATGTGAATTCGGGCGCCCTGGAAGCCGCACAGCCCTGGAATGCTTTATGCGTATGGTCGGAAACGGCATTGTCACTCGAGGGGCAGGAATTGCTGGCATCTCTTATTCTGGAGCCCTACCCGGAACTGGTTGATGAACTTTCGTCATCGATGAATGCTGACGAAGTGAGCCAGTTCCGTATCGATGGCAGTCAGACAGTGGCTCAACTTTCTGCCTTGATTGCAGACCTGTATCACTGGTGTGACGAACTGGACTTCACTAGGGATTCAGCAAATTCTCGGGTTTGGTACACCTCAGAGGAAAAACTCGAACCCCGCCTTGGCGATCGTTTTTCAGAGCCGATTGAAGCTTATGAACAGCCACTGGCACCCGCGCGGGACGTGAAACGCCTACAGGCAGAACTGACGGTTTGGGATGGGAACGAGACGATTGCGGCATTCTTGATGGCACATCCGGAACACCGCCAGATTGTGCGACGGGTTCAGGTGATCGCTGCTGCGCCCTATGGTGAAATTCACGACAATACCATCGATGAAGCCATGCTCCCGATCGATCTCCTGCGGTGCAAACTTTCATTTTTCGGAGCGACCAAATTTGATCCGAGATCAGATCGGTGGGTTCGGATCACCATGTATCAGAATGCGCCATACCCCGATGAATTGGCGGATATCGATCCCGATCAATCGGTTTATCCCAGCATCACGCACGCATGAGTTGGTCGTTTGGCGAAATCCGCTCCCTTTGCGTAAAAGCAACCAAGGGCGCTGGTCTCCCGTGGGGGCTTGCGGAAGAAGCGGCGTTTTGCGTTGATTGGTTGGAGCGGTGCGGATTACCGGGTGTTGATACGCTTGCGGCATATCTGGTCCAAACTGAAGAGAAGCCATCCATGACCGCAGATCAGTGCCCGATTACTCAGGGAACATGGATTTCTGACACGCAAGTTACTGAACTTGGTGAAAACCTATCGGTTCTCCAACCTCTTCTATTGGCACCGTTTCTTTCCCTGAACGTTGGTAACGATCCTGCTAGGCTTTCTTGGGGAGGTGGAAGTCTCACGTTCAGTTGCGCCGGAATTGCCGAACATGCGGGCAACCTTAAACCGGTTTCGCCGCAGCAAGTGGCCTTGGAAACACACGTTCATGCGAGTGTATCGCCAGCCGCTAAAACGCGGATCGGTGCTGACCGAGATCGGTCCATCGCGGTTCTAAATCGATTTGCAGCGAAAACGTATGCACCAGCAACTGAACAATCCCGGCTTGCGGGTGCGGGTGCGGGCACATCAGACAATGATTAGTCAATAAAAGAGAAAGTGGCTGGGGTGGTAGGATTCGAACCTACGGTACACGCTACCAAAAAGCGTTGCCTTACCGCTTGGCTACACCCCAACTGGTAGGCGATCTCTATAGCGGCAAGACACACGGCCCGCAAGCACTTGAAATAGAAAATTTCAGGGTTTTTTGACCCACCTTGCTCTCATCTCTCTAGATAGGTAAACACACATCCGAAACGAGTTTTAAGGATTTCTCATGCGTTTTGAAGGCACCCAATCTTATGTGGCAGCAGATGATCTTACCGTTGCTGTAAACGCGGCCATTGCACTGGAACGTCCGCTCCTGGTGAAAGGCGAGCCCGGCACGGGCAAAACAGAACTTGCCAAACAGGTTGCAACATCACTGGGCCTACGTTTGATCGAATGGCACGTGAAGTCCACCACCAAAGCACAACAAGGGCTGTACGAATACGATGCCGTCTCACGGTTGCGCGACAGCCAATTAGGCGACGAACGCGTGCATGACGTGAAGAATTACATCCGTCGCGGGAAACTTTGGGAAGCTTTCGAAGCAGATGAAAAAGTTGTGCTGCTGATCGATGAGATCGACAAGGCTGATATCGAATTTCCAAACGATCTGTTGCAGGAACTCGATCGCATGGAATTCCATGTTTACGAGACCAATGAGACCGTGAAGGCCGACAAGCGTCCGATCGTCATCATCACATCTAACAACGAAAAAGAGCTGCCGGACGCTTTTTTGCGCCGTTGTTTCTTTCACTACATCAAGTTCCCGGAAGTGGAGACGCTTGAGCAGATCGTTGATGTTCACTATCCCGGCATCAAAAAATCGCTTGTCCGGGAAGCGCTTACCCAATTCTACGAACTCCGCGAGACACCGGGGCTAAAGAAAAAGCCTTCCACTTCCGAAGCACTCGACTGGATTAGACTTCTGGTATCTGATGATGTGGATGCTGCCGACCTGCGCGGCAATGCAACCGATGCGCTGCCAAAACTTCATGGCGCTCTGCTGAAGAACGAACAGGATGTGCATCTTCTTCAGCGACTTGCATTTATGGCCAAGCAGCAGGGACGGGGCTGAGCGGCAAACCCATTCTGTTAGAACAGTTGTACCAAACTGAGAATGCGTGCGGTCGCTGCTCTCTATAGGCTCGCATTACCTTGAATTGACCAAGCTCGCACGTCATTTTATAGGTATTTGAAATTCGTGGTGATTTCGCCGAATTGCAACCACGTTAAACAACTCGCTAAAGAGGACCTGGAATATGCCTATACGCATCCCCGACGGGTTGCCTGCCCGCGAAACCCTTGAAACCGAGGGGGTTCAACTCCTTAAGGAAACTGATGCAAACCGTCAGGACATAAGGCCATTGCAAATTGCATTGTTAAACCTGATGCCCAACAAAATTCGCACTGAAACCCAAATCGCACGGCTGATTGGGGCGACGCCGCTACAGGTTGAACTGACGCTCGTGCGTATTGGGAGCCACCAATCGAAAAACACATCGGAAGGGCATCTGATCGACTTTTACAACACGTGGGAAGAGATCAAAGACCGCAAGTTCGATGGCTTCCTCATAACAGGCGCCCCCATTGAGACCCTTCCCTTCGAAGAGGTGACGTATTGGGATGAGTTGAAGCAGATTTTTGATTGGACACTGACAAATGTTCACTCCAGCCTCTTCATCTGCTGGGGCGCCATGGCTGCAATCAACTACTTCCATCAGATTCCGAAATATGAACTGGAAAAGAAAGCATTCGGGGTCTACCGCCATCGCAACCTAAAACCGGCTTCACCCTATTTGAGTGGCTTTTCAGATGATTTCCAAATCCCGGTATCGCGGTGGACAGAAGTTCTTTCCGCGGACATCAAGCCTGAGAGCGGACTTGAAATACTTATGGAGTCCGATGTCACCGGACCCTGTCTTATCCATGAAAAGCAAGGGAACCGGCTCTATATTTTCAATCATATTGAATATGACTCATTCTCTTTGAAAGAAGAATATGAGCGCGACATCGCCAACGGCACACCGATTGAGGTTCCGCACAATTATTATCCGTCCGATAACCCGGAACTACCGCCACAAAATCGTTGGCGCTCGCATGCGCATCTCTTGTTCGGCAATTGGATCAATCAGGTCTATCAGGGCACGCCCTACGATATTGAGAAGATTGGTGCGTAGTTGGTGCTGTGCCACAATCTATTTCTTAAATTGACTAAATTAGGTATTTTAGGCATAATTTCGATAATCTATTTTGGAGTATGGCTATGAATATCCGCGTTGTTAGTTCTACCGAAGCGCAAAATCAGTTTGGCAAATTACTTGATGATGCCAAGACCGAGCCTGTCATGATTCAAAAGAACGGCCGTGACCAGGTCGTCATGATTTCTGCAGAAACGTATAAGCGGATTATCCAAGAAAGTGGCGTGAACCCGCAGGTTAGCGCCTCGTTGCAGCGTAGTATGAAGCGATGGGACAAGCTCTACCAAACGTTAGCCCAATAAAATTTCACCATGCGAAATTATCTTACGCTTACGGATGTTTATCACATCTATGAGGTTCTTATTGCTGCATATGGCGGCAGCGAGGGTATTCGTGATCCGGGACTAATCGAAGCTGCGTTACTACGGCCGCAAACAGGGTACTATTCCGATGTAATCGAAGAAGCCGCCGCACTATGGGAAAGTCTTGCCATGAACCATGGATTTATTGATGGCAACAAACGAGTAGCATTTGCAGTCATGGAGGTCTTTTTAGATATCAATGGCATTGAGGCGACAGCATCGCAAAATGCGGCTGAGACTTTCATCCTGTCAAATCTCGAAGCAGGCACTTTCAACAAAGACGTTTTGGATCAGTGGTTGCGCGAGAACACTGCAGCACGCTAGAAATACGCCATGTTTTTACCGTTCTTTTTACAGCTTAAAGAAGCCAAAATTCCGGTCACCTTGCGGGAATACCTGACCCTGCTTGAGGCGCTCAAGCAGGATTTGGTCACCTATGATGTGGAGGCGTTCTACTATCTCTCGCGCTCGGCCCTCGTCAAAGACGAACGCTTTCTGGACCGTTTTGATGTGGTGTTTTCCGAAAGCTTCAAAGGCGTTGAGCGCGTAAGCGGGCTTATCGATGAAGTTGCAGAGAAAGCGCTTCCTGAAGAATGGCTTCAAAAACTTGCTGAAAAACATCTCACCGATGAAGACAAGAAAATGATTGAGTCTCTCGGCGGATGGGACAAGCTGATGGAAACGCTCAAGAAGCGCTTGGAAGAACAACACAAGCGCCATCAGGGCGGTTCGAAAATGATCGGCACTGCTGGCACGTCGCCCTTTGGTGCCTATGGTTACAATCCGGAAGGTGTGCGGATTGGCCAACATGAAAGCCGACATCGACGCGCTGTGAAGGTTTGGGACAAGCGAGAGTTCAAAAACCTTGATGACACGGTGGAATTGGGCACGCGGAATATCAAAGTCGCGCTGAAACGCCTGCGGCGCTGGGTTCGCGATGGTGCCAGCGAAGAACTTGACCTCAACGGCACAATCCGAGCCACTGCAGAGAACGGGTATCTCGACGTAAAGACCAGACCAGAGCGGCGAAACGCTGTGAAAGTATTATTGTTTCTCGATATTGGCGGATCGATGGATGACCATGTGAAACTTGTGGAAGAATTGTTTTCCGCCGCGAGAATGGAACTGAAAAATCTCGAATATTTCTATTTCCACAACTGCCTTTACGAGGGTGTCTGGAAAAACAACAAGCGGCGGCATACGGAACGTATGTCCACTTGGGATGTACTCCATACCTACGGGTCTGATTACAAGGCGATCTTTGTGGGCGATGCCGCCATGAGCCCCTATGAGATTGTCTATCCCGGTGGTTCGGTTGAACACTGGAACCCCGAGTCCGGCGAAATCTGGTTAAGGCGAGCTGTTGACCAATGGACCAATGCCATCTGGCTTAACCCCACATCGGAAAAGGCGTGGCGCTATACGCAATCCACCCAAATGATCCAGACACTTTTTGGCGGGCGGATGTTCCCCATGACGCTCTCAGGCCTTGATGCGGGGCTTAAAGAACTGTCGCATTAACAGGGTCGCTTTTGCGCATCTGCAAAACGCCAAACAAAAAACCCGGCTCAAGGCCGGGTCTCTTTTTTTTATACGAAATTTCGTTACCGCTTCATCAGTGCGCTAATCGCAGGCACTGCAGCAGCTGCCAAAACCATCTTGAAAAGATCAGCTAAGATATAAGGCTGAACTCCGTTCTCCCAAGCAATCGCTGCACCAAGCGTGTTGCCACTGCCTGTCACGAACATGAAGCCAAGCCATACAAAACCAAGAGCAAACAAAAGCGCATCGCCTACGATCATTGCACCCAAAAGGGCAAAGAAATTCTCAGAGCGGACGCGGTCGGCAATGTATCCGACTACAGCTGTCATAACCACGAAGCCTGCCAAAAACCCTGCTGTGGGTCCAACGAAATAAAGAGGTCCAGCAGCTGCGCCCGCGAATACTGGCGCGCCCATGTAACCCGCAGCAAGATAGGCAATAATCGTAACAAGCCCAAAACGCAGCCCATAAGCAGCGGCGATGCCAGCGATTGCGAGGGTCTGCAATGTCATGGGTACTGGCCAGAATGGAACCTGAATTTTCGCCGAAAGGGCAATGACCGCAATTCCGAAAACCACCATGATTGGATAAAGCGCCAACGATAGGCTATTGGCATTTATTGTTCTTGGCGCAAGCGCTCCGTTCATTGACGATGACATTGTGTCTCTCCCGCAGTATTAGTTGTGGCTCAAAGGTATATTGAGTAAGCAAGATGCTCGCAAGCACTTAAACACGTGAAACCACCGTTGATGACAAGCCCATCTTTCCGAACTCAATTTGATCCCGCACATGGTGCTGCTGTACAAGTTGCGTCCGGCATCCAGCGCATTACCGCACCCAATGAAAGTGCCTTCACCTTTCATGGAACCAACACTTACATTCTGGGTGATGAGAATGTGGCGGTCATCGATCCGGGACCTGCCATCGATAGTCACTTCGAATTGCTGATGAAAACACTTGAAGGGCGAACGGTCACTCACATTGTGGTAACGCATACCCATATGGATCATTCCCCGCTTGCGAACCCGCTGAAGGAAAAGACCGGCGCATTGATCGTTGCGGAGGGACCGCATCGCGATTCACGGGCATTGCACTTGGGCGAGACCAACGCACTCGATGCGGCCGCTGACCGGGATTTTCAACCCGACCATGCGCTACAAGATGGTGAATTGATCATTGGCGATGGTTGGACGCTCGAGACTATCCATACGCCCGGACACACAAAGAACCATGCCTGCTTTGCGCTGAAAAATACGGATATGCTGTTTTCAGGAGATCATGTCATGGGATGGGCCACATCCATTGTCGCGCCACCTGATGGGAACATGTCAGATTATATGGCTTCTCTTGCTAAAATGGCGGAGCGAAGTGAGACGACCTATTTGCCGGGACATGGCGGCAGACTGGAAAAAGCGCCGGAGTTCGTACGAGCTCTGAAAGCGCATCGGAAAATGCGCGAAACAGCAGTCCTGTCGCGGGTACGTGCAGGAGATGAAACTATTTCGGCCATTGTGAAGGTCATTTACAAAGATACTGACCCACGCCTTCATAGTGCAGCAGGCCTTTCCGTCTTTGCCCATCTTGAAGATCTCGTTCTCCAGGGAAAAGTGATCTGTGATGGACCGCCCGCATTGGACGGCCAGTTTCGTGCAGGCTGAGGTTCCAATCCCCATATCTCACCAATGAAGAAACGTTGCGGTTTCCTCTTAGCCCTCGCCCGCAATGCCTAACAGGTTAGTATCGAGTTGCGCTAAAAACCGTTCGATCAGCCTCGCGTTGTAGCCAAAGTCATGACGCCCCCAACGGGAAGAAGCGCGAACATCCACAAGAGTGTTTTGATCTTCGCTGATGATCCGCACAACAACATCGTTTTCAAATGCGAAAACCGGAGTACGCTCCAAAAACTCGATGAAGATATCATCAGGCACTTCAATATTCTCTTCAGCGGTATCGCCGTCATTTGTCGCCGAATTAGACTGGTTATTATCCGCAAGCTCCGTTTCACCTACCGTTTCACTTAGAAGCTCTGGCAGCCCCAGCGACCCCGTCACTGGCCACTCATTTTCTTGAATGATTGTGCGAACAGCTTCCAGTACCCGTTCCGGACCCGCAGGGTAACGGCGAGGCTGAAGCTTGGGGTAGGCGTTTATGATCTGCAGAGAATGCGGACGGTCATAGGGTCCGACCGGATTGCCACCCTTCTCAACCAACTGCTCACGGGTCTCGACCGCAGTGATGTAATCAGGCGGGTTGAAAGCATCTGTCGCCACATCATTCGCAAGGGGGAATTGCAATGCAAGATATGCGTAATAGCCAAACGGCAATAACACCACGAGCACGGCCACGAGCCCGCGAATTACCATTGAGCCTCCGCGATACCCTTTGGACCAAAGTTCGGAAATCGCTCGCAATGCTAATACCAAGGCTATGAGCGCGAGCATGAAACCTACGCCAATCAAAGCAAAAAGCTGATTGGTTTCGATTTTGTCAAAGCGGTAAAGCAGTATCACGACCGTGAAATACGGCAGGAGGAACAGCGCAAAACGTTGACACCAGATGGCTGAACTTGACCAACGTTCCACATAGATGCCGCCCATAGGGGTCCTCCAGAATAAGTATTCTTCGCGTATTGCGCTTCTATTTCGCGCCGAACCGAGCCTCGGGCAAGGATTTTCTTTGGCAAAGAAAATCAGGTTGTGAAGCTACCAGTGATCTTGGTTAGTCAAGTTCGAAATCATTTACAATAAAAGTGCGGGAAGATCAGCGACGGATGGAACAACCATATGAGCATGGGGTTCCAATTCTAATCGCGTCGCCGGACCGGTTTCCACACCACAGGTCACTACACCTGCAGCGCCTCCAGCCTCCAGGTCATGCAGACTGTCACCCACCATCAAAACCTGTTCCCGGGGAACTTTTACCTTGTTCAGAAACGCTTCAATCATACCGGGACCGGGCTTCGCTCCAAAACCGGAATCTGCACCAAACACATGCGTGAAATTCGTGCTCAACTTCAACACGTCCATTTGCGACCTCGCATTGGCCTCCGCATCATTCGTGCAGATACCCAAAACGATATCAGCCGATTTGAGCATGCCAAGTGCCTCTCTGATGCCGGGAAGTTCCACCACAGTCTCAACGCAAATCTCACCATAAATCCGATCAATATGAGATGCGAACTGCGCCTCATCTGAAAACTTCAAAACCGGTTTCAAGGCGGCCGCAAAATCATGGCCAGACCCAGCCACAATCAATGAGCCAGGAAGAGCGATTTCACGATCCAAATCGAATTGAAGCGCTGCGGCGATATCTTTTGCTTTTTCCGGATCACCACCGCTGAGACCGGCAATCACCTTTACGGTGGCAGGGTTAAACGTCTGTTCGAAATCGATCAGCGTTCCATCCTTATCAAAAACTATCGCCTTGATTTCCATGTGGCTCCCCTGCAATACCTGCGTGTCCTTTGGCATTAAATCCATCAAATGACAAAGGAATTAGAAACGGAACGGATCACACTTTATGGGCGAATCTTTTGTAAATCTTGCCGGCACACAGGCCGGTGAAGATCTGGCCCTCGTACTTGCATTGGTTTCCGCCTTCGCCCATGCGGTGTTTGCTGCGCTTAACAAGCAAGGAATCGATCCCTATTTGAACCGCGGTGCAATCAATCTGGCATACTCGCTTATGGCTGCACCATTCGCGCTTTTTGTATTCCCGCTGCCAGAAGGTTTTCTGGTTCCTGTTCTGGCAGTCTCATTCATCTTTCATGTGGGTTATGAATGGATGCAATCCGCCGCTTTTACGAAAGGTGCGTTCACTCTTGTCTATCCGATCGCGCGCGGTACGGGCCCGCTGGTTACGGCCATCCTCGCTCTTTTTGTATTTTCAGAAAACCTTGAGCTATCCCAATGGGCAGGCATTTTGCTCCTTTCGGGGGCAATCATTTCTCTGGCTGGGATCAACATGCGTGAGAAACAGGTGAACGATTCGATCCGCGCAGCGCTCCTGCCCTCCATCTTTCTCGCCGTTGGCGCCGGTTTTTTTGTGGCACTTTACACAACCGTAGACGCATACGGGATTAGGATCACAGCAAACCCCTTTACGTTTCTTGCCTGGTTCTTTTTCCTTGGAGGCTTCGGGTTTCCGGTTATTGCGTATCGCCGATATCAGGCGATGGAAGTGAAACCACATCTGAAACCCTTGATCATTCGAGGGTTCACCGGCGCTTCGATTGCATTTTTCTCATTCGCCACGCTTATGCTCGCGACCCGCATTGGCAAGGTGAGCGAGGCCGCAGCTCTGCGCGAAACTTCCATCATTTTCGCAACCGTAATTGGTGTCGTATTTCTCGGTGAAAAGGTTTCAATTGCCAAGGTCGGCGTGATCTGCCTGATCGCGCTTGGAGCGCTTCTCATCGAATTCCACTGATGTGAATTTAAGCTGTTTCGCGCAATTTTTCAGCTTGTTCCAAATTCACAGAAACGAGCTGACTGACCCCACGCTCCGCCATGGTAACGCCGAACATGCGATCCATGCGCGCCATGGTTATTGGGTTGTGTGTGATAAGAACGAATTTCGTGTCCGTGGATGCCGACATTTCATCCATCAGATTGCAGAAGCGCTCAACGTTGTGATCATCAAGAGGCGCGTCGATTTCATCGAGAACACAAATTGGTGCCGGGTTGGTCAGGAATACCGCAAAGATCAATGCCGTTGCGGTCAATGCCTGCTCTCCGCCTGAGAGCAGCGTCATAGTCTGAGGCTTTTTGCCGGGCGGGCGCGCCATGATCTCGAGGCCAGCTTCCAGCGGATCATCGGATTCCATCAATTGAAGTTCCGCCGTACCGCCCCCAAACAAGTGTGTAAACAAGCGTTGGAATTGCTTGTTGACCACATCAAATGCTTCCAACAACCGTTCGCGGCCTTCTTTATTCAAACTATTGATACCGGAGCGCAGCTTACCGATAGCTTCAATCAAATCATCACGCTCGGTGACAATTTCCGATCGTTTCTCTTCGATCTCGGTCTGTTCCACATCCGCGCGCAAGTTGACGGCACCAAGGCGCTCACGCTCAGCCTTCTGGCGTTCCAGTTTACTTTCAACTTTTGCAATCTCAGGAAGTGGATCATCAGGTTTAAGTTCCGCAAGCGCCATAACATCAGCCGGATGACATTCAAGCTCATCACGGATCCTTGCTTCCACCTCGCCGCGACGTTCCTTCGCTGCGTTCAAACGCTCCTCGGCTCGACCCACTTGTTCGCGCGCAGAGGCTAATGCCTCAACTGCCTGTTTTGCGGCACGATCTGCATTGGCCTGCTCTTGCTCAGCATCGGCAAGCGTATCCGCAGCAAGCTTCCGGTTAGCCTCTGCGGTTTCCAACTGGTTCAGCAAATCACGGCGTTTCGCATCATACTCGTCCGGTGAATTGGCAAGCTTTGAAATTTCTTCTGCTGTCTCTTCACGGCGTTTCGAGAGCGTTTCGATTTGACCCGCCGCGTTCTTCAATCGGTTCTGCCAGTTTTTCCGTTCGACCTGAATTACTTCAAGGCGACGGCCCCGCGCTTCTGCTTCGCGGGCAAGACCCTGAGATGCCGCCCGTGCTTCAGCAAGGTTTGCGCGGTCTTCCGCAACTTTTGAGCGTAAATTCTCCAAGTCAGCTTCTGATTGGGAGATGTCCACCAGCGATAAAAGTGAACTATCTGTTTCAATCAAACGCTTTTCTGTTTCTTCGAGGTCGAGTTTCAGGCGGCTTTTTGCTTCCTCCAGCGCAGAGCGTTTGGCGGCATATTCGCTAACCGCCTGCTCCGCAGCTGACAGGGCGTTTCTCGCCTCCCCAAGCAAACGAACATTGGCCTTTACCAATTCTCGTGCTTTGAGTTCCTGCTCAATCAGGTCACTGGTTTGTTTTTTGCTGGCATCGTATCGTTTCTCAGCTTGACCCAATGCTTCACGGGTCTTCAATGCAAGCCCATCCAGTTCTGCCAAACGGTTCTTTTGTGCCAAACGTTGCGCTGCCGCCGTCGGTGCTTCCGCGCTGGCAACAAAGCCGTCCCAACGCCATAGGTCGCCCTCAACCGTGACTAACCGCTGACCCGTTTTCAAAAGTTTTGACTTTTCCGCACCTTCAGACTTTTCCACGACCCCGATTTGCGCGAGACGGCGGGAAAGTTCCATTGGCGCTTTCATAACGCTGGCCAGGGGTTTTACGCCTTCGGGCAATTTGGGGTCTTGTGAACCGTCGCCGGCCACACCCCAATGCACTGAAGCAGTCTCCTCAATTGAAGCGTCGAGGTCGTCCCCCAATGCTGCGCCCAGTGCCGCTTCAAAACCCGGCTCAATGGTCACACGTTCTAGAACCGCCGGGAATAACTCCTGGCCGCCACGGTTCAGAATTTGCCGCAAAGTACGCGCTTCCGTTTCCAATTCACGCAATTGACCTTCGGCGTCCTGAAGCGGCTTTCTGTTTTCCTGCTCTTCTAGCCGCGCATTTGCAGTGGCAGTTTCGGCTTCACCCAGTGCAAGTTCTGCGGCTTCAATCTCGGCTTCAAGGCGGGCAACTTCTGCGCGTTTTTCCGTGGGCCCTTCCAAGCTATCGATCCGGGAGACAATTTCAGCAAGGTCGCTGGCAACTTTCTGAGATTGCTCTTCAATCTTGGCTTTCTTGTTTTTGGCGTCTTCCAACGTCCGCTTCAACTGGTCCCGCTTGGCGTTTTCTTCAGCCAACTTAACCGTTAAATCAGAGAACTCCGCTTCGCTTTTTGAAAGCGCTGTAGTGGCAGTCTCAAGTGCTTCTTTTGACTGTGCTTCAGTCTCGCTGACCTGCTGACTTTGCTCTTCAAGTTCTTTCTGCTCGTCATCAAGAGCGGTTAGCGTTTGATTGTTGTCTGCCAAAATCTGTTCTTCTCGGGCAATGTCCTGAGATAACTGATTGTGCCGGTTTTCAAGTTCCACCCGACGAAATTCCAATCGGGAGACTTCTTCCTCCAGTTGCGCTTTGGCAATCTGCAGACGTTGCAAGACGGCTGCTGCCTTGGCTTCTTCTTCCCTTAAACTTGGAAGCTTATGTGCAACAATTGCTTCCGCAGTAGCCAATGTGGCCTGTGTCTCAGCCTTTTCGCCAAGTGCCAGATTAAGTGCCGAAAGCGCACTCTCCGCCTCCGCCTCACTTGCCTTGGCCGCTGACCATCTCAAATGAAACAGAAGCGCTTCTGTTTTGCGTATTTCCGCTGATAGATTGCGGTAGCGGTTTGCCTGGCGCGCCTGCCGTTTCAGATTTTCCAGCTGATTTTCAAGCTGGCCAACCACATCATCCAAACGCTCAAGATTAGACTCAGCAGCCCTCAAGCGTAATTCAGCCTCGTGTCTGCGGGAATGGAGCCCGGAAATACCGGCAGCTTCTTCAAGAAGAGCACGACGTGCCTGAGGTTTGGCGGAAATCAGTTCGCCGATTCGGCCTTGGCCCACCATGGAAGGCGAACGGGCCCCCGTGGATGCGTCTGCAAACAATAGTTGCACGTCTTTGGCACGAACATCCTTGCCATTGATGCGATAGACCGAGCCTGATTCGCGCTCAATACGCCTCGAAATCTGCAATTCGTCAGTATCGTTGAAGGCAGCCGGAGCGGTCCGGTCTGAATTATCGAGGAACAACGATACCTCGGCGGTGTTCCGCGCCGGGCGGTTGCCGGAACCGGAGAAAATCACATCGTCCATGCCCGATGCGCGCATGTTCTTATAGGAGTTTTCGCCCATAACCCAGCGCAGGGCCTCAACAAGATTGGACTTGCCGCAGCCATTCGGCCCGACAATCCCAGTCAGGCCATTTTCAATAAGAAATTCAGTGGGTTCAACAAACGATTTAAAACCCAGAAGTCTCAGTTTATTGAATTTCATGCTGCCCCTCCGTGGTTAAGGGGCAGGAAATTGTTCAAACCAAATGAGAGTAGTTTGGTATGCCTTTTGCGAGCGAAAGAATGGTGAGCCGTTTGAGTATTAAACCAACGATTCAATAACCTCGCCCATGGCCTCTGCAGACATGGAACCGGAATATTTTGTCCCGTTGATAAAGAAGGTAGGTGTTGCATCGACACCGTAATCCTCGGCCGCTTTCTTCTGAATGGCTAACACATTGTCGAGAAGTTCCTGATTTTTCAAGCAGGCGCTGAAGCTTTCCTGTGTAAAGCCCGCCAGTTTGGAAATCTTCAGCAATTCATCAACAACCTTGCCACGGCTCCATGTCGCCTGCTTTTCAAACAAAACATCGATCATAGAAAAATACTTATCTTCGCCAGCACAATTCGCCAACATGAAGGCGGCTGCAGCGGCAGGATCGAACGGGAATTCCCTGAAGTAAAGTTTCGCCATCCCGGTATCGATGTATTTCTCTTTGATCACCGGATAGACTTCTTTGTGCCAGGTCCGGCAGTGAGGACATGTCATCGACGCATATTCAATGATAGTCACTGGAGCATCCACGTTACCGACAATATGCTCGCCCAGTGGACCCGGCTCCATCAGTGTCGACAAGTCTTCCGCGAAAGCCTGAGGGCTTAGCGCCACACTTCCCGTGGCCGCCAGTGCTGCTGCACCAACCATTGAAAGTGTGTCTCTGCGTGTGACGCTCATGGGTATCTCCAGTCTAAATTTATCCTGCGATAGTCTTATAATGTTTGTGACCTGAAACAAGCCATACAACCGCGACAAAACTACGGCAAACGATCCCTGACAGCGTCTAGCAGATAACAATGGCGTTACTTCGATCCACTTCGAATAACGCCCTTTCCCAATCTGGCTAAGGTTTCGCGCAAATCCGGGTCTTCCACTTTTGCAAGCATGAAGCCTATTTTTTCGCGTTGCGCTTTGGAAATGGGCTTTTCGACTGACGTCTGTTGCCGTTCGGCACCCATAACCGGCTTTTGAAGAATCCGGATCCGATCGACAGCCTGAAACCCGAAAAACACGTTCAGCCGCTCCAATATGCTTGCTTCTTCATGTTGAAAAAACAAAGCAACCGAAGGCTCGCAGGCAACAATAAGCTGCGCTGGCTTGAAGGGGTCATCTTCATGGGATCGCCGTGGCCATTTGATCTTTTCCGGGCGCGTTTGATCAGCGAATTGTTCACCCACAATTTCTGGCCATATTTTGATAAGATCCAGTCGCATCCCGGTTTTGCGCGCGAGCACCGGTTCAAGCACTCTGCCAAGAATGTCAGCAACGCCGCGAGCAGCTGTTCGTCTGTTCTGTGAAGAGTGATCGGACATGCTTGATTTTTGCTTCTGTTCGCGCACCTGTTTCCCAATGAATAGCACTGCGCAACACAATTCCAAAGCCACGAATACTATCGCTCACCGCCTGCTTGATTGGTACGAGCGCCACGCCCGTGCAATGCCCTGGCGAATACCGCCAAAAGAACACGCACAAGGTGTTAGACAAGACCCATACAAGGTCTGGTTGTCGGAAGTTATGTTGCAGCAAACACAAGTGGCAACAGTCAAAGACTATTTCCTGAAATTTGTCACCATATGGCCAAATGTGTCTGACCTCGCTGCGGGAGATCTGGAAGATGTTCTAAAAGCGTGGGCGGGTCTTGGATATTATTCACGGGCTCGGAACCTGAAGAAATGTGCCGACACAGTCATGGCCGAGCATGGCGGGCGGTTTCCCGAAACCTATGACGGGCTAAAACAATTGCCAGGGATTGGTGATTACACTGCTGCGGCGATTGCTTCGATTGCCTTTGATCAACCAGTCGCGGTTATGGATGGGAATATTGAAAGGGTGGTTTCTCGCCATTTAAAAATCGAAACACCGTTGCCGAAGTCAAAACCCGAGATCAAAGCCAAGCTGCACGACATATTGCATCGGGATAAACCTGGTGAATTCGCGCAAGCAATGATGGATTTAGGCGCAACAATTTGTACGCCCAAGCGGCCCGCCTGCGCGCTTTGCCCGATCAATGACGATTGTCTGGCGTTTCAATCAGGCGATATGGAACGCTTTCCGGTTAAGCTTCCAAAACCTGAAAAGCCGACCCGAAAAGGCGCTGCGTTCGTCATCAGAAATAATCAAGGTCAGATTTTCTTATGCAAGCGCCCGGAAAACGGACTGCTTGGAGGAATGACACAAGTGCCGACAACCGATTGGACTGCAAAACAAGACGGGATTACCGATGCCTCAGGCGCACCATTCGCGGCCGATTGGCAATACGCGGGAATAGCCAAACATACATTCACGCATTTTCATTTAGAGCTGAGCGTCTGGACAGCCCATTCAAGTTCAGAGCTTCAATTAGACGGATGGTGGTGCGATCAACACGCATTGAACGACGAAGCCTTACCAAAAGTTATGCACAGGGTTCTTTCGGTGTCGATTTAGATGGATGCCGAATCGTATTATTTTTTAGGAGTTTCGAAGCGGCCCTGCCCATAGCAGTCAGCAGGGTTTAATGTATTTGGTAAAACGGGCGGAACCGCATGATGGGAATTTTAAGTCCCAACTTATTTGGCTCCAAAGCCACAGGTCACAGACGATTGATTAATCGCCCAGTCAGCAAGATTGGTGCTGCAATCGGTTGTTTCCTGCTTGCAAGTACCTTTGCCTCCGGTGGTGAGTTTTCCATGGATTTGGGAACGAACCCAAATTGGCCCACAGGCGGAAACGGACCTGTCAATTTCACAATGACTGATGAATTTGGCTTCGAGCTCAACGGATCAGCAACCATCACTCAAACCGGAGGCGCGCCTGCCGCTGGATTTCCGCTCGATGAGGCAGGCTTTTTTGGCACCGCCACTTCGATTGGCATGATTTGGGATTCAGCCAGCGGCTCAAGTGGCATAGGCGAAGCCACCAATGTGGCGACGCTTTCGTTTTCCAGCGGTGGATCCCCTTTTGCGGTAGACAGTCTCTCGTTTGTGGTTAGCGATATTGATTCCGTTGACAACAATTCAACGACAGACCGATGTGATTTTGTCACTTTCACAGGCAATGCAGGTAATCCCACATTGGCGCTGGTGAACGCGCCAAGTGCGGCCACGTCTGTGCGGATTGGCCCTGCAACGGGATCAGGCGCAACTGGCCCAATCGCTGCAAACCAGGCACAATGCATCTACAATACAGGCGTTGCCGGCTCACCAAATTCAATCGGAGATGACAACGGATCGATTCGCGCCACATGGCCCGCGGGCACATCAACCGCAGTGGTCACCTATGATGAATCGATCGAGAATGTTCTCGGTGTGACCAACTTTAACGCGGCCGCCCGGGGTATCGGAATTTGGGCGAGCTCGATTATTACCGTTAACCAGACCATCAGTTTAACCAAGACAGCTGACGTTTCGACCTATGTGGCAGCGGGTGAAACGATCACCTACACCTACACAATCACTAATGACGGTCCGCTTCCTATCAATACGGGCCAAAACATCCAGATTAATGATGACCAAATTGGCATATTCACGTGCCCTGCTCTGACTTCAGACATTGCATCAGGCGGAACGTTTACCTGCACAGCGACGTACACAACGGATGCCACAGATGCGGGCGGCGCAAGCGTGGTCAATGTGGCAACCGCTGGCGTGGGTACAGGCACGCAAAGCTTCGCCACAAGGCTCCAGTCAAACTCGGCAACGGAAACGGTAATCAGAGAAATACCCGCCATTACGCTCGTCAAAGCTGCTGGAACGCCATCGGTTGCAGCCGGGGGCAATCCGACGTTGACCGATGGCGGCGATACGATTTCGTACTCTTACACAGTGACCAATTCCGGCAATGTGCAACTCAATGGCGTGAGCATCACAGATACTGGTCCAACGTTTAACGGAATTCCCGGCACTGGCACACTGTCAGCGTTCAGCCCTGCAATCGCGACAATACCTGTGAGTGGGTCTCAAGTATTCACTGCGACCTACACACTAAGCCAGGCGGATGTGGACAATTCAGTCGGTGCTGCAAATGCAGTCGAAAACACGGCCACTGCATCCGGTGCATCGGCAGGTGGCGTGCCAGCCACTTCGAACGCCTCTACGGCGCAAACAACCATTCCCGGTGGCGCCAACATCACTGTTACCAAAACGGCCTCACAGGATACGAACGTGCCGGCAGGCGTGACCATTACCTATACCTACCGGGTCACCAATACCGGTAACACGACGGTTTCAAATATATCCCTGTCTGACTCCCATAATGGCAGCGGCCCGCCGCCAAGCCCGTCGGGAGAAGTGCTATTTGCTGACAATGGCATTACCGGGGACTCCACGGATAGTGGAGGTGATGGCGTATGGGATATCCTTGGACCTGGAGATGTGGTGGAATTCACTGGTACCTATCAGGTGACGCAAGTGGATGTGGACACACTACAGTAGGGAGCGTCACGCCCCTGCCGCTAGCACTTCCTGCCGATAAGCCTTTCGCAATTCGTCGATTGCCAGAAGCTTTTTTCCATCGGTGAAATGCCAGAATGTCCATCCGTTACACGCATCAAGGCCTTGTATTTTCGCGCCCATACGATGGATGGAAGCAGTTTCCCCTTCATGTTCCAAAGAGCCGTCCACACGCACTTTCACGTGCCACCGTTTCTTGGAATCCGTCAGAACAGTGCCTGGTTTGAGGTATCCGGTTTCGACTAGTGAACCGAATGCCACCCGCGGCTCTGCGCGCTTGCCTGTGGTAACCACCAATTGGGGTGCGCTCACAGGTTCTACGGCCTCAATGCGTTCAAGCGCAGCCCTGATGTATTTGTCTTCGCGATCAATGCCGACATAGTTTCGACCCAAACGCTTTGCGACCGCACCGGTCGTGCCCGAACCAAAGAAGGGGTCCAACACAACGTCTCCCGGGTTTGACGATGCCATTATAACCCGGTGGAGCAATGCTTCCGGCTTTTGTGTTGGATGGACTTTATCGCCATTTTCATCTTTGAGACGCTCACCGCCATTGCAGATAGGGAAAAGCCAGTCAGAGCGCATTTGCACTTCATCATTCGCCATTTTCATCGCGTCATAATTGAAGGTGTAGCCCTTCGCGCCTTGCGATGGAGAAGCCCAGATCATCGTTTCGTGGGCATTGGTAAAGCGCCGCCCGCGAAAGTTCGGCATCGGGTTTGTCTTGCGCCAGATAACGTCATTAAGCACCCAGAACCCGAGGTCCTGCAAGGTCGTGCCCACACGGAAAATGTTATGGTACGAACCGATGACCCAAATTGTCCCGGTGGATTTTAGAACGCGGCGTGCCGCCAACATCCACGCTCGGGTGAAAGCGTCATAGGCCTCAAACGTGGAAAACTGGTCCCAATGGTCGTCGACCGCATCCACCTTGGACTGATCCGGGCGGTGCAAATCCCCATCCAATTGAAGATTGTAAGGCGGGTCCGCAAAAATGAGGTCGACCGAATTTTCGGGCAATTTTTCAAGCGCCGCGACACAGTCACCTTTAATGATTGAATTTAGCCAGGACTTATTGTCCCTATCATCACGGACCAGATCGGCCAGTTTGACAACGCTCATGACGCTTACCCTACTCACTACAACTGGGTTTATGTTGAGCCAATCCTTTACGAATAGGGTAAAGATAGCGTTACGATTCGACAGGGAGCATTCATGGCAGACATTCAACTGGTGATTTTCGATTGTGACGGGGTGCTCATCGATTCAGAGATCGTGGCTGCAGCGGCGGAATTGGAAATCTACAAAGAGTTCGGTGTGGAAATGAGCGCAGCCGAATTTGCTGAACGCATGGCAGGCATGAGCGCTCATGATGTGCGGAAAACTGTAGAAGAAGATTTAGGCCAAGCATTGCCGGATCGGGTGATCCCGGACAGCCGAAAACTTGTAAATGAAAAGGTTATTGCTGAAGCCCAGATGATAGTGGGGGCCGACACAGTTCTTGACCAGTTGGATCAGGCACGCTGCATCTGCTCCAATTCGCCACCGGAACGCTTGAAACAAACGCTTACTCGTGTGGGCCTGTTCGACAAATTCCGGCCTTACGTTTTTTCTGCTCAAGACATCGAACCACATGTCTTCAAGCCTGAGCCCGATGTATTCTTGCGTGCGCTCAAGGAGTTTTCTGTTGAGCCCGCACAATCCATCGTCATCGAAGATTCAACGCACGGCATTGAAGGAGCCCGGAGGGCGGGTTGCCGAGTTATTGGATTTACAGGGGCTTCGCATACGTATCCCGGTCACGCGGACCAGTTAACCGAAGCAGGGGCAGAAACGGTCATTAGCCGGATGAGCGACCTGCCTGGAATTGTTGAAGCGCTCAGTGGTTGGGGCGGTATCGACTAAACAGGTCCACTATTCGGTTACTCCGTAGCTGCGCCTTCAGGTGGACCTTCATCGAAGCCCACATACACGACGAGATTTTCTTTCTCTGGTGCTGGTAGGAACACGTTTCCATCGACAAAGCTGAACACTGCCGTGGTTGCTCCTTCAGGAATGGTCACCGGCACCTGATGAAGTTGGGAGTAGAGCACCTCATTTGCCGTACTTGCAACCGCGACACGAACAGGTGTGTTGATCGTCCCGGTTGCACCCGTCGGACCATTAATCACACGTCCCTCAACCCCCACACGAATGTTCAATTGGCCATTAGCGTAATTACATTCACGCGCCACTTCCCGGACGGTCGCTTGAAAGCGAAGGGAGTTCATCGCGCCGGGATCGTCTTTGTTTACGCCATCTTCGAATGTGCGGTATGTTTCGGTTCCGGCTCGCAGCACAGTCTTAGGGCAAAAAGCACGGAGATTAGTGGATTCGTCGGGTGCCGCGCCGATGCGTTTTTGCTGGCCTAGTAGTAGGCCGTCAACGGCTTCGCTTCCGCCGCCACTGGAGTTCGAGGCATTACAAGCGGAAAGTGCCAAAACACCCAAGCCAACCATCAAAAATTTTAAGTTTTTCACCGCGTCCCCGCCAAACATCATTTTATTGTTGTGTTGAGATCCTGTGACGTTGAACATCCAATGAACGCTCAAGTCCGATTTTCATTGCCAGAAAACCTTATAAGCGTCTAAAAGACGGCGATCAAATGTTCAAATCTGAATTTTTTGTTCGGAACTTGAGGCAGGCACAAGATGAAGTATGTGAGCACGCGTGGTAAGGCCCCTGTATTAGCCTTTTGTGATGTATTGTTGAGTGGTCTGGCGCGCGACGGTGGGCTTTATGTGCCAGAAACATGGCCAAGGCTTTCGGCAGATCAGATCGCGGCAATGGCCGGCAAACCCTATGCGGAAGTGGCAAAAGAAGTGCTTGCGCCCTTTGTGGAAGGTGAAATCCCCCGAGCCGATTTCAACAGAATGGTGGATGAGGCCTATGCAAGCTTTCATCACCCGGCCATCGCGCCGATGGTTCAACTGGATGACAATCATTGGGTGCTGGAATTGTTCCATGGCCCTACCCTCGCCTTCAAAGACGTTGCCATGCAACTCCTGGCACGTCTCATGGATCATGTGCTTCAAGAGCGAAACGAGCGCGCGACAATCGTGGGCGCTACGTCCGGTGATACGGGGGGAGCTGCAATCGAAGCATTCAAAGGCCGCGAGAACACAGACATCTTTATTTTGTTTCCGAAGGGCAAAGTGTCCGCTGTTCAGCAACGTCAAATGACAACCGTCAGTGATGCCAACGTACACTGTTTGGCAATCGAAGGAGATTTCGACTCCTGTCAGGCGATTGTGAAAGACATGTTCAACAATCTGTCATTCCGCGACCGTCTACAGTTATCGGGTGTGAACTCCATAAACTGGGGCCGGATCATGGCCCAGATTGTCTATTATTTCACCGCTGCAGCCAGCATTGGCGCGCCGAAGAGAACCGTGTCCTTCTGTGTTCCAACCGGAAATTTCGGAGACATTTTTGCAGGGTTCGTCGCTAAGAAAATGGGGCTACCAGTCGAAAAACTGGTGATCGCAACAAACCGAAATGATATCCTCACACGCACACTCAACTCATCGCGCTACGAAAAAGCCGTAACTGAACCGACCATTTCGCCCTCCATGGACATTCAGGTATCGTCGAATTTCGAACGTCTCCTGTTTGAAGCGAGTGGCAGGAACGCTGAAGCTGTCCAGCAGCAAATGGATAGTCTCAAACAATCCGGTAGTTTCGAAATCGATAGCGGCACTATGGAGGCAATTATCGCTGAATTTTCAGCTGGTGCATGCGGTGAAGATGAGACACGTCACGAGATACTGAAAACCCTGGAAGTGGCAGGATATCTGAGCGACCCCCACACAGCAGTGGGATTTAAAGTTGCAGGAGAATATCTAAACACTGATACACCCATGATCACGCTTGCGACCGCACATCCGGCAAAGTTTCCCGACGCGGTGAAAGATGCTAGCGGCGTTTATCCTGAGTTGCCGTCCCATGTGGGAGACATGATGGAGCGTAAAGAGCGGTTTCAGGTTTTACCGGATGATGTAAAGGCAGTGGAACAATACATCGAGCAACATTCACGCGCCGCCCGGGTATCTTGACGAGGCTGAATGTATTCGTGACATTCCTGTGACGTCCAATTATGATCGAAATATGAGTATTAGCGTTACAAAACTTGAAAACGGGCTGACGGTCGTCACTGATGCAATGCCGCATCTGGAAAGTGCTGCGCTGGGTGTGTGGGTAAAATCCGGCTCGCGAAACGAAAATCGAGACCAGCATGGCATTGCTCATCTTCTTGAGCATATGGCTTTCAAAGGGACGCATACCCGTTCTGCCTATCAGATCGCTCAGGAAATCGAGAATGTGGGCGGCGAACTTAATGCGGCCACGAGCGTTGAGACTACCGCGTACTATGCCCGTGTCCTTAAACCAGAAGTCGGACATGCTGCCGATATTTTGTATGACATTCTGGCAAACTCCCAATTCGACCCGACAGAGCTGGAAAGGGAAAAGCATGTGATCCTTCAAGAGATCGGCGCAGCGCACGATTCTCCCGATGATCTTGTTTTCGATCATTTTCAAAATGCAGCTTTCGGAAACCAACCCATCGGGCGTCCCATTCTGGGCACACCGGAAACCGTAAAAGGCTTTTCAGCCGATCAGATAAAATCGTATCTGCAGGAGCACTACCACGGGCCCAATATGGTTCTCTGTGCGGCTGGAGCGGTTGATCATGATGCGCTCGTTAAACAGGCAGAAGGCTCTTTTGCCTCGTTCCAGAACTCCCCTGCCGATGAAGCAGAACACGCCACCTATATCGGCGGCGAAAGCATGATCGATGATGATTACCAAGAGGTACAGGTGATACTTGGCTTCGAGGGACGCGCGTATCATGTGCGCGACTTTTATGCGTCACAGTTGCTTTCGATGATTTTAGGCGGCGGCATGTCATCCCGCCTCTTCCAGGAAGTGCGGGAGAAGCACGGGCTTTGCTATTCAGTATCGTCATTCCACTGGGGTTTCTCGGACACAGGCATTTTCGGTATTCACGCGGCAACAGGACCGGAAGACCTTCCGGAACTCATGCAAGTCATCTCCGATGAGTTAAAGCGCGCGAGCGAAGACATTGTGCAGGAAGAACTGGACCGTGCCCGCGCACAAATACGATCAGGCCTCTTGATGGCGATGGAAAGTCCGGCCGCGCGTGCTGGCCAGATCGCAAGACAAATTCTTTTGTTCGGTCGACAAATTCCCAATGATGAATTGATGGATCGGCTGGACGCCATTTCCGTTGAACGCATACGAGACCTCGCCGGACGCGTTTTCCAACAGTCAAAACTTACGCTTTCAGCAGTGGGGCCTGTGGGGCCGCTACCCAAACTTGAAGAAGTGCGTGAGTTGCTTGGCATACAGCAGGCGGCTGCCGCAGAATGATCTCACAGTTGCAGCTTCTATCGGGCCTGCGACGCCATACCATTAAAGCAGACGGTGGCGTTTACCTGACCCACCCAAATATAGATCACTTTGACCAGTGGCTGGATTTGCGGACCCGAAGCCGTGCTTTCCTTGAACCCTGGGAGCCAAAATGGCCGTCCGACGATCTTTCGCTGGTGGGCTTTCGCAGGCGTTTAAGATCATACCAGCAGCAACGAAATTCCGGTTGGGGGCGCACATATTTCCTGATGGATGAGGCCTCAGACGAACTTCTTGGCGGGCTCAGTCTTACCCGCATTGTCCATGGAATATCAAAGAGCGCGACCCTTGGATATTGGATGGGCGTAGACCATGCGGGCAAAGGCCATATGCAAAATGCGGTGTCTGCCATCATTCAATTTTCATTTAATGATCTGAAGTTGCGCAGGGTAGAAGCAGCCTGTTTACCAAGCAATGAGCGCTCCATTCACCTTTTGCAGAAATCAGGCTTTCAGCGTGAAGGTTATGCGCGGGAATATCTCGAGATCAACGGGAAACGGGAAGATCATATTCTGTTCGCCCTTTTGAAAAGCGAAACGCGTTTCTGAACACACCGTCTGGGAAAAGAACCAACGCAAGCGCCTCAGTGACTTTCCCCAATCCATGTGAAATTACGACTTATTCAACTGTAAAACTTTCAACTGGAATTACACCCCGCCATGTGGTGTATGGTTGAAAGCGGAAGGGATTTAAGATGCGTGGCAGCAGCGATTTTTTGCAAAATGGGCTTTTGCGCCATGTTGCTGTTTTTCTGATCGCTTTTTCGGTTTTCTTGACTGCGAACATGCCAACGCGCGCCGCTGATCCCGTCAGTGTATCCGTGGACGATATCGCGCTTGATATTACCGGCGCAATTGATGCTTATGTGCGTGCTGATCGAACGCTTAAAATCTCCACTGCCCCTGACGCAGAGGGTATCGTACGCCGCATCGAAGTGCGCTCAAAAAAAGATGAAGGCACGTCCTATTGGGCTGTCTTTGCACTGGCAAACACAAGCGACGAGCAGATCGACCGTCTGATCGTTGCACCGCATTACCGCCTGGTCGATTCCGGCATGATCTGGCCTGACCTAGACCGAACCCGCATCACAGGCATCACGCCGAGTGAAGGATTTGCGCTTGATCGACAACAGGATACATCCGCTGACGTGTTCCTGATCACGCTTGACCCCGGCGCTGTCATCACACTGATCGCAGAGCAAAACATCGAAAGCCTGCCCAAACTATACCTTTGGGAGCCGTCCGCCTATAAGGACACAGTGAACAGCTACACGCTCTACCACGGCATTGTTTTGGGAATTTCAGGCTTGCTGGCAGTGTTCCTGACAATTCTGTTTGTGGTCAAAGGCTCGGCCATGTTCCCAGCAACCGCAGCGCTTGCTTGGGGAGTACTGGCATATGTGTGTGTGGACTTCGGTTTCTGGGGGCGCATCATCAGCACGGAAGTTGCCACCGATCCATTCTGGCGCGCTGGCGCTGAGGTCTTTCTTGCCGCGAGCTTCGTCGTGTTTGTTTATGCCTATCTTAGCCTCAATCGATGGCACACACAATTTGCCTATCTGATCATGGGCTGGATTCTCGCCCTGATTATCATTATGGGCATCGCGATTTTTGAGCCGGATGTGGCCGCTGGCATCGCGCGTTTCTCTACCGCAGCCACTGTCATTCTAGGCATTGTCCTTATCCCTTACCTTGCTTGGAACCGCTTTGATCGTGCCGTGATGCTGGTTCCCACATGGATACTTCTGATTGCCTGGATGGTCGCTGCGGGAGCAGCAGTCACCGGCAATATTTCGAATGATATTATCCAACCTGCCCTGAGCGGTGGGCTTGTTCTTATTGTTCTGCTTCTATCGTTTACTGTTATGCAGCATGCGTTTACCGGAGGCGCATTTGCCCAAGGCCTTGTGAGTGATGCCGAACGCTCTGCACTTGCCCTTTCAGGTTCCGGCGACACGCTATGGGACTGGGACGTGGCGCGCGACAGCATCATGCTTGGCGAAAACATCGTTCCGATGTTGAATCTGACCCGCAAAGTGTTGAAAGCCTCACCAGCTGATTGGCAGAAAATTCTGCATCCAAACGATCGTGACCGCTTCAATGCAACCCTTTCAGCAATGCTCGAACACAAACGCGGTAAAATATCACAGAGTTTTCGTCTGCGCGCGGATGACGGCCACTACCATTGGTTCAAGTTAAAAGCGCGGCCCATGCTTAATCTGGCGGGGGATGTCAGTCGTTGCATTGGCACTCTGACTGATATTACCGACCAGAAAAAGTCCGAAGAACGTTTGTTAGCGGACTCTATTCGAGATCATCTGACGGGGCTGGAAAACCGAGAAATTTTTGTTGAGCGGCTTGAAACGATCATCGCTCTCGCTGCATCGAATGAGAATTTGCGTCCCACCGTGTTTTTCATCGATATCGACAATTTTCAGGACATCAATATTCAGCATGGTTATTCGGTGGGTGACACCATTTTGCTCTCAGTCTCGCGCAGGCTCTCGCGTTTGCTAAAAACCGGTGACAGCCTCGCACGATTGAGTGGTGATCAATTCGCGCTGCTCCTTTTGTCTGAGAATGAGCCAAGGCAGATCGCGGCTTTTGCCGAAGCTTTAAACACCGCCATCAAGTCACCCATCGATTTTGCCGATCAAGACCTGCGTCTGGCCGCTTCTGTGGGCCTCGCCACGTGGACGGCGGAACATACAATGGCTGAGCAGCTCATGCGGGATGCTGAACTTGCACGCACCGAAGCAAAGCGCTTGGGCGGCAATCAGACCATCACCTTCCAGCCCGCCATGCGAAGCACGAAAGATGATACGGTTATACTGTTGGAAGACATGCGGCGCGGGCTAGAGCGCGGTGAATTCAAAGTCATCTATCAACCCATCGTTAGCCTGCAAGAACGCGTAACCAGTGGTTTTGAAGCACTTGTGCGTTGGGAGCATCCACGTTTGGGAACGCTGATGCCGAGCGATTTTGTCCCCATTGCGGAACGCTCAGGTCTGATTAACAATATCGGAATGTTGGTAGTCGAAAAAGCCGCGATGGATTTCGCGGAACTGAACCGCGCCACAGGTCAGCGGATATTTGTAAGCATCAATATTTCAAGCCGTGAATTGTTGCGCAACGATATCGTGACCGACATCTCAAACGCACTCACCACCAGTTCGTTAAGCCCGGACCTCATGCGAATAGAAGTGACCGAAAGCATGGTCATGGAAAACCCTGAACATGCCACGCAGATCCTAAAACGGATCAAGAGCCTCGGGGTAGGAACTTCACTGGATGATTTCGGAACCGGCTATTCCAGCCTCTCTTACCTTTTGCGGTTCCCATTTGACACGATTAAAATTGATAAGTCGTTCGTCCAGGCGCGCATGCACCATGAACGTCTTGTCATTCTTCGTTCTATCATTGGTCTTGCGCACAATCTCAATCAGACGATTATCGCCGAAGGGGTGGAATATGAATCCGACGTGACGGATCTAATCCAGCTTGGATGCGAATATGCGCAAGGGTATCTATTCGCCGAACCAGTGCAGTTGGAAGATGCGATTGGTATGGTGATGGAAGAGCACAAGTAACTATCTCAAGATCTGAACCTATCAGTTCAAACTGCTTCAACCTCAGGCATGACCTGCGTCACTGGAAAGAAGCGACAGATCGATCCCAAGCAGTTTAAGACTGCGCTCGTATTTGGTCTCATTATTTTGGCTAAAGACAATATCATGGTCCGCCTCAACCGTTAGCCAACCATTGGCGACGATCTCATCTTCCAACTGACCTGCACTCCAGCCGGAGTAACCCAGCGCCATTAAAACGTTCGCAGGCCCTTCTCCCTTTGCGATCAAGCGAAGGATTTCCAGTGTTGCTGTGAGGTATAGGTTTTCACCCACTTCCAATGTTGCATCACTTCTGAACTCGGAGGAGTGCAAAACAAAGCCGCGGCCAGGTTCAACGGGGCCCCCCACATAAAGCGAGCGTGACGAAGTAGACTTCGGCAATTCAATTTTTTCTTCCTCGGTGATCACATCTAGCTGTCGAAGAAAATCTGGAACCGTGGGCGTCGACAAAATCTGATTAACGATCAGACCCATGGCACCTTCATCAGAATGCGCACAAATAAAGATAACGCTTTTCTCAAAGCGCTGATCGCCCATGCCCGGCATTGCGATCAAAAACTTTCCACATAAAGAAAGTGACTTATCATCCATGGAAACTCACCATGTACAGATGTAACCAGTGCTGAGTCGATTTAGCAAGGGAACTCAAATTAAACCTTCGCACTTCACTGAAAAATGAAGAAATTCGGTGGGATGTCATTTGGTGATCTTGAGCAAATCGATATCATAGAAGTGTATTTTAAGGTCCAATGTCACTGATGAAATTTCTTCTCTCACCAATTATAGCGTTCGCTATGACCGCCCTGTTCTGCATTTCTGCGCAGGCGGCCTCGACCAAATGGCAGGATCTGGGCGGTGGTAAAGCACGGCTGCATGCGATTGTGGATCCTGCAAGCAACCGGGTTGAGGGTATCATCGAGATTGCGCTAGAGCCGGGGTGGACCACCTATTGGCGTTATCCCGGCAGTTCGGGCATTCCACCTCACTTTGACTTCAGCGCCTCACCGGCTTTGGGCGCTGTGAACGTGGAGCATCCCGCACCAACAAAAATGGGCGAAGGAATGCGCAGCTATGCAGGCTATAAATCACAGGTCATGTTTCCATTCTCCGCTGCATCGAAAAATGATCAGATCGCTGATATAAACTTGTCGATGCTTGTGGGCGTTTGCGAAGAGATCTGCATTCCAGCGCGAGCAACCTTCCAAATCCCGAAGACAGCGCTATTGCAATCTGACCTTTCCACAATGCGCAAACTAAACGTGGCGAGATTGAAGATTCCAAAACCAATGAACCCGGAAGAACTGTCTGTTACACGTACGCTTCGTTCAGAAAACATTTTGCAAATTGAAATGAATACACCGGATGGTTTCGACGGAGCCGATCTGTTTGTGGAAGGTCCCAATGAATGGCATTTGCTACCCGCGGAACGCAGAGCGGAGGCTAACGGCAAACACATCTTTGAACTCGACATTTCCGAAGTGCCGCAAGACGCAAATATTCTGGAAAAACCGCTCCGCTTTACACTGTCAAACGGCACAACAGGCTTTGAATTCTCACATTGAACTCCACCAAATCGGTCACATATTAAGATCAGATTTTAACTGGAGACATTTTCAATGAGCATAGAAGTTGGTGCAAAAATACCGGAAGCCACCCTCACATTCATGGGCGATGATGGCCCATCCCAGATGACGACGGGCGACTTGTTTGGCGGGAAAAAAGTGGTGATGTTTGCGGTGCCCGGTGCATTCACACCAACCTGTAACAACAATCACTTGCCCGGCTATGTGAAACACGCTGACGCCATCAAGGCGAAAGGCGTGGACGAAATCGCAGTGGTTTCCGTGAACGACGTGTTTGTGATGAGCCAGTGGGCAGAAGCAAGTGCAGGAAAAGGTGCAATCCATTTCTTCGCGGATGGCGCAGCCGCCTTCACAAAATCATTGGGCATGGAGCTCGACCTGAGCGACTTCGGGTTAGGTCTGCGTTCAAAGCGCTATTCCATGGTGGTGGAAGACGGGACTATCACGGCTTTGCATGTGGAGGATAATCCCGGCGAAGCGGTTACTTCCGGCGCGGAAAAACTGATGGAAGTGTTGTAAGGCGCTTTAGTCTTCAGCCTGTGTTGTTCACTGCTTGAACTCTTCCATTCCAAGGCGGGCGAGTTCGTCCGCCTTTTCGTTTTCCGGGTGTCCCGCATGCCCTTTCACCCAATGCCAATTGATTTTATGGCGTGATACGGCTTCTTCGAGCTCTTGCCATAGTTCCGCATTCTTCACCGGTTTTTTGTTGGAAGTTTTCCAACCATTTTTTTTCCAGCCGTGTATCCAACCGGTCATTCCGCCTTTCACATACTGAGAGTCTGTGGTCAGCTCCACCTGGCATGGTTCTTTTAATGCGTTTAGGGCCTTGATGGCTGCGGTAAGTTCCATCCGGTTATTGGTTGTATTTGCCTCGCCACCGGATAGTTCTTTTTCATTGTCACCAAACCGCAGCAACGCGCCCCAGCCTCCCGGGCCTGGATTTCCGGAACATGCACCGTCAGTCCAAATTTCAACGGTCTTCATGGGGTTCCAATCCATACTCGCTAGGGTTTTGGATACCCTGATGAAACTTCAGCTTTTCAATATATTCGGCGGGGTTTTTGGGTGTCACGAGAGCACCCGGAGGCACGTTCAACCAGTCATACAAGCGCGTTAACAGAAACCGCATCGCCGAACCACGGGCTAATACGGGAAGTGCCGCGGTCTCTTCAGCAGATAAAGGACGTTCAGTCTGATAGCCCGATAGAAGACGCTTTGCTTTGGTTACATTGAATGCCCCATCAGTCTCAAAACACCAAGCATTGATACAAATCGCGATGTCATAGGCAAGTAGGTCATTGCAGGCGAAGTAAAAGTCGATCAGCCCAGAGAGCTTGTCCTTCAGGAAAAATACATTGTCGGGAAACAAGTCTGCATGAATGATTCCGGAAGGAAGATGGGTCGGCCAGTGTTCCTCTAAGTACGTGAGTTCAGTGTCAACAAATGCCGAAAGACCAGGTTGCACCGTATTGGCTTGATCAGATGACAACTGAAACAGAGGACGCCAATCTTTGAGGCCCAAAGCGTTTTTGCGCGATAGAGAAAAGCCCTGGCCCGCCACATGCATGAGTGCCAGTGCCCTGCCCACCTGCTCGCAATGGGCGGCAGACGGCCTTTTCACAGAATGCCCATCAAGAAATGTGATGATCGCCGAGGGTCGCTCAGCCAACAATCCCAATTGATCGCCTGATTTCATGGCGACGGGACGCGGGCATGAAATCCCTTTTGCGGCAAGATGGTCTTTAAGCCCAAGAAAAAACGGTAAGTCCCGGGGGTCCACACGCTTTTCATAGAGTGTAAGGATATGAAGTCCGGCGTCGGTGGAAAGAAGGTAATTGGAGTTTTCGACCCCCTCAGCGATGCCTTTCAAAGTATGAAGTTCGCCAATGTCATAGTGCTGCAGGTACTCGCTCAGCTCAGCGTCGGGAATTTCGGTATAAACTGCCATGCTATTCAGCCGTTAACGAAGGCCATGTCAGCATCAAGAAGGGGTGTGTCCCGAAGATCACGAGCGACCAGAAATTCCTCATCCTCTTTAACGGTTTCAACCAACTCGAGTGTGAGGTTAAAGCGCGCGCGAAAACTCTCAATGATTTCATTCACGAGGATTTCCGGGGCTGAAGCGCCGGCCGACAAGCCAACCACCGACACCGTATTCATTTCTTCCCACGGGATTTCTGCTGCCTTCTGCACGAGGCATGCCTGTTTTGATCCGGCCCGAGTGGCTACTTCCACCAACCGCTTTGAGTTGGAAGAGTTTGGCGCGCCCACGATCAAGAAATGATCGGCATCTTTGGCAGCTACTTTTACAACTTCCTGACGATTGGTGGTTGCGTAGCAGATTGATTCTGCTGCGGGTGCTTGCAGTGCAGGAAACCGGCGCTTGAGTGCTTCGATCACATCAGCTGTATCATCGACAGACAGTGTGGTTTGGGTCACAAACCCCAGAGCCTCAGGATCTTCCGGGATATAGGCATTTGCCTGATCGACATCTTCAATGAGGGTCATTTCACCCGGTTTCACCTGCCCCATGGTGCCAATGACTTCCGGGTGCCCAGCGTGACCAATTAACAAGACGTGTCGGCCTTGGCGGATATGACGGATAGCCTGCTTGTGCACCTTCGAAACGAGTGGACAAGTGGCATCCAGATAGTGGAGGTTCAATGCCTCAGCATTAGCAGGAACGGATTTTGGCACGCCATGGGCTGAAAAAATAACCGGCTGATCCGTGGGCGGGATTTCATCCAGCTCTTTCACAAAGATCGCGCCTTTCGCTTCGAGGCCCTCAACCACGTAGCGGTTATGTACAATTTCGTGGCGTACATATACGGGAGCGCCGTACTTCTTGAGGGCAAGCACCACCATTTGGATCGCGCGATCAACGCCGGCACAAAAGCCGCGGGGTCCGCAAAGTTTTAACGTTAGGTCTCGTTTCTCAGTCATCGGAATTGCGCCTGCGTGTGTAGAGGAAGTAGCTTCCCACGCCGAGCAGTGTCAATGCAAGGCCGTACCACGTAACTGCATATTGCAGATGATTGTTTGGAAAATCCACGATCGTCGTACCGCCAACCGGCAAGCCACCGGGGTTGGGAGCATCATTGGCATCCACAAGGAAAGGAACAAATTCCCGCTCAGTGCCAGTTCCCATTAGGCTCACCATTTGATCGTAACTTTTCCAGTAGAACTCACGTTTATCCAAGGCGTTGTCAGGAACAAATGAATTCGGTTTTTCGGTGAGTGGCACGCGGACCAGCCCCGTGATGGTTTGCAAGCCCGTGACTTGCCCCGCGTTGCGCTTTGCCTGATCTTTGAAATCGAAGGGTATAAATCCGCGATTAACGATCACATACTTGCCGTTCTCGAGCTTGAGCGGCGTATGCACGTTCCAGCCAGCGCCGACCTTGTCCATGGTCGTATAGTAGAAAACCTCTTTCGAATGATCGAACGTGCCTGAAAGCATGATCGGGCTATATGGCCAGTTATCCTCGAGCATCTGCCTGTCGAGAAATTCATTGATCTCCATTGGTTGCAATTTGGTGCGCGCTTCCACCGTGGCTATCAGATCTTCTTTCCAGAAAAGTCGCTGCACCTGCCATGTGCCAAGCATCGACAAAATAGCGATCCCTACTGCCATGAATGCAACGATTAACAGGTTTGACGTCTTCATTTTTCAACGCCTCCGAGTTCGCCTTCTCTTGCCTGGGTCTGGAATTGCAGGGCGATCATCACGCCTTTTGAAAATCTCAAACCCCAGAGAGAAAGCGCAATAATGATGGGAATCCATATTAAAATTTGCAACCAGATTGGAGGCGCGAGATTGACCTGTATGACCATTGCAAATGCAGTCACGATAAAGCCAATGATAAGAATAACGAAAACCGCAGGTCCATCTCCTGAATCGACGAAACTGTAATCGAGGTTACAGGCACGGCAAGACAATTGAGGCTTCAACAAACCATCGAACAACCGCCCCTGCTCGCACCTTGGACAGCAAGCCGAAAAGCCCACACGGAACGGGCTCGGCATCATGTAGTCAGTGGTTGGAACGATCTTACCTGGCATCAGCAATCACCAAAATAAAAGGGCGACCCTTATAAGCCGCCCCTGAATACACTCAATTGGTAGGTGTCAATTTAGTGGGCGATTGTTGCGCCTGCGCTTGCCCAAACATAAACAGCGCAGAACAAGAACAACCAGACCACGTCAACAAAGTGCCAATACCAAGCTGCGGCCTCAAAGCCAAAATGCTTTTCCGGTGTTAAATGCCCGACCATCACACGACCAAGACATACAGCGAGGAAGATCGTGCCGACCAACACATGGAAGCCATGGAAGCCTGTGGCCATAAAGAATGTTGCCCCGTAAATCGAATCTGAGAATGAGAACGGCGCTACAGCATATTCATAGCCTTGAACAAAGCTGAACAATACGCCGAGCAAAATAGTGATCAGCAACATGCCTTTAAGGGTTTTGCGGTCATTCTCGAGAAGCGCATGGTGCGCCCATGTGACTGTGGTACCGGATAGAAGCAGGATCACAGTATTGAAAAGTGGCAGATGCCAAGGATCAAGCACCTCGATGCCTTCTGGCGGCCATTGTCCACCCGTGTGTTCCACTCTTGATTCTTGAATAGCTTCTGCCGGGAACAAGCTTGCATCAAAGAATGCCCAGAACCAAGCCACGAAGAACATCACTTCTGATGCAATGAACAGAAGCATGCCATAACGCAGGTGCAGCGATACAACCCGAGTGTGGTGGCCCTGACGGCTTTCTTTTACAGTGTCTGACCACCAGGCAAACATTGTGTATAGAACGATTGCCAGACCGACGAGGAGAATTGCCGGGCCAGTGGCCGCAAGATCCATGCCTGCAAGTACGAACTCTCCGTCTGAAAGAGCCCTCATATAGGCAATACCACCGATTGCCATCACCAAAGCACCAATTGAGCCAAACAGCGGCCATGGGCTTGGATCAATGATATGATAATCGTGGTTTACATTATGACTGTCAGCCATGGTTCAGCTCCCAAATTCGAACCGGAAACGCTCCGGTCGTGCAATTATAAATTCCCGTTCTGATTTTCACCAGCGCCAAGTTGCGACTGCTCAGCGGCAATCTCTTCCGGCTCCGTCTCACTTTCAAAGAAAGTGTAAGAGAGCGTGATGGTGTTGATGTTTTTCAGTTCAAACTCGTTGTCCATATCCGGATCGACGTAAAATACCACAGGCATTTCCAGACGACCGCCCGGCTCGATGTAGGTATCCGTGAAACAGAAACATTCGATCTTGTTGAAGAACATCCCTGTGGACTGAGGCGTTACATTAAAACTCGCCATTCCGACAATCGGTTCGTCTGAACGGTTTTCAGCCACATAGTTCACAACCATGCGTTCGCCCATTTTTAGCGTAACTTCCCGCTGTTCCGGCGCGAACTTCCACTGCAGGCTAGACGCAGTATTGGCGTCAAAACGAACATTGATCTCACGATCGATTACCGGGATCGCGTCGCTTAGCTCTGCCCGCTGTGTCGTACCGCCGAAACCGGTCACCTGACAGAAAATTTCATAAAGCGGCACAGAAGCGTAAGCGAGACCGCCCATCCCCAAAACCATGCCCAAACACATGCCTACGATGCGGCGGTTTTCAGTCGGTTTTTTCTTTTGCGTATCCGGTTGTACAGCTTGTTTAGTCATTTGTGTTTAGAGGTCCCTCATCAGAATATTGGCACCAAGTTTCATCCAGGTACCCACATAAAGAACAACTACAAAAGCAATTAACGAAACCGCGATGGCAATGTTTCGGGCGCGTTGCGCCTTGCGCTGCTTCTCGGACATACCGATCGTTTCGTTTGTGAACTTACCTTCAGCCATTAGCCGACCACCCGCATGATAATTGCCTCACATCCCAGAGCAGCAAAGATTGCAAACAAATAGAAAATGGAAAAGCCAAACAGCTTCTTCTCATGGGTATACCCATTGTCGGCAGAACCTTGCTTCCAGACTTTCCAAGCCAGTGCAATAAACCAAGCGCCCAAAGCGAGTGCGAAGGCTCCATAAATCATGCTTGCGAAGCCAAGAATTGAAGGCAGAACCCCGGATATTGCCAAGGGGATCGAATAGGCGAAAGTTTGGAACCGTGTTGATGGCTCACCCGCTACGTTTGGCATCATCGGCACGTCCGCATTTTCGTAATCCTGCAAACGGAAAAGCGCCAGAGCCCAGAAATGGGGGGGCGTCCACAAAAAGATGAATGCGAAAAGTACGACGCTCTCGATCGTAACAGTCCCCGTCATTGCCGCCCACCCGATCATTGGAGGGAACGCACCTGCAGCACCACCAATGACGATGTTCTGCGGGGTCAAACGCTTCAACCACATTGTGTATATCACTGCGTAGAAGAAAATCGTGAATGCCAATAGGAACGCTGCGAGCCAATTGATCATCAACCCAAGGGTCATGACTGAGAAGAATGCCAGCACTACGCCAAATGAAAGCGCTTGTCGGGGGGCTATCGCACCGGAAGGAATTGGGCGACTGGCCGTCCTAGCCATCACACTGTCGATGTCAGCATCATACCACATGTTGAGAGCACCAGCGGCGCCAGCGCCAACAGAAATGCAAAGGATGGAAATGAACCCTAGCATCGGATTGATCGACGCTGGTGCCAACAACATTCCGACGAAAGCGGTGAAAATCACCAAATACATCACACGCGGTTTCATCAAGCGATAGTAATCGCTAGGCATTGCTACCGAGATGGATGCGTCGTGCTCAGATTTTCCAATTGCTTCCATAGACATGGTTTTACGCTTCCAAATGGAGATGAACCGCCTGAGGGCGGTTCAAATCTGGTTTCCTTACTTGATCTTCGGCAAGGTTTCCCACTGGTGGAATGGCGGCGGTGATGACAACTGCCATTCGAGTGTTGTTGCACCCTCACCCCATGGATTGTCGCCTGCAATCCGCTTCTTCGCGAATGCTTCGTAGATGGTGTAGAGGAACACCAATACGGCAAGTGCGGAGAGGTATGAACCGATAGATGATACATAGTTCCAGCCAGCAAATGCGTCAGGATAATCTACGTAGCGACGCGGCATGCCCTGAAGGCCAAGGAAGTGCTGCGGGAAGAACAAGATGTTCACGCCGACAAATGTCATCCAGAAGTGGGTTTTCGCTAGGAACGAGTTGTACATGTACCCGGTCATCTTCGGGAACCAGTAATACCAGGCTGCGAAGATCGCGAACACTGCACCCATAGACAATACGTAGTGGAAGTGCGCAACCACATAGTAAGTATCATGGAATGCGCGGTCGAGACCAGCATTAGCCAATTGCACTCCGGTCACACCGCCAATGGTGAACAAGAAGATAAAGCCAATCGCCCACAGCATCGGTGTCCGGAATTCAACGGAACCGCCCCACATGGTCGCAATCCATGAGAAGATTTTGACGCCAGTTGGAACCGCGATAACCATGGTTGCAAACACGAAGTAACGTTGTGTGTCGAGTGACAAGCCAACTGTGTACATGTGGTGCGCCCAAACAATGAAGCCCACAGCACCAATCGCAACCATTGCCAGTGCCATGCCCATGTAGCCGAAGACTGGCTTGCGTGAGAACGTGGCAACGATATGGCTGATGATACCGAAGCCCGGCAGGATCAGAATATACACCTCAGGATGCCCGAAGAACCAGAACAAGTGCTGGAACAAGATCGGATCACCGCCGCCCTCTGGCACGAAGAATGTGGTGCCGAAATTACGGTCCGTTAGAAGCATGGTGATCGCACCTGCAAGAACCGGCAATGAAAGCAACAGCAAAAAGGCTGTGATCAAAACAGACCATGCGAAAAGCGGCATCTTGAACAAGGTCATGCCTGGCGCACGCATGTTGAAGATGGTCGTGATGAAGTTGATCGCACCGAGGATCGAAGACGCACCTGCAATGTGGAGAGCGAGAATCGCCAAATCCATCGCTGGTCCAGGATTTGCATCAATGCCTGAGAGAGGCGGATAGATGGTCCAACCGCCACCGAAACCATAACCACCTGCAGGGCCAGGGACAAACATGGAGATCAACAGCAAGATAAGAGCAGGCGGAAGAAGCCAGAATGAGATGTTGTTCATGCGCGGGAACGCCATATCAGGCGCGCCGATCATGATTGGCACCATCCAGTTGGCAAATCCGCCGATCAACGCAGGCATAACCATGAAGAAGATCATGATCAGAGCGTGCGCAGTGGTAAATGCATTATACATCTGCTTGCCACCATCGATGGCCGCATCGCCGTCGAGGCCATACACCATTTGTGCGAAGCCTTGGAAAATCTGAATGCCTGGCTCCGCAAGCTCCCAGCGCATCATCACTGAAAGGAAGCCGCCAAACACACCGGCAAAGATGGCGAACGCCAAATAAAGCGTACCAATGTCTTTGTGGTTTGTGGAATAGAACCAGCGCTGGAAGAACGGAGGTTTATGTTCGTCTGCGTAAGCTGTAGCCATTTTTATATCTCCCAGCTTCTATTGTTCGTTTTGGCTTTGAGCCAATTTGATGTTTTTTTCAGCTTCGATGGCGGCCATCAATTGCTGATTGGCGGTGTCGAGGTCGCCCTCAGCCACGTTTTGTTGCCAAGCCTCGAACTGTTCGCGAGAAACCACCCGCACGCCGATCGGCATGAACGCATGGTTGATGCCGCAAAGCTCAGAACACTGACCGTAATAAAGACCTTCTTTATTTGCCTTGAACCAAGTCTCGTTCAAACGGCCAGGAATAGCGTCCATTTTCACACCAAAGGCGGGCATTGCCCAGTTATGGATGACACCATTTGGGTCTGCTGTGACGAGTACACGGATCATTTCACCGACAGGAACAACAAGCTCGTTGTCTACCACCAGAAGACGAGGATACTGAGCCTTGTCTTCTTTGCCGTATTCGCCGCGGTCTTCATCGGTCAGCATGTTTGCTGAGAATGAAATTTCGCTTTCATCCTGATATTCGTAATCCCAATACCATGTCTGACCAATCGCCTTAACGGTAAGTGTTGGCTCTTCTTCCGGCGCAAGCTGGTCTTCGAGCAGTTGGAAAGAGGGGATGGCAATAGCAATCAATACGATGATCGGAACAACCGTCCAAACCACTTCAATGGTAGTGTTGTGAGTTGTTTTCGTAGGAACCGGGTTTGCTTTCTTATTGTAGCGGATCATTACCCAAGCAAGCAGGATGGTCACGAAAATTGTGATCGGTGTGATGAACCAAAACGTATAGGCATCAAACCAGATGATTTGTGCCATCATATCAGAACCAGCTTCCTGGTGCCAAATGCCCCACGGTGTGGGCTGTGCGGCAAAGGTTGCAACGGATGAAGCGAGCAAAGTGATAAGCCCGGCGAAAATCGACATAATCGACTTCATAAACATTCTCCCCAAATATTTACCCGCAACGCGTTTAGCGGACAAACAATGATACGTGAAACGGTAGACGCTAACTACCTCTCCTTTGGTAGGAGTAAAAACCACAACAGGTAAATCATCGCAATAATCGAGCGAGATAAATCTGTGCGGCAAATTTGCATCGAACTCCTAGTCCAGATTGTAAATTGCTGCAATCCCGCCATTCAAATTCGTGAGAAACCACCGCAAAATCACCACAGTTTTTCTTCTACGGTCCGCAAGGCTGTAAAAGCTTCCGCACGTATCATTAAATGGCTCAACTTTTCGGTGAACGGGCGGAACAAAGATTCAGCCGATGCGTCGCAAACGCCGCAGAAAAGGAATGGCACCTTTTGATTGAAACCAAGTGCCCGATAATGGCATTTAAATATGGGGTGATTCGGGAACCAACCATGATATATATATTACGCGACCTACTGATCTGCTTTTTCGGGGCGGCGATGGCCTTTTCCTTAGCCAACGCGGCATTTGCCCAGGGAGCTGTAAAATCATCGCATGGTGCATGGTCCATGGTTTGTGATGTGCCACCCGGAGCGTCCAGCGAGCAATGCGCCCTAATGCAGAATGTGGTCGCACAGGACCGTTCTGAAGTTGGTCTCTCAGTCGTTGTATTACGTACCGCAGATAAAGAGTCCGAAATTATGCGGGTTCTTGCACCACTCGGCGTATTACTTCCAAACGGGCTGGGACTAAACGTGGATGGCAAGGATATCGGCCGCGCATATTTCGTTCGCTGTTTTCAGGACGGATGTTACGCCGAAGTGATCCTGAATGAGGAACTGCTGGAAACACTGCGTAAGGGCAATACTGCAACGTTTATTGTCTTCCAAACGCCCGAAGAAGGCATTGGTATTCCGGTTGATCTTTCCGGCTTCTCTGATGGATACGCACAAATTCCGTAAGCGCTCTAAAGGCTTTTCGAGCACTTGCATGAATTTTCATCTTGGAAACCACTCGCCAAGCCTTAAATCTATCCACACGCAGTACGCCAAGAGAAGTTAAGACGACTAACTTCTCACAACTGAGGAATGGACCATGGATTCTTTGATTGAACAGTTCGATATTGATCGCGCCGCCGTGGAGGACATCCTCAAAGACTCCATCGGGCAAGCCGACGACGGCGAACTGTTTCTCGAATATACGGAAACCGAAGCTCTCGTTTTTGATGATGGCAAACTGAAGACAGGCACATTCGATACCAGACAAGGATTTGGTCTTCGTGCGGTAGCAGGTGAAGTCTCCGCATATTCCCATTCCGGCGATATGAGCGAAGCTGGACTAAAACGCGCCGCGGACGCAGTTAGGGCTGTCCAGTCTGGTCATGGTGGAACGTATGCAGCGGCCCCGCGTGGCACTAACCGAAAATTGTACCCAGAGACCAGCCCCATTGGAGAACCGGCTTTTGAAGAGAAAGTTAAACTCCTGGAGACCATTGATGCACATGCGCGAGGGCTTGATGAACGCGTACGCCAAGTGAGTGTATCGCTGGCTGGCAGTTGGCAAATCGTGGAGATTTTGCGGGCCGATGGTCATTTTGTGCGCGATGTGCGCCCCCTAGTTCGTGTTGGCATTAACATCGTCGTGGGTGAAGGTGACCGACAGGAAAGCGGGAGTTATGGTTTCGGCGGTCGCTCCGGCTTCGGTGATTTCATTACCACAGACAAATGGCAAACAGGCGTGGATGAAGCCCTGCGGATGGCGCTTGTGAACCTTGAAGCCGTTCCCGCCCCAGCTGGCACCTTCGATATTGTCCTCGGCTCCGGCTGGCCCGGTGTCATGCTTCATGAAGCGGTCGGTCATGGCCTTGAGGGTGATTTCAACCGAAAGAAAACTTCTGCATTTTCTGAACTCATGGGCCAACAAGTGGCGTCAAAAGGCGTGACTGTGGTGGATAATGGCACGATCGATGGCCGTCGCGGCTCACTCTCAGTGGATGATGAAGGAACCCCCACAAACGATACAGTGTTGATAGAAGACGGTGTTCTCGTGGGATACATGCAGGATAGGCAAAACGCGAGGCTCATGGGCGTTGAATCAACCGGAAATGGCCGGCGTCAGTCTTATGCACACCAACCCATGCCGCGTATGACGAACACATATATGAAATCAGGTGACCACGATCCGCAGGAAATACTGGAATCGGTGAAGGATGGCATCTACGCGGTATCATTCGGTGGCGGTCAGGTTGATATCACCTCGGGCAAGTTTGTTTTCGACTGCACCGAAGCCTATGAAATTAAAGACGGCAAAGTTGGACGGCCGTTGAAAGGTGCCAATTTGATCGGTAACGGACCGGAAGCCATGCAACGCATCGCCATGGTCGGAAACGATCTGGCACTCGACACAGGCATCGGCATGTGTGGCAAGAATGGCCAAGGCGTTCCAGTGGGCGTTGGACAACCCACACTACGCATGAATGCGGTTACTGTTGGCGGCACCGGAGTTTAGAGCAGGTCGAATGAACAACGTGCGCTGACCTTATGGATAGAGCCTTGAGACTTCCCAGTCTGAGTCTAACGTTTCCCGATCGTATCTAAATCGGTCATGCAGCCGGAATTTACCGTCACTCCAGAATTCAATGGAAATCGGCTTGATGCGGAAGCCCGACCAAAAATCAGGTCGTTCAATCGTGCCGGTTCCGAATTTAGCCGTGTATTTTGCAACCGCTTTTTCAAGCGCAAAGCGACTTTCCAGCGGACGTGATTGCTTAGAGGCGTGTGCACCAATGCGAGATCCGCGCGGGCGTGAGTTGTAATATTCATCCGCCTCTTCGTCGCTCACGACTTCCACGTCACCGCGGATCCGCACCTGTTTGCGCAAGGACTTCCAGTGAAACACCGCGGCGGCTTTCTTTTGACCCAATAGTTCTTCGCCCTTTTGGCTTTCGAAATTTGTGAAAAAGCAAAACCCCCGCTCGTCAAATCGGCGCATCAATACCATCCGCACGTTTGGCATCCCCGTCTTGTCGACTGTAGCGATTGACATGGCGGTGGGATCATTAGGCTCGGACGCTTCGGCGAGCGTTAACCATTCCTTAAACAAGCTAATGGGATTTTGGTGACTCTGGTCACTGTTTTTTAACCCTGAAGCCTGATCATTCATGCGAAGAATTCCTTGTTGAGTTGTTTAATGTTCCGCGTATCACACAATCACAGCGTATCTTGCCGCGTAACCGACGCCGAGACTGATATCGAGCAGCAAGCTCATCCCGTCAACCGGGTTTCGAAACAAGCAGCTGTACTATTGGCATGCCTCGCCGTTTCTGCCTGTTCAGTCTCAAGCACGCTGGACCAATCGAACACGCAAGACACGATCGTCACCTCATCAGTCACTAAACCGGCAAAGACCGAGGGCATCGACTCCACCGATGCAGAGTTAATCAAGTCTGTGGTCGCAGATGCCGAACAGGTGCAACCGCTAGCCTGGCAAAATCCGGATACCGGGAACAAGGGAACGATCACAGCTATTGATGCATTCGTCGGCAGCCATGGACAGCAGTGCAAAAAATTTCAGACAACCGTTGATACGTTCATGGGCATTTCGCTTTACAATGGCGAAACCTGCGAGTTGAGAAAAGGATTTTGGGTTCTTTCCTGGTTTTTGCGCCAAGACGGGTAAGCACCCAACCTTTAAAGCACGAGTCTCAACCATTATATCTCACAAAAAGTAAGACGGCCGGACCAGCTAGTCCGGTTTTTCGTGTGAGCAGGTGAAACATGGCTAATCCATATTCAGTTCTTGGCGTTACCAAGAATGCCGATGAAAAGGCCATTAAATCCGCATTCCGGAAACTGGCCAAAAAATATCATCCTGACCAGAATGCTGGAAGCTCTTCCGCACAAGCGAAATTTGCAGAGGTCAATCAGGCCTACGAAATCTTGGGTGACAAAGAGAAACGCGGCCAGTTTGATCGGGGCGAGATCGATGAAACCGGAAAGCCAAAGTTTGCAGGCTTTCAAGGTGGTGGCGATCCCTTCGGGCAATTCCGGCAATCCCGTCGTTCGTCTTCTCAACACCCCTTTGGTGATACTGGTTTTCAAGGCGCAGAAGATATCTTAAGCGAGATGTTTGGATCAGCCTTCGGCGGGCAACGGGCAGGCGGCCCGAACCCTTTTGCCGGAACCCAACAGCCGCCGCCAAAAGCAGTATCGCTTGATATCGATTTGAAAGCGCTCGTCTCAATTGAGGATCTCATGCGAGGAAAGGCCACAGTCACCTTGCCGGATGGGAAAACGGTATCTGTGTCCATCCCACCGGAAGCAGAAGACCGGCAAGTGATCCGGCTCAAAGGCAAAGGTAAGTCCATGCCGGGCCGCGGTTCGGGTGATGCAATGGTGAAGCTCGTCATGAAACGCCATCCTGACTTTGAACGCTCGGGTTGTGACCTGCGGACTACACTGCCAATTTCACTGGAAACTGCTATCCTGGGCGGCAAGGCTGCTGTATCGACCATTGACGGGAAACTGTCGCTGAGTATTCCTGCTGGCACGAGTTCGGGAAAGACTTTCAGGCTCAAAAACAAAGGACTACCAAAGAAGGCTGGAGGTTTTGGTGATCTGCTTGTTTCTGCCTCTATACAATTGCCGGAAGAAGACCTTGATCGCCTAAAAGCGTTCTTCAAAAACAGTCGATAACTTCGTAACGAAGTGTGAATGTGAATAGCTTGCGCAGCCTTCGTGCTTATGGCATACCGCCCGCGGAATGGCTGCGGGGTCTACTTTCAATCGATTAGCTGACTGAATCTGCGGTTACTCAATTTATTCTGGAGTGACGTAAATGGCTAATACCGGCGGTCTTATGGCTGGGAAACGCGGGCTCATTATGGGTGTCGCCAACAAGCGGTCTATTGCTTGGGGTATTGCGAAGGCATGCCGCGATGCTGGCGCAGAACTTGCCCTCACCTACCAAGGCGAAGCACTGAAAAAACGTGTTCAACCGCTGGCTGATGAACTCGATGCCTTCGTGGCAGGCGAATGTGATGTGACCGATGAGGCGACCATCGATGCGGTATTTGCCAACATCGAAAAGAAATGGGGCAAAATTGATTTTCTGGTCCATGCCATTGCTTTCTCAGACAAAGATGAATTGACCGGGCGGTATGTGGAAACCACTGCTGACAATTTCCGCAAGACCATGGATATCTCCGTCTATTCGTTCACATCGGTGGCACAGCGGGCAGAAAAACTCATGACTGACGGTGGTTCGATGGTCACCCTCACCTATTACGGTGCGGAAAAAGTTATGCCTCATTACAACGTGATGGGCGTTGCGAAAGCCGCACTTGAAGCCTCCGTGAAATATTTGGCCGTGGACCTCGGTGGGCAAAACATCCGTGTTAACGCAATCTCTGCCGGACCTATCAAAACACTCGCCGCATCAGGCATTGGTGACTTCCGATATATCCTGAAATGGAACGAGTATAATTCACCGCTGAAGCGAACAGTTTCAATCGAAGAGGTGGGCGATTCCACCCTGTATCTATTGAGCGATCTCTCACGCGGCGTGACCGGCGAAATACACCATGTGGATTCAGGCTATCACACTGTTGGCATGAAAGCGGTCGATGCTCCGGACATTTCTGTAGTCAAGGATTAGCGGAAACTTTCGAACATGGCTGGCCCACTGATATATTACGTTCGGCATGGGCAGACTGACTGGAATGCGGAGTTACGTTTCCAGGGTCGCATTGATATTCCATTGAACGACACTGGCCGGGAACAGGCGCGCGGCAACGGGCAGCGCCTCGCCTCTCTTTTAAGGAAAGCGGAAGGTTTCAAATTTATCTCAAGCCCGCTTTCGCGCTCGCGTGAAACCATGGAAATCATTCGTACCGAAATGGGCCTTGAGCCAAACAGCTATGCAACCGATGACCGATTGATCGAGATGAGTTACGGCGATCTGGAGGGAACAACACAGGCCGAATTCAAAGCAAAAGACTGGGAAACCTACTACGCGCGAAAAGCTGACCATTGGGCGTTCAAGCCCTCAAACGGTGAAAGTCACAGCGATGTTTTGGAGCGTATCAAGGCATGGCATTCTGAACTGGATATCGGCGGAAAATACCTCGTGACCGCCCACGGCGCGGTGGGTCGTGTGGTGCGGCATCTGTTAGCCGGCATTGATGTGAAGGAAGTCTGTAAAACCACCTTTCCACAGGACAAAGTATTCCGGTTTGAAAGTGGTCGTGAAGAAGTGATCTGAGGCGAACCGCGCGCTTTGCAACACGTTGAATTTACTTTAGAACCGTCGGGCAATCATTCGGAATAAGCATGTCATTTAATTCATTTGGTCATTTGTTCAGGGTCATGACCTGGGGTGAAAGTCACGGCCCGGCGCTGGGGTGCGTTATTGACGGCTGTCCTCCGGGTATTGAGTTCACCCTTGCCGAAATACAAACCTATCTGGACCAGCGTAAACCGGGTCAATCAAAGTTCACGACCCAAAGGCGCGAAGCGGATGCGGTGGAGGTTTTGTCCGGTGTTCTACCGCACGAAACCAATAACGATATTCTTGTAACAACGGGCACGCCGATCTCGATGATGATCCGTAATACCGACCAACGGTCAAAGGATTATGGTGAGATCAAAGACCGCTATCGACCCGGTCATGCGGACTACACTTATGATGTGAAATACGGCATCCGAGACTACCGTGGCGGCGGGCGTTCGTCTGCACGCGAAACGGCGGCTCGGGTCGCTGCAGGCGGGCTAGCGCGGAAAGTGGTTCCCGGCGTAACGATCCGGGCAGCCATGGTGCAAATGGGCACACAGACGATATCGCGGGAAAATTGGGAATGGGATCAAGTCTCCCAGAACCCGTTTTTCTGTCCCGATGCGAGCGTTGTGGAAGAATGGGCTTCTTATCTTGATGGCATCCGAAAAGATGGCTCGTCCGTTGGTGCAGTCATTGAGGTCGTCGCTGAGAATGTACCCGCTGGTCTTGGTGCGCCGATCTATGCGAAACTGGATCAGGAAATTGCCTCCTATCTGATGTCGATCAATGCTGTGAAGGGTGTTGAGATCGGCAACGGATTTGAAGCCGCCAGTATCACCGGCGTGGAAAATGCTGACGAGATGCGTATGGGGAATGATGGAAACGTTCAATTTCTATCGAACAAGGCGGGCGGTATTTTGGGTGGCATTTCAACCGGCCAACCTATCGTGGCGCGATTTTCGGTGAAACCAACGTCATCCATGTTGACACCCCGCAAGGGCGTAACAGCAAAAGGCGAAGAAGTGGACGTTGTCACCAAAGGCCGCCACGATCCTTGTGTGGGAATTCGGGCAGTACCCATTGGTGAGGCAATGGTGGCGTGCGCTCTGGCAGACCATTATCTAATGCATCGCGGGCAAACGGGGAAAAGTGAATGAGCTACAATCAGCAGAAGATTGTCGACGCAATCCGTGCATTTGAAGCGGGCGAGATTGTCGTTGTCATGGACGATGATGACCGCGAAAATGAGGGCGATCTAATTGTCGCTGCGGTTCATTGCACAGCAGAGAAAATGGCATTCATCATCCGGCATACGTCGGGCATTGTCTGCGCACCAATGACGGTGGCAGACGCAAAGCGCCTGAACCTTGGGCCGATGGTTGCTGAAAATGACGACCCGCACGCTACCGCATTTACGGTATCTGTCGATTATAAGCACGGCACAACGACCGGCATCTCAGCCGATGATCGCACGTCCACCGCGCGTGGTCTTGCAAACCCCAATTCAGGCGCTCAGGATTTTTCAAGGCCCGGCCATGTCTTCCCACTGGTTGCTAAAGAAGGCGGCGTATTGATGCGATCCGGCCACACGGAAGCGGCCGTTGATCTTTGCAAGCTGGCAGGCCTTCCTGAAGTCGGTGTGATTTCTGAGTTGGTGAACGATGACGGCACGGTGATGCGAGGCCCACAGGTTACCGCATTCGCCAAAGCGAATAACCTCAAGACTGTATCTGTCGCGGATTTAATCGCGTATCGGCAACGCCAGGAGAGCCTTATCGAACGCGTGGATGTGATGGATATCGACACATCAGCCGGAACAGCGGAAGCCTATGTTTACAAGACCAAATGGGACCCCATGCATCATGTGGCCGTGGTGTTTGGAGACATAAGAGATGGCCAGAATATTCCTGTTCGACTTCAGATAGAATCTGTTTTGAATGATGCTTTCGGTGGCTCCACACAAATGCCGGATATGCTGGGAACCCTCGCTAAAGGCGGTCGTGGTGTCATGGTGTATCTGCGTGAAGGGTCAGTAGGCGTTGCCGGAGGTCACGGTCGGCGAAAAGAGAAACTCTCCGCTTCAGATAGGGAAGAACACGGCACAGCACAATCGAGAGAAGACGAGTGGTTGGAAATCGGGCTTGGTGCGCAGATCCTGCGTGATCTCGGCATTCAATCGATCGAATTGTTTGCTTCGCGGGAACGCCATTACGTGGGGCTTGAGGGTTTTGGAATTGAGATTGCAAAAACTGTCACGGAAGAAGGTGCGTGATGCTCCGACTTCTTGCGATTGTTTCGCTTTTATTCTTTGCCACCACTGTAGCAGCGCAAAACCTGAACTCGTTTGTCACTGGCCTTCCTATTGATGCGCAACGCACCAGCCTTTCCATTGAATGGAACGTCGAAGAAATAACTGATGGCTCGGTGCCAGATGTGATCGTCGAGGATATAAGGGAAAGCCCTCGGACAAACGGCTTGCCAGACGGGCGTATTGCAGTCCTCGACAATGATCAGGACATTTTGGAAGCTTGGTATACCGAACCAACCGAACGGTACCGTCATGCGGTTTTAGGCGACGGCATTGAAGCTGGAGCGTTGAAAGTGAGAACCACACGGAGCGAAACATTTACGTTCAGATTGCCCCGGACAGAAGTCTTTGAAGACATCACGCCAAGGATTGCCGACCTTGATGATGACGGCACCAATGAAGTGATCACCATTCTGGCTTCAAGAGATCAGGGCGCCTCTGTGGCTGTGTTTGGCTTGGTGGGCAATGCGTTTATCAAGAAAGCCCAATCGCCATTTATCGGCACTGCGAACCGCTGGCTGAATATTGCAGGCATTAATCGATTTACTGGCCGCAACGGTATGGAAATTGTTGTCATTGAAACGCCTCACCTCGCAGGCCTGTTCAAGGTCTACCCCTTTTCGCGGGGTAATGATCGCCTACGGGCCGGTACTGCCATTCCCGGATTTTCCAACCATGAAATCGGTTCCCGTGAACTGCGGCTTTCCGCAATGGCCTTTATCAATTCCGATGCGAGACCTGATTTACTGATCCCAAGCCTTGATCGGCGCACACTCTATGGCGTTTCCATTGCGGGAGGTGCGTTCGATCTCCTTACCAAAATCGTACTTCCAGCCAGAATTGACAAAGCGATCAAAACGGATGGGGAAGCGGGTTCATTGGAAATCACTGTGGGTCTAGACGACGGAAAGATTTATCGGATCAAGCAAAACTAGGTCTGGAGCCTTTGCTATGAACCGGGACTTGGACATGGTAAGAAGCCTATATGACCACTCGCCTTTATACCCACGAACTAAGTCTTCAACATCTTACACCGCCCGGACATCCTGAACGGCCAGACCGTATCAAGGCATTAGACGAAGCCTTGGCGGATGCCCGCTTTGATAAACTGGTGCGGGTACCAGCGCCGGAAGCCGATGAAACGTATTTTGAGTTAGCTCATCCCGCGCCTCATTTGAAAATGGTCAAGGACAACATTCCCGAAACAGGCTTGGCCGTTGTGGACGCCGATACCAGCGCAAGCCCCAAAAGCTGGGAAGTGGTGCGGCATGTCTGTGGCGCCGCTATGGATGCCGTTGATAGCGTCTTTGAGAAAACAGCCGACAATGCCTTTGTGGCTATGCGTCCACCCGGGCACCATGCGGAACGGACCACCGCAATGGGCTTTTGTCTGGTGAATACAATTGCGATTGCCGCCCGATATGCTCAACAGCACCATGGCGCGGAGCGCGTGGCAATTGTGGATTTTGACGTTCATCACGGCAACGGCACTCAGGACATTTTTCAGGATGACCCAACGGTCTTGTTCGCGTCGAGCCACCAAATGCCGCTTTATCCCGGTAGCGGCGCATTGAGCGAAACCGGGGTTGGAAATATTTTCAACGCACCCTTAAGCGAAGGCGATGACGGCTCGAAATTCAAGGAAGCATTTCGGGAACGCATCCTACCGGCGGTAGAAGATTTCCAGCCCGACCTCTTGCTTATCTCCGCGGGTTTTGATGCCCATTACCGGGACCCGTTGGCAGGCCTTAACCTGGTAGCAGATGATTTCGATTGGGCAACCGGAAAGCTAATGGAAATTGCTGACACGTCCTGTGACGCTCGCATCGTGAGCGTACTGGAAGGTGGATATGATCTTCAGGGGCTTGCAGAATCCGGTGCCGCCCATGTAAATCGTCTCATGACCGGATAAGCAGGAAGCCCTGATGGCCCAGGATAAACAGGATAACAGTGACATCGCCGCAATGAACTTCGAACAGGCATTGGACCAGTTGGAATCCATTGTTGAAAGTCTGGAACAGGGTAATGTTCCGTTGGATCAGTCTATTGCCCACTATGAGCGCGGCGAAGCGCTACGAAATCACTGCCGTAAGCTGCTTTCAGCTGCGGAAGACAAGGTCGAAAAAATTCGCCTTACTTCCGAGGGACAGCCAAATGGGACGGAACCGCTCGACCCGGAGTAAGGCGCTGTAGCGCATAGATCATCTAGCAATAGTCATAGCAACTCCTGCGACACTGTCGTCGTGGCGGGATGACTGTTTATTGATTGGTGCTTTCACATCCATTTTGTATGTTCTGGCTGTTCATCGAAAAGGGATAAACAGAATGAAACATCTACGGTTGGTTTTATGGCTTCTAGTGGCAGTAGTAGCCGGTGGCTCCCTCTATGCTTATCTCAACACTTCGGGTGGCAATGGCTCACAGCAGGCGGAAGTCAGGCTTGGCGGCCCCTTCGAATTGATCAACCATCGCGGCGAGCCAATAACAAATGAAGCCTTGGCGAACCGTGTCCATGCGATCTTTTTCGGCTTCACCAATTGCCCTGATATCTGCCCAACAACGTTGTATGAAACAGCAGGCTGGCTAAAAGCACTTGATCAAGATGCGGAGAAGATTGATTTCTATTTCTTCACCGTTGACCCGGAGCGAGACACGCCGGAAGTGCTGAATGATTATGTGAATGCGTTCGATCCGCGGATCACCGCAGTCACCGGCAACCCCGATGAAATCAAAAAGGCAGTCGCCTCTTACAAAGCCTATGCACAGAAAGTCGAACTTGGGGACGGCGACTACACTATGGACCATTCTGCGTTTGTGATGCTATTTAACTCCAACGGTGCATTCAAAGGCACCATCGCCTATGGCGAGAAAAATGAGACTGCTTTGGCAAAGTTGAGACGGCTTATTGAAAATGGCTAAAACGCTCACATGGCTTGAAGATAGACTGGCAAACTCTGTGGAGTTCATGGCAGCGGTTCTCATCGGCATTGTGGCAGCACTTTCCTTGTGGTTGTGGGGCGAGAACATAGAAATGCTGGCCATTTCATCGG
>CAWUJX010000006.1:0-55140 GCA_963922635.1 uncultured Hyphomicrobiales bacterium | reverse complement strand
AGTTCGATCTCGTGATCGCTAACATTCTTGCCGGACCATTGCAATCAATGGCGCTTGATATCGCAAACCATACGATGCCCGGTGGGACTGTGATTTTATCCGGATTGCTACCGCATCAGCGGTCGCGCATTGTAGCAACGTTCCGCCATCACAACCTGATGTTCAACCACGCGCATTACCGCGACGGGTGGATGACACTGATTTTGCGAAAACCATAGATGAGAGAGGCGGAAAACAGGCAACAAAAAAGCGGCCCTGAAGCCGCCTTTTTTGCATCTCCAAAGTCAGTACAAATCAAACAAAATGATTGATCTGACCGCCTTTTTTCAGTTCGCTGCGCTTGATGCCCGCACGGGTAAGTGTCGCGTCATCAAGAGTAGCAAGGTAAGCGTGAACGCTCAGTTGAGCATGCTTTTCACGAACACGCATCATGCGCTGAAAACCGTTTCCGATATCTTCAAGAATAGCCATTTCACTTTTCCTTTTTGTATTGTGATGCGGTATGCATCAGCTACACCCGAAATATGAGCCATGCATAATCATTTGGTTAGTGGGTTAAATGCATCGGAGCCATGCAATTTTTGCATGGCGTTTTCCACCCGCTTTTAACCGTGCTTTAAGGAGTAACGATTCGATGTTCCAGACTTTCACCCTGTCAGCCAATGGTAAGCGCGGACCTGAGCGATTGGCCCGTCTGCGCGAGGCAATGAAAGATCATGGTGTTAGTGTTTTTCTTGTTCCCCACGCCGATGAATATCAAAATGAATATTTGCCGGAACGGGCAGAACGTCTCGCTTGGCTCACCGGATTTACAGGGTCAGCGGGTTTTGCAATCGCAACCCATGATACATGCGTTGTTTTCGTGGACGGACGGTATACGCTGCAGGCGAGAGACCAGATTGATCCATCTGCGTTCAGTTTGGAAAGCCTCACTGAATTGCCACCTTCCAAATGGCTTGAGCAGAATTGCAGCAAGGGAGATGTGATCGGCTACGATCCGTGGCTCACAACCCATGCGGAACTCGCAACCTATTCCAAACGCGTTTCAAAATCCGGCGCCATACTGAAACAGGTACCGAACCTGATTGACGCAATATGGACCGATCAACCGGATGCTCCGATGGCACCAGTGAGTATTCATCCGGAAACTTATGCGTGCAAAAGCGCGGCCGAAAAGCTTGAGGAAATTCAAGCCGTACTTCGCACTAAGAAGGCAGACTTCACGGTGTTAACCGATCCGGCTTCTCTTGCATGGCTATTCAACATCCGTGGTCAGGACGTGGTCCATAATCCCCTGCCCCTCGGGTTCGCACTTATCCACGCGGATGCGCAGCCGGTTATATTCATGGCTGAGCGCAAGCTCACGGAACCCGTCAAAGACTATCTGTCCAAGATCAGCGCAGTGAAAGATCCTGCAGAATTGGAAACGACACTGGAAAGTGCCAGCGAAAACAAAACCGTTTTGATCGACACCCGTCGTGTGCCGGTGGCACTGACCGCTATCATTGAGAGCCACAGTGGAACCATAAAAGAGGATCGTGATCCGGTCATCCTCCCCCGAGCCATCAAGAACAAAACTGAGATCGAAGGCGCCCGCGCAGCACACATCCGTGACGGCGTTGCCATGTGCAAGTTTCTCCATTGGCTGGATGCACAACCCACTGGTTCAGTGACCGAAATTGACGCCGCAAAAGCACTGGAACGGTTCCGGGTCGATAATGCAATCGCAATGGGTTCGGAATTGAAGGAGATCTCTTTCGATACGATTTCCGGCAGTGGTCCAAACGGAGCAATCGTCCATTACCGGGTGACTGAGGAAAGCAATCGAACCCTAGGGGACGGCGAATTGTTCCTGTGTGATTCCGGCGGGCAATATGCCGACGGCACGACCGACATCACCCGAACGGTGGCGATTGGAAACCCACCGGCTGAAGCGGTTCGGGATTTTACTCTTGTGCTGAAAGGTAACCTTGCCATTGCAACCGCACGATTTCCCAAAGGGACCCGCGGCATAGACCTAGACCCACTTGCTCGTTCAGCGCTTTGGCAAGATGGCAAGGACTTCGCCCACGGCACAGGCCATGGTGTAGGGTCGTATCTGAATGTTCATGAAGGCCCCCAATCGATTTCAAAACGCGGCATGGAACCGCTGTTACCGGGCATGCTCATATCAAATGAGCCTGGATTTTACCGGGAAGGTTCATACGGTATCCGGATCGAAAACCTGGTATTCGTCAAAGACGCCGAGAAGGGTGCAGGATCGACGATCGAAACCCATAGTTTCGAGACGATTACGCTTTGCCCGATCGACAGACGGCTGATCGACGCAACACTTTTAACACCATTTGAACGCGAAACGCTGAATGCCTATCACGCGGACGTTTGGGATAAGCTGAGCGAACATCTAAATTCGGAAGAACGGGAGTGGCTCAAATCGGCAACCGCAGCCATATGACGATTGAATTGCATTTAGCTAGCGTTCCTACAGGTGAATGAGCAACCCTTCTTGGGGCTTTGCGGTGCCATCGAGGACTTGTGGGTAAACGGACGCAAGGCCTTCCAATCCGGTCAAGGACTTGAGTGTCATCCAACTCGAGCAGGCTTGAGCGGTGTCCATAACGAACTGACCGGATCTCCCGTTGAATTCAGCTGCGCCCCAATCTTTCATGCGCTGCTGAATGCGGGACGGCGCAAAGAAAAACTCGGTCCGGTCTTTGATCACATCGCTGCTGCGCCGCTCCGCTTCCCAATGGGTAAGCCCAACGCTAAGCGTCCGTTTCATTGCCTCACCGAAATGGATATGAAGCCGTCCAAGTATGTCTGCGTTACCCGCCATGTCGACAATTACACTTGGCATGGACGCATCGAGAGCGGTTTCGATTTCATCGTAAAGCACAGTTTCATCATACAGGCCCAAGTGCTCTACGAACTCGCGGTTGCCCGGCGAAGTTAGACCAATTACCTCGACGCCTTTGTCCTCCAATGCATAGGCAAGCCCGATGCTGGTTTTTGACGAGGCGCTGATAATGATAACACGCTTGGCATCGTAGTGATTAAATTCTTCTAATTGATCCGCGATAACAAACGAAGTGACAAACAACGGATATAAAAGCATGCGGATATCGTCGTGGGCCGGATCATATCCCGGTTCTGCAGCCACACGCCGATAGATGTTGTAGCCTTTCGGTAATTGGGAGCGATGCTCTGCTCCATCGAAGAGATGCGCGTCGGTCATGTTTTCAGGCTTGATGACCAGATGCGTTGCCGGAGGAAAATACCCAAACAAACGCTCACCCACATTGAGGCCATCGACCATGGAGCTTTCCACTTCGGCAAATCCCCACACTGGCATGATGCCCATGTGGTCTTGCCCCTCATCCACCGGCTTGAAAAACTGCCAGTAGCCCAGCGTATCCCCGGCGACTGCATAAGTGATATTGTTGGCGGATAATCCAAAGCGCTCGACCCGCAGTAAGGCTTCGCCACTTGCCAAGTCCGGCATGTCACTTTCCACAATGCGCACGTCAGCCAGATCATTTTTGTTGATTTGAAACTGCTTCATGCCGCTTTATCCAGTTCTGCGAGAAATTGCTGTAGCTTTGCCATGGCTGGCATGGACGCTTCACGCAACCGATGAAGCACCGCACGCTTCTCATGATCACCCTCTTCAACACTGCGCACCATGGCGCTGAAGCCATCAAGGCGATTGTTTTCAAGCCATGTTCGAAGTTCCGGATCACGCGACCACTGATACTGGTTCATCATGAACGGGATCATCATTCTGATCCAATCGGTGTGATGATTGGGCAGTTGCACAACACCGCAAAGCTGGTTTTTCTCAGCCTCTGTTTCCCGCGTTGCTTCCACATGGGCAATCAGTGAGGCGCTGAAGACGGGCTGATAGGAACGAACCGTCTGCGGCGTGATCAGATCGCCCTCAAAAATCGGTTTTCCTTTAAGGTTGGAGATCGCCGACGCCGTGCAATCCACAAAGAGCGTATTAGGAGTTGAGGGAACGGTTCCTTGTTCAAGGACAATTTCATTGGCTTTTATGTGGGTGACGCGGCCCATGCGCAGAATGTTCTTGATACGTCTCAGTTGCGCCAGTTCAGCCTGACTGATTGTGGCTGCGTGGAACATTGTAGGGCGTACGTTTCGGTCAATGCGCAGCAAAACTCCCGCTTCTTCCAAACGGTCAAAAAGATCATCAATCGAACTTGCCGCCGCGATTGCCTCAAATTGAGCCGCCTGCGCTTCCATGGTGTGATGAAAGAAATCAATCCCGGGTTGGGTGTTGAGACGATCAATCAACCATGCGTCCCGTGGCATGATCAGCATGATATCATCGGGATCGACGCCCTGCTCCAGCAACCAGGTACAAGCATCAAGCCCAGTCTTTCCGCCACCCACGACAACAAAACGATCCGGCGCTTTATCCACGCTTGGCAAATCGTTCAGCGGCATGAACCGCACGTCATCATCGATTTCAAAGGCCGGTGTATGAGTGGATGGAACGGTAGTTTTCAGATAAGTGCAATCGACAATTTTCTTTGCTGAAATCTGAATTTCATTGCCATTGAGCAACGAGACGGCTCTACCCTCACCGCGATAATCGCTCATGGGAAAATAGCGAACGCGCCCCGATGGCAAAAACCGTTCTTGCATCACCGCATCAAAATAAGCGGTGATCTCAGCGCCGGAAGCAAGGCTCGCCAGCCCTTTATTCAGGCCCACCTCATCGAGTTTGCCGTTGCTGAGTTCACGGGACGCAACACCGTAAAAAGCTGAGGGCTGATGCAAGGTGACAAAGGGATAAGCCTCGTTCCAATGCCCGCCAGGTTTTGCGTGTCGATCCACGATTACGATGTCGGCATCCGTGTCAGTCAGCAGTTGGTCTGCAAATGCCATGCCCACGGCACCACACCCCACGACGAGATAATCTGTCTCGATTGAGTTCATCCAACCGCTCCTTCCCCAAAACGCATGCTCACAATCCCATAGTACGACCCACGATCACAATTGTCATACCAATCGCGAGAACCCAGATCGGCGTCAGGCGCAAGCTTGCCAGACAAGCAGCGAGAATAGCCACGATTTCCAACGGGCCATTACCCAAGACCGGAGGCAAAACAAGGCTAATGAGAACTGCAGCCGGAACCGCTTCCAATGCCGCCTCCGCCCGTGGGTGAAGGTTCTTGAACCTCGATAATACCACGTAACCACCTGAGCGGGTTATGTAGGTTACCACTCCGGTGAGCAGGATAATCCACCAGACATTGGAAGGCGTGCCGGGCGACATGAAAAACTCAAACATCACGCACCTCGCTGGTCGTCTGGGTTTCGACTCTCGTGTTGGGCTCACCCTTTGACGGCTTCCCGATCATTGCGGCAAGTACAATTCCCACCAGAGCACCCATGGTGATATGCCATGGCGGGCCAAGCAGATAATGGAAGATCGTTGAAGCAGCACCACTCGCCAAAACAACGGTGAGCCAATTAGGTCGCCCCCGGAACCCCATCAACAGAGTCAGGAAATAAATCGACAGCAACATGTCCATGCCTAACGCACGGGGATCAGTGATCAGATTTCCCATCCAGGCTCCGGATGCGGTTGACGCGAGCCAAAGCGGGTAAATCGAGGCACCAAACCCGAAATAATAGGCGGGTGTCAGCGCTTGCTTTTCCGCGCGCTGCTCGCTTGCACCAAAGGTCGGATCGGACAGGAAAAAAAAGCCAACATATTTCTGAAACACAGTGAACTGCCCCAGCACTCGTGCGATCGACGCTGAGTACAAGACATGCCTGAAATTCACCGCGAAGACTGCGACAAGGATCGACCAGACCGGGACCTTTTGGTTGAACAGTTCAAGAAATACGAATTGGCTTGCGCCCGCAAATACAGAAGCGCTCGAGGCAAATGTTTGCCAAAACGTAAGCCCATTGTTAACGCCCGTGGCCCCAAAGAGAAGACCGAAGAACCCCACCGCAAACATGATCGGCGTGCAATCGCGGAGGCCTTCCAGAAATTCCCGGCGAGTATCCGTACTCATGCCTGCACCAACGCTAGCCAGCCGTCTTCATCCAGCGTTTCAATTCCCAGTTCCGTTGCCTTTTTGAGTTTTGATCCTGCACCGGGACCCACAACCAGAAGATCGGTTTTGCCGGATACCGAACCGGATACTTTGGCCCCCAAGCGCTCCGCCATCGCTTTGGCTTCATCACGCGTCATCTTTTCGAGCGACCCGGTGAACACAACCGTCTTGCCAGCAACTGGAGAATCCGCGACGGCTTGCTCTGGGGGTGTGGGTGAAATCTGCTCCAATAGCCGCGTCCACACATCAAGGTTGCGCGCCTCTCCGAAGAATGACTTGAGCGCCCGCATGACCGTTTCGCCGATACCGTCCACTTGCAGCAACTCATCATAAACCGTTTGGTCATCAAGCCGGGTCATCGCCTCCGCGAATCCCTCCGTGCTTCCATAAAACCGGGCAAGGTCTTTCGCGGTTTGCTCACCCACATGGCGAATGCCCAGTCCGTATATTACCCGATAAAGATCGGCAGTGCGAACAGCGTCAATGGCATCAAACAGTTTGGTAGCACTGGTGGCGCCCCACCCTTCCGCATCTTTCAATTTCTTCAGTGAACGCGCATCGCGATCCCTCAAGGTGAAGATGTCCGCCACATCCGAAATGCGACCTTGGGCGTAAAACGCTTCCACCTGCTTGTCGCCGAGACCATCAATATCCAACGCGCCACGCGAGACAAAATGCTTGAGCCGTTCCACCGCCTGTGCCGGACATATGAGGCCACCGGTGCAACGCTTCACTGAATCAGCCTTGCCGGTATTCGGGTTGATCTCACGGACCGCGGCACTGCCACACGCAGGGCAGATATCGGGAAACGGAAACATCATCGCGGTGGGCGAGCGTTTCTCCAGATCGACATCCAGGATTTGCGGAATAACATCGCCCGCGCGTTGCAGCATCACATGGTCACCGATGCGCAGGTCTTTTCCATCTCGGAGAACTTCGCCTTTATTACCGATGCCTTTAACGTAATCCTCATTGTGCAGCGTTGCGTTCGAAACAACAACACCACCGACGGTCACCGGTTCTAGCCGGGCCACAGGCGTGAGCGCCCCCGTCCGTCCCACCTGAATTTCAATATCGCGCAAAATCGTCCAGGCCTTTTCTGCCGGGAATTTATGGGCGATGGCCCAGCGGGGAAAACGGGATACGAACCCAAGCCTGTCCTGCAGCGCGAGGTCGTCCACCTTGTACACCACACCGTCGATGTCATATTCCAACTCCGCGCGAACCTTTTCAATATGACGATACTGGTTCAGCAATTCATCAATAGTTTCATGACGTTGCATTAACGGATTGATTCTAAATCCGCAGGCTTGCATCCACTCAACCATGCCCATTTGGGTGGCCGCGGGCATCTCACTCATCTCGCCCCACGCATAGGCAAAGAACCGCAATGGCCTACTCGCAGTCACGGCACTGTCCAACTGGCGCAATGAGCCTGCCGCCGTGTTGCGGGGGTTCACATAGGGTTGTTTACCTTCAGCTTCCATGCGCTTGTTGAGTTCGCGAAATGCGGCATGGGTCATGTAAACTTCACCGCGAATTTCCGCCACATCAGGCACGTTATCACCGCCAAGAATGGTGGGGATATCCGAGATCGTCCGTGCGTTTTCGGTGACGTTTTCTCCCACGGTGCCATCACCACGGGTACCAGCAGAGACCAAGCGCCCCTGTTCGTAACGCAAGGAAAGTGAAAGCCCATCAATTTTCGGCTCTGCCGTAAGCGCAAGCGCATTGGACGCATCAAGCTTGAGAAAGCGCTTCACACGATTTGCAAACTCCGCCACATCGTCATCGTTGAACGCGTTATCGAGCGACAACATAGGAACCGCGTGACGTATTTTTTCGAACTGATCCAGCGCCACAAAGCCCACACGCTTTGATGGAGAATCATCACGGATGAGTTCGGGAAATCGTTGCTCAATCGCCAGATTGCGGCGTCGCAACGTATCATATTCAGCATCTGAGATGATCGGATTATCCTGACCATGATAACGGTCGTCATGATCTTTTATTTCACGCGCAAGCTTTTCCAACTCAGCGGCAGCTTCCTCAACGCTGAGCACTTCCACATCGATCATTTTTATATCCATTCGCTCAAGCGGCTGACTGTTTTATGAGTGTCTCCGCTGCGGCACGCGCCTCATTTGTGATCGTTGCACCGGACAACATTCGCGCGATTTCTTCAAGCCTCGTCTCACCTGATATTTCACGAACACCCGTGGCAACCCGGTCTTCCCCAAGCAGTTCTTTCGAGATCAAATAGTGCCCCTGCGCCAAAGCAGCAACCTGCGGCGCGTGGGTGACCGATAAAACCTGCACGCGGCCCGAGAGGCGTGAAAGTCGCTGTCCAATCGCGTCGGCAACAGCACCGCCCACACCAGAGTCAATTTCGTCAAATACCAATGTGGGCGCAGAACCGCGATCCGCCAGCGCCACTTTCAATGCAAGCATGAAACGAGATAGTTCACCGCCGGAAGCGACTTTCCGCATGGGTCCGGGGTTGGACCCGGGGTTGGTTTGTACCCAGAATTCGATCTGATCGATACCGCCCGCGGTTGCAAGCTCCATCCCGCTTTCCTGCTGGACGAGAAACGCTGCATTTTCCAGTTTCAATGCGGGCAATTCCACCATCACCGTCTGCGCTAGCGCTTCCCCGGCATCGCGCCTTTTACCAGAGAGTATCGTCGCGAGGCGCTCATACTCCGCCCGCAGGCTGGCAACTTCAGCCTCCAGTGAGGACAGCCGATCTTCGCCATCTTCCAACATGGCCAGACTGTCCGCCATGCGAACGGCCAAGTCAGGCAAAGTCTCAACGGCCACATTATATTTTCGCGCTGCTGCTCTTAGCGCAAATAGCCGTTCCTCAGCGTTCTCCAGATCTCGCGGATCGAAATGAGTTTCATGAAACGCGTTTTCCAGTGACGTCTGCGCCGAATAAAGCGCATTCAACGCCTGATCCAAATGTCCTAACGTCTCATCCACCAGATCAGGGGCCTGTTGACGTTTCCGCTCCAACTGCCGAGCAACATTGGAGATAACCGTCACAGGCGAACCATTTCCGGAAAGGGTTTCATTGGCTTCCGCCAGTTCGGTCGCGACCTGTTCGACGCGCATCATCTTCTGGCGTTGATCTGCCAATTCGGTCTCTTCGCCCGTCTCCGGCGCAAGCAAGCGTAACTCTTCGCAAGAAGCGCGGAGATAGTCCGCTTCCCGCTGCGCCTCTTCAACCTCAGCACGCAGCACGTTCAGTTGCTTCTCGGAACGCTTCCACGACCGCCATGCATTGGTCACCAGAACTGCGTCGGCCTCCAAGCCCCCGTGAGCATCCAGCAGGTTCATGTGGGTCGCAGCATCCAACATCGCCCGATCATCGTGCTGCCCGTGAATTTCAACTAGCAAACTGCCGACTTCCCGCATTAACCCAGCGGAAACCGGCGCATCATTTATGAAAGCACGGGTCTTGCCATCGGCCTTCTGAACGCGGCGCAAAATTAAAGTATCTGAACCGGCAATTTCATTGTCAGCGAGAAGTTTATGCACGGGATGCGCGGTTTCCGGCTCGAAAACAGCGGTAACACTGCCCTCTGGCTTACCCTTGCGAACAAGCGAGCCATCGCCGCGAACACCCAGGGCTAAGGACAGGGAATCAAGCAAAATGGATTTACCAGCACCGGTTTCTCCAGTGAGCACGGAAAGACCGTCGTTGAATTCCAAATCCAACTGATCAATCAGAACAATATCGCGGATGGAAAGTTGCGCCAGCATCCCCCGACAGCGCTGCCGCCCTAACTCTGCGTTCCAAGCAGCAGGCCGGTAAGCCAAGACCGCTGGGATTCCCGAGGCTCGAGCCCTCCGGTTTGCAACAACTTGTAGGAGTCTGCATACCACTCGCTGTCCGGGAAGTTATGCCCCAACACTGCGGCGGAGTTTTGTGCTTCCTCAGAAAGACCAAGAGAGAAGTAGCTTTCAGTCAGACGGGCCAGCGCCTCTTCCACATGGCGAGTGTTCGGATATTTCTCCACAACGCGCCGGAAACGATTGATGGCAGCAAGAAACTCCCGGCGTTCCTGATAGTAACGCCCAACGAGCATTTCTTTACCCGCCAGCTGATCACGCGTCACACGCATTTTGCGTTTGGCGTCTTCCACATATTCGCTTTCAGGGTATTTCTCGACGAGCGATGACATTGCCTGATAGGACTTCTGTGTCACTGACTGATCACGGGTAATGTGCGGCATCTGCTTAAAGTAGGACATGCCGATAATGTATTGCGCATAGGCAGCATCTTCGTCCGCCGGGTAAAGCTGGATGAAGCGGCGTCCACTCGCAGCAGCCTCGGCATACTGTCCCTGACGGTAATTGATAAATGTATCAAGTATTAGCGAGCGTCGTGAATAATCTGAATACGGATGCTGGCTGTTAAGATCATCGATACGCTTCTTCGCGGTTTGCAAGTCACCCGCATCAAGGTTTGCCAAGGCCTGATTGTAGAGCGCATCGGCCGGAACGATGTTGTCAACTGCAAAATCAGCGCTGTTGTCGTCAGTCTTTGAGCAAGCGACCAATCCGACTATCAACATGAGTGACAGCGCTTTAATAAAAGTTTTGAAAAACATGCCTAACTTCGCCTCATGCATTCAAGCTTTTGCCAGATATTCCAACGTGGTCGGAAAATACAATAGCTGACTTCGTATTGCCAGCGCTTATCGACATGAATTACCGCCATTTTGTGACGAAGTTAATCGCCAAACTGGAAATTCACAAATGTTCGAAACGCGTGTGTTTACACCAACACTGCCGCATAAGCAGGCGCGCTCACAGCGACCAATTCGCGATGCATTACGCGTGGGCGGGAACGGGTTGGCTGAACAAAATCAAATGCTTCACGGTCTGACAAAAGCGCCTGAAGAACTTTAGCGTTCAATTTGTGTCCACCGCGGTATGAGCGGTAGCAGCCCAAAATCGGCGCGCCCGCCAGTGCCAAGTCACCAATCGCGTCCAGTGTCTTGTGACGAACGAACTCGTCTTTATACCGAAGCCCCTCGGGATTGATGATCTTATTGTCATCACCAATCACGACTGAGTTTTCCAAAGAAGAACCAAGCGCAAAGCCTGCTGCCCAAAGCCGTTCCACGTCTTTCATGAAGCCAAATGTACGTGCCCGGCTCAACTCTTTACAGAACACTTCCTCTGTGAGGTCTGATGCAAAGCTTTGGCGGCCAATCGCATCGCAGTCAAAATCGATTTCAACTTCAAACCGTGTGCCATCATACGGCACGAACTCACCCCAGGAAGCACCCATGTCCACCCGTACAGGTTTATTCACACGGATGTAACAACGGCTGGAATTAAGAGCGACCAAACCGACAGTCTGGATCGCTTCCACAAACGCGATTGAGCTTCCGTCCATTACCGGCACTTCGGCCGCATCCATCTCCACAACCACATTGTCCACGTTCAAAGCACGCAAAGCAGCCATCAAATGTTCAATTGTTGCAGCGTGCGGACCGTTAAGCTGGCCTAGTACGGTGCAGAGGTCGGTGGCACCCACTGCGCTCAAGTTTGCGGGAAGATCAGTATTTGTTCCGGTGTGGGGGCAATTTACATTGAAGATGATACCGGTATCAGCGTCTGCGGGAAGAAGGGTCATTTTAACAGGTTGGCCGGAATGAACACCAATACCTGAAAACTCAAGCTTGTCTCTCAACGTCGTTTGATGACCGATCACAATTCTACCCCATTCCTTCAATACCCGGGAACAACACCAATGGCGTTAACTTTTACCCCCGGGCATATGCAGCCCATGCTTGTGTGACTTATACGCAGTGGCAGGATTGTATCCAAATCACGCTTTCTTACCATTTGTTACCTTTTCAGGCAGGGCGGAAAAAATTACCTAATTTTTTCAATGGGTTAAAAATATACCCGTTTGTTACAATGCAAACAAACGAGTATATCTCATACAATTTGATTAGTTAGCCTGACGACGGAGAAAAGCCGGGATATCCAACTGATCATCATCGCTTGAAAGATTCTCTTCAGGGCGCACCCGGCCCATCGTATCAAGCGACGCACGTTTCGGCGCATAAGGGTCTTCCTGAACCCTTGGCGCTTCAGCTGCAGGTGCCGCGGGTTTCGGCATTGCAGGACGTGGCGGAGCCATTGTCGGTGCAGAAATTTCCTCTTCGAAGTGATCATCGCGACCGGTGAAGCTGCTTTTCAACTTGTTCAACAAACCCATAGGTCCATGGGCTGCCGGCGCGGCATTGGCCGGTTGGGTTGCAGCGGCGACCTGTGCTTTTGCAACAGGCGGGAAATCTTCCACTGCAGGGATCGGTGTTGGTTTGACCACTGCAGAAGGTTCCTCCGCAATTGGCGGCACGAAGCCGCCTGCTTGCGGCATCAATTCACTTTCCAACGCAGCCTTAAACTCATCTTCCACTTGCGGATCGGAGAAAGCGGCATTTGCAGCCGGCTTATACGGTTCGATGGTGACACCGTCTTTCTGAACTTTCGCTGGTGCCGGAGCTTTAGCAGGTGCTGCCTTTGGCAACTCCATCGCTGCCGCTGTTTTTTCCACCTGGCGCTCCAGTGCAGGCGTTGCCATTGCAGGTGCGCTACGGGTTACAGCTTCAGTGCGCTTAACAGTGGTGATTGTCTCACTGCGTTTAGCGGTGTTGTCGATGCCAGTGGCAACGACCGACACGCGGATCACACCTTCGAGGTTTTCATCAAAGGTTGCGCCGAGAATGATGTTTGCGTCCTGGTCAACTTCTTCGCGAATGCGAGTTGCGGCCTCATCCACTTCAAAGAGCGTAAGATCGCGCCCACCTGTGATGGAGATCAACAGGCCGCCAGCGCCGCCCATGGAACTTTCATCAAGGAGCGGGTTGGAAATCGCAGCCTCTGCGGCCTGCATGGCCCGCCCTTCGCCGCTTGCTTCGCCAGTTCCCATCATTGCCTTGCCCATGTCACGCATGACCGAGCGCACATCGGCGAAATCAAGATTGATCAGGCCTTCTTTGACCATCAGATCTGTAATACAGGCAACACCGGAATAGAGCACCTGGTCAGCCATGCCGAATGCGTCAGCAAAGGTGGTTTTGTCATTGGCGATGCGGAATAGGTTCTGGTTTGGAATGACAATCAGGGAATCAACATGTTTTTGCAGCTCGATAATTCCCTCATCGGCGGTGCGCATCCGCCCCTGCCCTTCAAACTGAAACGGCTTGGTGACAACGCCCACGGTCAGGATACCGAGTTCACGCGCCGCACGTGCCACAACGGGAGCCGCGCCAGTACCGGTACCACCGCCCATGCCTGCTGTGACAAACGCCATATGCGTTCCAGCCATGTAATCCTGAATTTCAGTCATACATTCTTCAGCCGCCGCACGCCCCACTTCCGGCGCTGAACCGGCACCGAGGCCTTCGGTTACGTCAACGCCCAGCTGAATGATCTTTTCAGCCGAAGACATGGTGAGCGCCTGCGCGTCGGTATTCGCAACAACGAATTCAACGCCTTGAAGGCCTCCCTGGATCATGTTGTTGACAGCGTTTCCGCCCCCGCCACCCACACCAAACACGGTGATCTTGGGCTTTAGCTCTGTGATATCAGGCTTCTGCAGATTAATAGTCATTTCCTCGTCTCCAATTTTAATCCGACGGGGAAACCGCCAGAACCATGATGTGGTGTTAAAACCACTGCCGCATATTTTAAGGCCGCCGCATCAACGCCCTTAAAAACTCTCCTTCAACCAAGTTCCAAAGCGCCCAAAAGCGCCTCCGGTTCCCGTCTTCAAGCTGTTTGAAAAACTTGAAGGCGCTGAAAAATTCTCGATTTTTGCAATCTGCGGATAGATCAAAAGACCCACCGCAGTTGAAAATGTTGGTCCCTTTGCCGACTCGGGCATCCCAGAAATGCCCATGGGACGCCCCATGCGCACATTGCGTGAGAGCACCCGCCGTGCCACCTCGCTCATACCGTTAAGCTGCGAAGCACCGCCGGTGAGAACAAGCCTCTTACCAACCGCATCAGCGAAGCCGGACTTCGCCAGGCGATCCCGGATCATTTCCAGTGTTTCTTCCACACGGGGACGGATAATACGGGTGAGATGAGCGCGGCTGACCTGATTTGGCGTGTCACGCTCTTCTTCGGCAATCGAAGGCACACTCACCATCGCTTCATCATCACTCGAACCGAGCAGAGCCGATCCATGCTTTATCTTAATGATTTCAGCATCTTCGAGCCGCGCAGAAAGCCCGCGCGCAAGATCCATCGTCACGTGATTTCCGCCAATTGCAATTGCATCTGAGAATACAAATCGGCCATCCATGAAAACAGAAAGCGTGGTGGTACCGCCACCAATATCGATGCACGCGCACCCCATTTGCATCTCGTCATCAACAAGTGTTGCCAAACCTGCTGCATAGGGCGTTGCCACTAACGCATCGACGCTCAAATGAGCACGGTTCACGCAGAGTTCGAGATTTCGCAACGGAGCATTTTCAGCTGTAACCACATGCATATCGACACCCAGTTTTGAGCCAATCATGCCAAGCGGGTTTTGGATTCCGTGTTCTCCGTCAAGCGAATAACCGATTGGAATTGAGTGAACAACTGACCGTTCAGGTGCGAGAGCGTGTTGTGCACCTGCAAGTAGTACCTGGGCAATATCGCGTTCCTGGATCGAGTGGCCGTCCAGCGAAATATCAGCGGAAAAAGCCTCGCTGACTAACCGACCTGATGAGACGTTCGCAATCAGAGAATCCACCGTGACCCCTGCCATCCGCTCTGCACCTTCCACGGCAAGACGGATGGATTGTTCTGCTTGTTCAAGGTTGATGATCACACCGGATTTCATACCGCGTGAGCGCTGATGCCCTATCCCAAGAATCTCAACCTTATGCGTGCGCCCCAGGACGGCTTCACCTTCCGAACGGGGTGTGAGTTTCGCAATCAAGCAGCATGTTTTAGATGTACCAATATCCAAAACACTCACAACGCTTGGGCGCTTGTCGGAGATTGGCTTCATGCGAGGAAGCAGACCATCTTGGCGCAACATACTCATGTCTTGTGCCAATCCCGCTTCAAAGCGTTTTCAATTGTCGTGCGTCGAACATCCGCTGCCTCAGAATCAAGGCGCAGGACGAGACGATCAGGCAATCGCATATCGATCTGAACGAGGTCCCGATCCAAAATGGATTTTTCAAGCTGCAACGTGTTCAAAGCAGCAAGCGCATCCTGCCAGTCATCAGCCGGCAAAAGAACTTTTGGCCCGCCGTTGATCACCACATCCCATCGCCGCTCAGCAACCCGAACATACGCTTTGGAACGCTCCACAAGGCCAGGGAATTTACTGATTGCTGACAGAAATTGTGAGGCTGTTTCATTTGCCCCGGTGCCTACCACCTGAGGGAGGTGCATATGTTTGGGTGCAGCCTCATCAATGGCAATCCCGTCACGGGAGATGACGATCAAGGTTTGCCCTGATTTCCAAAGGGCAACCGGTTCGCGCTCTACAACGTTTACGACCAGCGTATCAGGAAATACCTTTTTGACCGTTGCGGACTTAATCCAACGGTTTTGTTTGAGCGATGTGCGGGCAGTCTCCACATCCAGAGCGAAAAGCGTGCGACCGAGAGTACCGGACAATTCTCGCTTCACTGCGTCACTTGAAAGGTGTTGATTTCCCTTCACAACGAGCGTGGTGACTTCAAAACCAACGCTTGATCCGACGGCCTCTAACGCATGGCCGACCACGGGCGTTTCCTTCGCCACGTAAAAACCAGCTACAGCAACGGCAAGCCCAAGCGCACAGTTTCTTGCGAGCCGATTGCGCAATAGCGATGAAGCATCGAAAGCGTTAAGACTGCGAATAATACGGCGCAGGAAGCGGGGTAACGGACGCGCGAATTCAGCCGTAGCACCGGGGGTGCCGCGGCTGTCCAGACGATCAAGCCCGTTATCACCACTCAACGGTTGCAAGAGGCATCCTCCACAATCCAACTCAACAATTCTTCCCAGGAATGGCCTGCATGTTCAGCCTGTTCCGGCAGCAAAGAGGTGGGCGTCATGCCGGGCTGCGTGTTGATTTCAAGCCAGACCAGTTCACCCGTCCCCATCAGCCCATCGTCCAGACGAAAATCAGAGCGTGTTACGCCACGACATCCCATGGCCTCATGAGCTTTAAGGGACAGTGTCATGATCTTTTGGTAAACATTTGGTTTAATTTCTGCAGGAATGATGTGTTTGGACCCGCCTTGCTGATATTTTGCGTCAAAATCGTAAAAACGCTCACCGCCGGTCTGAATTTCGGTCACACCAAGGGCCACATTGCCCATCACAGAGCAGGTCAATTCCCTCCCGGAAACGAATCGCTCGGCCATTAAATAGTCGCTGTAAGGCCAATCGGAGCGGGTGAGTTCTTGTGGCGGATGGGGTGCGTCTTCCGGCACGATAATTACGCCGAACGAAGACCCTTCGGCCACGGGCTTAATCACATAGGGGGGCTTCATCACATGCTGTTTGGCAGCCTCTGCGCGATCAATGACCTTGGACTCGGCCACAGGGATGCCCACAGACTTCGCCATTTTCTTGGCTTTAATTTTGTCCATGGAAAGAGCCGACGCAAGCACCCCGGAATGGGTGTATGGTATATGCAGATATTCGAGAACGCCCTGGATCAGGCCATCTTCACCATAGGGGCCATGCAAAGCATTAAAAGCAACATCCGGCTCGAGATGGCGAAGGACCGAACTGACTTTCCGGTCCACATCAACTTCCGTGACCTTGTAACCCGCATTGCGCAAACCTTCCGCGCATGCCTTACCGGACCATAGCGAAACGTCCCGCTCAGAGGACCATCCCCCCATTAGCACTGCCACATGCTTTTTCGCCATTTTACGTCCCCGTCAACGCGTACTCAGAATCCAAAGTTCAGAGGCAAAGGATGCTCCCAACACCTTCGTCTCTAACCTGCCTGTTAACTTGTTATGAAAAGCGGTCCGGTTTATCCGGCTTCTCGCCTACTCTACCCGCGTCGCATCTGGATGAAGTTGCCGCATCATTCAGCGAGACTAGCGCGTGGAACGAGAAACAAATCGCCCGATGCGCCTGATTTCCCACTCTAACTGAATCGCAGAATTTTCCAAGACCTTTTCGCGCACCGATTCGCCCAAGGTTTCAAGGTCTGATGCGGTCGCATTTCCCGTATTGATCATGAAATTACAATGCATTTCGCTCATTTGAGCGCCGCCGACTGTAAATCCTCGCATTCCAGCCTCATCGACCAGCTTCCATGCGCTATGGCCATCGGGGTTTTTGAAGGTTGACCCGCCGGTCTTTTCCTTCACGGGCTGCACTGTTTCGCGATGATGCTGCACCTCATCCATGCGCTGGCGGATCACGTCTTTGTCTTCGGGCACACCCTCAAAAATCGCTTTTGTGAAAATAAGCCCCGCGTCTGCTGCACTGTGCCGATAAGTGTAGCCCATATCCGCATGCGTAAGGATATGTTGATTGCCGGCACGATCCAACGCGTGAACCTCGACTACGCGATTTGTTGTCTCCGTACCGTTGGCACCGGCATTCATTCGCAGCGCGCCACCAATACCACCCGGTATGCCATGATAAAACTCAAACCCACCAAGCCCGGCTTCATGAGCCTTTGCGGCGAGGCGCTTATCCGGCACCGCTGCGCCGCTTAAAAGTCTAGTGTCAGAAACCTTTTCAACCTGACCGAATCCCTTGGACGACAAGCGTACCACCACACCTTCAATGCCGCCATCGCGCACCAGAAGGTTCGAACCAACACCGACGACCATAACCGGAATTTCTGTCGGCAGTTTCTGAAGAAACAACGCAAGGTCTTCCTCGTCTGCAGGCTGGAACAGAATATCAGCAGGACCACCGACCTGAAACCATGTGTATTTGGACATGGGCTCGTCGGGCAAAAGCCGCCCGCGCACGTCTGCCAAATCAACCTGTAACGTTTTGAGGAGGTCGGCTCCGGACATCAGCTCTTCAATGCCGCCAATTCATCCGGCAGTGCATAAGCCCATTGGCTCACGCTACCTGCGCCGAGAAAAATCACATAATCACCAGGTTCAGCAATCTCCGCCACTTTTGCAGCAATGACCTCCGGGCCATCGATTGCCTGTGCACTGCGATGCCCGCCTGAACGCAAACCCTCTGCGAGTGTCTGGGAATTGATGCCCTCGATTGGATTTTCTCCCGCTTCATAAACCGGAGCCACCAGCACATGATCCGCATCGTTGAAACAGGCGCAAAAATCACCAAACAGGCTTTCAAGCCGGGTGTATCGATGCGGTTGCTTGATCGCAATCACCTTGCCGGAACTTGCCTGACGGGCTGCCGACAAAACCGAACTTATCTCAACGGGGTGATGCGCATAGTCATCATAGATTTCGACACCGTTCCACGAACCCGTATGCGTAAACCGGCGCCGAACCCCACCGAACGAAGCAAGACCCTCACGAATGGCGTCGTGTGTTACGCCCAATTCCAGCGCAATCGTAATCGCTGCAGTGGCGTTTGATACATTGTAAAGACCGGGCATGGGAAGGCTCAGGTCATCGATACGCTCAATGGCACCGGATTTCCTGTCACGGCGCTCGATTGAAAAATGCGATACTGAGCCTTCATGGCGCACATCACAGAAGCGCACCTCTGCCTGACGGTTGGACCCATAGGTGACCACGCGTCGGTCCGTGATCTTGGCAACTTGCGCTTGTACTTCCGGGTGATCCAGACACATGACGCCGAAACCATAAAACGGCACATTCTCCACAAAGGTGGTGAAAGCCTTTTTCACTGCTTCATAGTCACCGTAATGATCGAGATGTTCCGGATCGATATTAGTGACCACGGCCACATCGGCAGGAAGCTTCAAAAACGTGCCATCGGACTCGTCTGCTTCCACCACCATCCATTCACCCTCACCCATCCGGGCATTGGTGCCGAAATCGTTGATGATCCCGCCATTGATGACTGTTGGGTCGAGGCCACCTGCCACAAGCAACGTGCTCACCATGGTCGTGGTGGTTGTCTTTCCGTGCGTTCCGCCGATGGCGATTGCCTTGCGAAAACGCATCAATTCGGCGAGCATCTCCGCGCGCCGCACCATGGGCAAATTTCGCGCCCGGGCTTCCACCCGCTCCGGGTTGTCCTGTTTGATCGCACTTGAGGCAACAACCACTTCCGCTTCACCCAAATTTTCCGCGCGATGTCCAATGTGAACAGTAATTCCTTTTTCGCGCAGGCGCTCCACATTGGCGCTTTCGTTCATGTCAGAACCCTGAACGTCATAACCAAGATTATGAAGCACTTCAGCAATGCCACTCATGCCGATGCCGCCGATGCCCACAAAATGGACGAGCCCGATTTTTTCTGGCATTTTCATGTGATTACGACCCCGGAAACCTGTCCACTTATTCTGCGAGCGCTTCCAGCATATCAGCAATTTTTCCGGTCGCCTCAGGCTGACCGGCAGACTTCGTGTTCTTGGCTGCAAGCGCTAGACTTTTCGGATTTTGCAGTGCGCTTGTCAATTCATCCGCAAGTATTTGAGGTGACAGGACCGCCTGCTTGTAAAGCGTAGACCCGCCATGGGCAGAAACCGCCGCTGCGTTGCTCGCTTGATCATGGTCAAGCGCATGGGGGTAAGGCACGAGGATGGATGGACGACCCATTACAGCAAGCTCGCTTACCGTCGATGCGCCTGCACGCGAAATGACCAGATGCGATTTTGCCAACCGCTGCGCCATGTCGCTGAAAAACGGCTGAACTTCATGAACCACGCCCATTTGCTCATACTGGGCAATCAAGCCGTCCAAGTCTTCGGGTCTCGCTTGTTGCACAATCCGAATGCGCGATCGTGATTGATCATCGAGAAGTCTGATAGCCGCAGGCAGGCATTCTGAGAAAAACGCAGCCCCCTGACTACCGCCGAATACCAGCAAGTCAAACGGATCGTTTTCAGCGCGCGCCGGATAGTCCTGTTTGGAAAGTTCAACAATTTCCGGACGAACCGGATTACCGGTGACGATCATACGGTTTGCGTCACCATTGGTGAGGTTATCGAACCCGATTGCCACTTGGGTCACCCGCCCACTTAACATGCGGTTGGCCCTGCCAAGCACGGCGTTGGACTCATGAATAAGCGTGGGAATTTTCATCCGGGTCGCAGCAAAAAGCGGAGGAACCGTCGGATACCCACCGAAGCCCGCCACAGCAACGGGCTTCATCTCTGCCAGCAATCGGCGGCTTTGACGATACCCGGCAAAGAGTGACCATGCGGTTCTTGCCAACGCGACAGGGTTTTTGGACCCAAGCGTTGCGGACCGGATTTCATGAATATGGCTGGCGGGAAACCGATCAGCGAATTTCTGCACGCGGCTATCAGCCGCCAGTTGAACATCAAAGCCGCGCGCGATGAGTTCATGCGCCACGGCCTCAGCCGGGAAGAGATGTCCTCCCGTCCCGCCAGCGCAAAGGAGTATCGTACGCTTCGCCATTGATCATTTACTCCGCAGGTCTGGGAATGCTGACCCCAAAACCGATGGTTGAGCTTTTCCGACTTTCAGCCCGTGTCCGGGTGAGCGCCAGTAACAGGCCCATGCCAATTGCCATGGCAATCAAAGACGAACCGCCATAGGAAATAAACGGAAGGGTCATGCCCTTTGCAGGCAGAAGTTTCAGATTAACGCCAATGTTGATGAGCGATTGAAACCCAAACAACAACACCAGCCCACTCGAAGCCATTCGAATATACCCGTCACTTTCATGCATTGATTTAGCAAGAGCGCGAATGACGATGAACGCATAAATCCCAACAAGGATCATGCAGGCGATGATACCAAACTCTTCTGCCGCCACTGCGAAAGAAAAATCCGTATGGGCGTCAGGCAGAATATTTTTGACGGTTCCCTCACCGGGACCTTGGCCCAGCCATCCACCATTCATGATGGCTTCAAGCCCGGTTTCCACCTGGAAGTTATCGCCTTCGCCCGACACGAACCGATTGATGCGCCCTGCCACATGGGGAAAGAAGAGATAGGCGGAGAACATGCCAACGCCACACAAAACGAGAATGGCTGCTATCCAAAGCCACGGCATTCCCGCCATGAAGAACAAAGCACCCCACACCGCAGCAACCAACATCGTTTGCCCGAAGTCAGGTTGCGCCATAAGTAACGCAGTGACAATCGCCAACAAAATGATCGAAAACAGATTGCCCGGTATGTCAGGCCTTCGGTAGTTTTCGGCAAACAACCACGCCGTAATCACCACAAATGCTGGCTTTACGAATTCTGACGCCTGAAGAGTGAACCCACCGAGGTATAACCAGCGCCGCGACCCCTTTGCCTCAACACCCGCGAAAAGAGTGGCGAGCAGCAAGACGATGGATAGACCGAAGAGCAAAAACGCCACGCGGCGAACCTGCGACGGGTTGAGCATCGATAGCCCGATCAGCAACAAAGCCGCGGGAACAATAAAAATCAAATGCCGCTTTAGAAAATGAAACTCGCCAACGCCAATCCGTTCAGCCACGGGCGGGCTCGCCGCAAAGGAAAGCATGACGCCACAGAACACCAGCAATAAAAATGCTGATAGTAGCGGCCGATCAATCGTTCGCCACCACTCCGCGAGAAAACTACTATCACCCCGTCTGATCATTTTATCCCTTCCCGTAAGGCTCGAAGTGGGGAAGCGCCGTTACCGCCGCACGGAACGCTTCACCGCGAATCTCAAAATTAGCAAACTGGTCAAAGCTGGCACAGGCGGGTGAAAACAGAATGACTGCATCTTTGTCATCGCCCGCCTTTTCAAATGCACGCGCAACAGCGAGATCCAACTCACCCGCTATTTCAAACGGCACATCGGCGCCGAGTGTGGCCGCAAACTCTGGCGCAGCCTCACCAATCAAATAAGCCTTTGCCACTCGACCGAAATATGGCCTGAGACTTTCAATCCCGCCCTCTTTGGCAAGTCCACCGGCAATCCAGTGAATGTTTTCAAAACTTGCCAGCGCCATGGCCGCAGCATCCGCATTGGTTGCTTTTGAATCGTTCACAAACAAAATGCCCGCAGCGGAGCCAAGAATTTCCATGCGATGGGCGAGACCCGGAAACGAGTTAAAACCTGCCTGGATTTCTGTCTCAGAGAGGCCGAGCATGGAAAGTGCCGCCCATGCGGCACAAGCATTCTGCGCATTATGTTTTCCGCGCAGCGTGGCCACATCGGTGAGGGACGCCACTTGTGCCCGCCCTTCATCGGTCGAATGAAACACCCGTCCTTCTAGACCATACACCCCAGCGTCGAGTTCATGTTTGACAGATATGGGTGTCACATTGCCATTCATATTCTGGAGTTGAAGTGCAATTGCTGCGCTCATTTCATCATCCACCCCCACAACAGCATGGCGGCTCCCCGCCACCAGACGCTGCTTGATCGCAGCGTAGTTTTTCATCGTTCCATGGCGATCCAAATGATCCGGAGCGAGGTTGAGCATTATGCCCACTTGAGGATTGAGGTTTGGCGCCAAGTCTATTTGATATGACGAACACTCCACCACATAAACCGCATCATCTGTCGGCAGATCGAGCGATAATACTGCCTTGCCGATATTTCCGCCCATTTGAATGTTCCGCCCGGCATGTTTCAAAACATGGGCAATCAATGCTGTCGTCGTCGACTTACCATTCGTCCCGGTGATCGCAACGAAACCACTTTGGGGCGCAAGTTCCCGCCGCATCTCGGCAAAGAGTTCCACATCCCCGATGATCGGAACCCCATGTGCGTTTGCCAGCTCCGCACTCCAATGGGGTTTGGGATGCGTGAGTGGCACACCGGGTGCAAGCACCAGTGCATCGCATGTGCTGAAATCGTATTGCCTCAAGTCACCCGTGGGGATTCCTTTCGCCTCAGCCTGTGCAACTTTCTCAGGATTGTCATCAAACGCTGTCACCTGAGCGCCACCGGCAACCAGTGCTTCAGCGGTCACGATCCCGGAGCCGCCGAGACCGAAAAGGGCAATGCGCTGTCCTGAGCGGGTTGAGATGGCAATCACTGCTTCAGCCCTAACGCAGTTTCAGGGTCGCAAGACCGATCAAAGCGAGGATCACCGAGATGATCCAGAACCGGATGACCACCTGACTTTCGGTCCATCCCTTTTTCTCGAAATGGTGGTGTATCGGTGCCATGCGGAACACACGTCTGCCCGTCATCTTGAATGAAGCCACCTGGATAATCACGGAGAGCGCTTCCATGACGAACAACCCCCCGATGATTGCCAAAACAATCTCGTGCTTGGTGGCAACGGCTGTGGCACCAATCATCCCACCCAAAGCCAGTGATCCAGTATCGCCCATGAAGATCGCCGCCGGTGGCGCGTTGAACCACAGGAACCCGAGACCTGCTCCGATGATGGCACCGCATAAAACGGCAACCTCACCTGTCCCGGGTACAAAATGGATTTGGAGATAATCAGAAAAAATTGCGTTACCCGAAAGATAGGCGATCATGCCGAACGAAGCGGCGGCAATCATGACAGGAACAATGGCAAGCCCATCCAGTCCATCGGTAAGGTTCACCGCATTGCCAGCGGCAACAATCACAAAGGCACCGAATGGAATAAAGAACCACCCGAGGTTTAACAAAAGGTCTTTGAAAAACGGGAATGTCAGAGAGGATGAAAACGGCGCTTCGCCACTCACCATGATGATGTAGCAGGCAATGCCCGCAATGGTGAATTCCAGCAACAGACGACTGCGCCCGGCAAACCCTTTGTGGCTTGCGGCAGTGACTTTCAGGTAATCGTCATAAAAGCCGATGGCACCAAAGCCGAGGGTCACCATCAAAACCACCCATACATAAATACTGGTGAGGTTTGCCCAGAGCAAAGAAGAGATGATCACGCTACACAAGATCATCAGCCCGCCCATGGTTGGTGTGCCTGCCTTTTTGAAATGGGTCTCAGGCCCGTCCGAGCGAATCGGTTGTCCGCGTCCCTGGCGCACACGCAGTGCAGAGATGATTGCAGGACCAAACAGAAATACAATAAACGCCGAGGTGATTAGCGCCGCACCGGTTCTGAATGTGATGTACCGAAACAGATTAAAAACAGAAATGTCGGACGAAAATTCCTGAAACAAGTAGAAAAACAAATCTTTATCCCTTCGCTGTTCCCCGCAGCATTAAGTGTTAGGTCAGCCCCGACCCGAAAACTCGATACAAATACGCAAAAGGAAGTGTTAGCGCGTCGCTATTGCGACTCCAACAGTTCCTGAACAATTGCGCCAAACCCAATACTGTTTGACGCCTTCAACATGATCACATCACCCGCCTTCATGCTCTCTTTGAGCCGCGGTATCAGTGCCGCTGCATCCCGAAAATGCCCACCCAATTTGTCTTTCGGCAATATTTTGGCGAGGTTTTCCATCTCCGGCCCCACCAGAAATACCAGATCCGCGTTTGACGCAGAAATCGGTTTGGCAAGTTCCTCATGAAATTTCCGAGACTGTTTACCCAGTTCCAGCATGTCACCGAGCACCGCAATCCGACGCTTGGTTTTTACGCCTTCGAAATTCTTCAACACATTCAGAGCTGCTTCCATAGAGGCAGGGTTCGCATTGTAGCTTTCATCGATGATGGTAATCCCCATGGCACCGGAACCGCCAATCGTATATTGAGTACCCCGTCCTTCGGTGGCGGCGACCCGGCCAAACGCATCAAGCGATTTATCAAGGTTAGCGCCTGCAAGCACCGATGCGCCCAATACAGCGAGGCTGTTCATCGCCATGTGTTCACCTGGCACATTAACAGAATATTCCACGTCCTTTTCGCCATTGATGCGAACGTTCAACGTGGAACCTTCCGATGTGGTGTGAAGTTCGCGCAGCCAAAATTCCGATCCACGCTTTGCACCAAAAGAGTTGAGGTGTTCAATCTCCGCTTCCTTTGCGAGATCACGCAGCAGCACATAACGTCGATCATCATGATTGATCAGAGCATAACCTCCGGGAACAACGCCCGTATAGATTTCCGCTTTTGCGCGGGCAATATCGTCGACGGAATCGAACGCTCCCAAATGAACAGCCGCGACATTGGTGATGATAGCCACATGCGGACGCACCATTTTCACAAGTGGTGTTATCTCACCGCCATTGTTCATTCCAATTTCGAAGATTCCAAACCGCGTGTCTTCCGGCATCCGTGCCAAGGTCAACGGCACACCCCAGTGGTTGTTGTAAGAGGCGACCGAGGCATGAACAGGTCCCGTGGCAGAAAGGACCGTTCTCAACATTTCCTTCGTGGAAGTCTTGCCGACACTCCCGGTCACCGCGATAATTTGGCCTTTGCATCGCATCCGCGCCACTTCGCCCAAACGGCGCATGGCATCCATCACATCGCTCACCACAATAAGTGGCAGTTTCAGACTTCCCAACGAAACCAGTTTGCTCTCATCCACCACAGCGAGCGCTGCTCCAGCCCGCATGGCAGCCGCCAGGTAATCATGGCCATCCACATGATCGCCCTTGATGGCAAAGAAAGCGTCGCCTTTTCGGAGCGTGCGTGTATCAATGGAAATGCCACTGATGCCGTCAGGCATGGTGCCCACAGGACGCCCATCAATCGCTGCCATCAAGGCATCCATCTCCCAAAGCAAACTCATGCGCCCATTACTCCCGCAACTGACTTCAACGCGTCGCCTACCACCTGATGGTCTGAAAATGGCAGGACATTCTCTCCCACAATCTGACCTTGCTCGTGCCCCTTGCCTGCCACAACCAGACAGTCGCCATCGCCAAGCAGGCTCACCGCCGTTTGAATGGCTTCGGCACGATCACCAACCTCTTGTGCACCGGATGCCGCGGCAATGATTTCCGCACGGATCGATGCGGGGTCTTCGCTACGAGGATTGTCATCGGTTACGATCACCACATCCGATAAACGCGCTGCGATCTCACCCATGATCGGACGTTTTCCCTTATCCCGATCGCCACCACAGCCAAATACGAGTACAATACGCCCCGGCGTGAACGGACGCAGCGATTGCAGCACATGCTCCAGCGCTTCAGGCTTATGGGCATAATCCACATAGGCTGGAGAACCTTCCTTTGTGCGCCCGATCAGCTCAAGTCTGCCGGATGCCCCTTGAAGGGTTTCAAGCGCTGCAAACGCTTGGTCCGCCGAAAGACCCGCAGCAATTGCCATACCGGATGCCACCAAACCATTGGCGACCTGAAAATCGCCCGCAAGTGGAAACTCAATCCGGTAGAACTGGCCATCATGCTCAAGCTCGATGATTTGCCGCGTTTGCAGATGCTCCACTTTCTTCAGCGCAATAAAATTGCCGGAACGCCCCACCGTCAGCGCCTCGCGCCCCGCATTACGGGTCGCTTCAATGACTTGATCTGAAAATGCGTCATCAGAAAAGATAACTGCCGGCTTTCCCTGCGGAAGGCGCTCGGTAAAAAGCAAAAGCTTCGCTGCGAGATACTCATCCATGGTCTTGTGATAGTCGAGATGATCACGCCCGAGATTGGTAAAACCAGCCACCGAAAGTTCAACGCCGTCCAACCGCCGCTGAACAAGACCGTGGGATGACGCCTCCATGGATGCATGGGAAACGGAATTTTCTGCCAACTCTGCCAAAAGCCTGTGCAGGGCAATCGGATCTGGTGTGGTCAAATTTCCATAATCATCGCGGCCCGGGGCTACCACGCCTGTGGTGCCAATACTTGCGGCAGAAAGTCCCGCATGATCCCAAATCTGGCGTAAGAATGTGGCAACCGAAGTCTTTCCTGCGGTACCCGTAACGGCTGCAATCGTGGCCGGTTGACGCGCAAACCACCGGGCAGCAGCAAATGCCAAAACACGCCGTACATCCGCATGCCGCAACACGGGAATCGAAAGCTCTCCCAAATCAGACGTATCGGAAACGATTACGGCGCAAGCGCCAGAGGCTTCCGCCTGTTGTGCGAAGGATGCGCCGTCGACCTTCACGCCCGGCAGTCCGAAAAAGACAAAACCCGGTTCTACTTCGTTTGAATTCGCAGTGATCCCGGCAACCTCAATAGAAGCAAGTGTATCGTCAAGATCAAACGATGATCCCACCAGCTCCTGAAATTCCATTTGCTCACTTCCTTCGAATCAAGACGACGATCCGTACTCTTTTTGCCCGCCTAGTTTGAAATTAACAAGGGAGCAGGCGGCGCATCAAAATCAGGTCTTACCCCAAGAATGGGGGCCGCCCGCCGGATGATATTTCCAACAATCGGGGCCGCATTAAGACCAGCGGTTGCAGACTGCTTTCCTTTTTCCGGTTGAGGCTCATCAATGAATGCCAAAACCACATATTTTGGATTATCAATGGGGAACCCCGCCAGAAATGCGTTGAAACGCTTGTCCTTGGAGTAACGCCCATTGACCACTTTTTCGGCAGTACCTGTTTTTCCGCCAACCCTGAAACCCGGCACCTCAGCTCGCGCACCGGAACCCTGCTCCACATTGAGCCGCATTAAATCGCGCATCGCTTTGCTGGTTTCAGGATTAAGTACCAGAACGCTATCGCGCTCTGCTTGCGTTTGGGATCGCGGGAACAAAGTGGGCGTGATCAATTTCCCGCCATTGATGAGTGCGGCCCCTGCCACGGCGGTCTGTAACGGTGTGGTCAATGCACCATGCCCGTAAGAAATCGTCACGGAATGGATTTTACGCCAGCTTTTGGGCTCCACGGGCACCGCCACCTCTGGCAGTTCAAAATCCATCCGGCTCAGCAAGCCAATCCGGTGCAAAAATTCGCGATGGCCTTCAATCCCCACCGTATCTGCCATCTTGGCCGTGCCGATGTTAGAAGAATAGATAAAGACTTCCGGCACCGACAAAATACGCTTCTTTGCATGAAAATCGTTGATCGTATGGCCGCCAATTCGCAGAGGCTTACGGGCATCAAACTGATCGGTCATCCGCACCTTGCCACTATCAAGGGCCATGGCAGTGGTGAAAGTCTTGAACGTGGACCCCATCTCAAAAAGACCCGCGCTGATACGGTTCAGGCGATCTTTTTTGAGGGCATCCACGGGTCGGTTAGGATCGTAATCGGGCAACGAAGCCATGGCGACTACTTCGCCCGTATTGGCATCAAGCACAATCGCGCCAGCGGCAATCGCCTGATAGCGCGCCATCGCCTTTGCCAGCTCATCACGCACAAAGTGTTGTACCCGCAAATCAATCGATAGATGCACCGGCGCCAAATCATTGGTGCTGGCAAGCCCAAGCTCCTGCAATTGCCGAAGACCGCGGTCATCGATGTATTTCTCAAGCCCGGCAATACCCACATTGTCAATGTTCACATGCCCAACAATATGTGATGCAGTTTCACCCTTAGGGTAGAAACGTCTTGTCTCCGTGCGGAAGCCGATACCCGGTATCCCGAGCGCCAAGATTTCGTTCTCTTTTGCAGGCGTCAGTTCTCGGCGGAGCCACACGAAACCCGCATTGCTGGTGAGCCGCTTGTGAACAGTTTTGAGATTCAAATCAGGCAGCACCAGCGCCAGTTTTTCGATTGCCTCATCCACATCCACAATCCGGCGCGGTTCGGCGTAAAGGGATGAAGTGACAATGTCGGTGGCAAGCGTTTCGCCGTTTCGGTCCCTGATGTCAGGCCGCTTCGCTGTGATTGCAATGTCCGGCTTCGAAACGTAGGATGAAGTTCCCGGTTCAACGAAACCCAATACCGCCAAACGCCCCACAATGATGGCGTAGGCAATGCCCACAAGACAGATGGAAAGAAAAACGCGTGACCGCGCTTGGTTGACCGCAACCTTGCCGGAACCATCCACATGGAGACGCGACGCCACAGGGCCTCTCTGCGGTGCGTTACTCATTGCGCACCTTCCTGTCTCTCTTGTCCGACACTACCGGTTTTCACACTCTGGTCGGTTCCAGCAAATTCAGGATCATCTTCGTTTGGGTCAAAAGTCTCCCGCATGGGCGGAAGTGTTTTTTCATCTGCCATCTGAGACGCACTCATCGGCTCAAGACCCAATTCCAGGCCATATCGCTCCACGAGTTGCTCAAGACGTTTAGGGCTGGTGAGCAGGCCCCAATCAGATTTCAGCAAGTCAATCTCGGTCCGCTCTGCCTCTATCTGGCGCTGCAACTCTGCAACGCGGTCAAGCGCAGCCTGGCTGTCGTTCTTGACCTTGAACGTCCAGAAGACGACGCCAATCAACAACGCCACCATCAAAATATCAAACGTACGAAGCCAGGGCGCGAACCTCATGAAAGCAGCCCTCCCCGCGGAGAAAGACTGCTGAGTTGCACCAAATTCGGAAGCCCAAAAATTGAAAAATCCTCAGGCATTGCCGGCGCGTCTGATCTTTCGCCCCACCGCAACTTTGCGGAACGGGCGCGCGGATTTTCCTGTGCCTCGACTTCTGTGGCTTTGATGAGCGATTTTCCCTTTGCGGTGAAAATGGCGTCCCGCTCATCGACTGACGGCAAGTGCCGTGAGCCTTGCGAACCACCTTCACGATGCTTGAAAAAGAGCTTCACAATTCGGTCTTCCAACGAATGAAAGGTCACCACCACAAGACGACCACCGCCCCTCAGAATTCTCTCTGCGGCAAACAGAGCTTTTGCCAATTGCTCCAACTCACCGTTTACGAAAATTCGTAACGCCTGAAATGTGCGGGTTGCGGGATGAATTTTATCTTGCGCCCGGCGTGGAATGGTTTTTTCGATCAAGCCTGCCAATTGCAGCGTGGTGCGAAATGGACCCGCTTCCCGCTCACGAACAATAGCCTTTGATACTTGAGAGGCTTTTTTCTCTTCGCCGAGAATGCCGATTATCCGGGTCAAATCTTGTTGTTTGGCGTGGTTGACCACATCAGCGGCAGTGACGCCGGACCCTGACATGCGCATATCGAGGGGGCCGTCTTTTTGAAACGAAAACCCGCGCTCGGCCTCATCAAGCTGCATTGAGGAAACCCCGATATCGAGCACTACACCATCGACGAGTTCCTGGCCGTTTTCGCGCACAATCTGATCCATCTGCGCGAACTCGCCATGGGCCAATACAAGCCGACCATCTGATTGGGAAACCAATGCCGCTCCGTCACGGATCGCGTTTGGATCGCGGTCAATGGCTATCACGTTAGCGCCTGCATTCAGGATGGCGCTGGTATAACCCCCGGCACCGAACGTGCCATCCACAACGGTTAAACCGGAAGCGGGCTTCAGCATATCGAGGACCTCGTTGAGCATAACAGGAATGTGACGTCTGGGTCCGCCTGCAAAATCGAAATCGATCTCGCCACCCGTCATTCCTGTTGCCCTCCCCGTAGCTGAACACCGCTTCCGGTATTCGAATTTCTTCCCTGCCGCATCTCTGCGACCCGCGCCCTTGCCGCCTCGCGGTAGGCAAGAAACTTTTCTGGCTCCCAGACTTGAAAGAAATGCCCACGACCCACAAAGGCCGCCTGATCTTCAATTCCGGTCTGCTCCCGAATGGCGTCGGTCAACGCAATGCGCCCTTCACCATCTATTTTTAACTCACTGGAATCCCCGTGCAGAACAAACGAATACAACTCATATTCTGCCGAAAATGGATCAAGCTTTGCGAGATACGCTTCCCCGCGCTCGATCAACTCATGCCCACCCGCATCGACCGTTGGCTGGTCGACCGACATCAGACAGTACAAACGGGATGAGGTGGCAAGCATTGGGCGAAATGGCGCCGGGATGGAAACCCTTCCCTTTTTATCCACTCGATTGATCGCGTTCGAAAGGAACCGATCCATCACTCACCTTCCAATAACCCCTCAGCCCGAATTTGCGGCCATGAAGAACCACAATACGCCGAACTTCCAAATTTGGGATATCATGGGAAAATTTGGGCGTCAATGGAATTTCTTGGAAGAATGAGAGTGCATTTTGGGATTTTGCAATCACACTAACGCAACCCTAGCGACGAAAAGTCAGCGCTTCCGATTTCGGCAAAGCAACTGCCTGAATACAAATCCAAGATGGATGATCTGGGCGTGAAATCCCATGAGTCAGATTGACTCAGGGCCAGCGCGATCACTTGGACTGCTTCGGAAAAAAGAAAACTAAACGGGAGAAGACGCCAGTCGGCCTGTAAGCCGGGTTCTGTAAGGCCCTGCCAAAGCAGGACGCGGTGATCATTCATCTGGGGTGACGGTTACCCGCCACCTCAACGCAACCAACCCGGATGATTGGCCTGAAAACCAGCCTGCAAGTTGCCTTGCGCATCATCCCTATTCGGTTTTGCTCCCAATGGGGTTTACCCTGCCAACGACATTGCTGCCCTTGCGGTGAGCTCTTACCTCACCCTTTCACCCTTACTCATGGCGCGATGCCAAGAGCGGTATTCTTTCTGTGGCACTTTCCCTCGGGTTTACGCAGGCGCGCTTCCCCGGCCGGGCGTTACCCGGCATTGTGTTTCCATGGAGCCCGGACTTTCCTCCACTGCGTCTTTTCAGAACATGCAGCAGCAATCACCCGGCCGACTGGCAAACGAGTTTATGAAGGAAAACCAAACCCCGAACAAGGGTGGGGTGAAGATGCCGCGACTGTGGCTGGCAATGGCTGCATCAGAAAGGCGCACGAAGCAGTTACCGCGACAGGCTGCTTCAATGTCGGCGTTTCTGATTTACGTCGATTATGATACCGCTTCCGCTAACTCAATCTTAGCCAAATGATCGCGGATGAGATCTGCAACTTCGTCTGCACATTCTACCGCAGATATGTGCTTCCCTGGCACCAACGCAAATCGGCCTTTTGGAGCACGGTCAGCGGCATCGGCTTGTACTTGGGTAGGGTACATAGCGTCATCTTCACCGGCAATTACAAGTGTGGGTATTTGAATTTCGTGCATGCGCTTTTTGAGTGGTTCACCGCGCAGCATCACAGAACGTATCGCGGTCGACAAGCGAACGGCCTCAGCACCTTTAAGCATGTCGTGAAACGAGGACATATATGCTTCGTTCCGTCGTTGGGCATCCATGCTGAAAAAGCTGTTCGCAACACCATTTCTGAATAGTTTAGTGCGCAGCATCCAGCGGGCACCAAAAGCAATAAGGCGCGATGAAAGCTGTTGTTTGTTCTCGTCAATTTCCATCGGCGTGTTTAGCAGAATGAGCGCTTGAGCTCGCTCTGGGGCGCTCAGGACAAAATGAGCGGCCACCAAACCGCCCCAAGATGTTCCGCCCACAATCGCTGTTTCAAGTCCAAAATGATCTAACACTGCCGCAAGTGCATCAGCGCATTGAGCCATGCTAAACTCTTCTGTTGGCCCATCGCTACCGCCATGCCCCGGGCCATCGATTAACAGGTAACGATATTGATCGGGGAGGCGCTCGACCAACCCAGAGTAAATTTTATGATCTGTAAAGACGGATGGCCACAATACGAGCGTCTGTGGCCCATTTCCGCATTCAACCACTTCCAATCGGCCCAGATTTGAAAAGATGCTGTGTGCCACGGTGTCTTTGTTTTCAGACTTCATCATTGGTCTTCAACCTCTAAAACTGCCAAGTAAGCAATGCTTACTTAAATGATATTGATTTGAAAGTAAACAGTGCTTACCAATATGACATGATTGAAAAACGCACCGCCAAATCGACTCGTCATGGAAACCTCAAGCAGGCACTTGTGGAATATGCGCTAGATGCTGCGCAGTCGCAGTCTTTGAGTGATTTGTCGCTACGCAAGGCCTCGCGAGATTTAGGCGTTTCCTCAGGCGCCGCATATAAACATTTTGCCGACAAGGATAGTTTGCTTCGCACGGTTGCACACGAAGGCTTTGACGCTTTAGCTCAATCGTTTGAGGCAGCCCTACCTTTTGATAGTAATGCAACATCCGCTGACCATGCCCGCGAACGGTTCATTGCACTTGGCGCAACTTACGTGGCCTTTGCAAAGTCAAATTATGGTTTGTGGCAACTCATGTTCGGGCCTCATGGTCTTCAGCCAGAACAAAAATTAGATCGGCCGAGCACCTACGACTGGCTAACAAAATCTCTACATGAACTCTCTCATTTTGGGGTCGTAAAACCCACTAACGAGGCCGGTCAACTTTTCGCTTGGACCGCAATACATGGGCTTGCCGATTTAACCGCATCTTCGGAAGAGAGCGATGAAATGAAGCAAAAGAAGATATCGCAAAACTGCGAGTTAATCATTTCAGCCCTATCAAAAGCTGACATTTAATGGACTGAATTTCTCTCTCCCTCGGCCGCCGGCCCATCAAAAATCACCCTCCCCCGCATCATCGTCTGATTGTTCGGATTTCAGGTACCCATCGCTCGTCAAAGCGCTTTCATCATACCCAAACTCAAGCATCATACGCCGTCGGGCCGCGGGCAATAGATCTCCGTTTGGCTCCAGATCTTCCGGCTCGTAACCCATATCTATCACCATCTGACGCCGCGCAGCTGGAAACGGCTTGCCATCGGGCGTCCAGTGAGCGCCATCGCCATCTAACTTCGCATCAATGCAGGCGCGGTGTGCAGTCGAACCCAGTTCACCGCCACAACCATCGTCATACCAAAAGTCGAAGCCATCTCGCGCTGTCACGATTTCACCACACACATAACAATGCCCCAGAAAATCGGCGGGCAGTTCAGGCGCTGGCTCTTTCTTGGGCAGCACATAAGGTTTTGAGGGGGTGAGCCGAAGGAGCAGCGCATCGATTGCATCGTCCCACTCCTCCCGATCGTCTTCCCACAACTGCGCCAATTCCGATGTGGTACGTATGTGTTTTACGAGTACCCTGGCTTGCTTCAACACATCCTTTGGTGCCTCTCGTAGTGTGATTTCCAGCGGCTCGGGTAAATCTGCAGGGGGCCTTCCCAACCCGGCCGCCAGCAAATCACAAGCTGCCAGTGCGGTGGACGCTTCATAAGCCTGCAATTCCTCTGGCTTAGCGGAAAACGCGGAAACCGTTTCGATGACTGTATCAAACCCGGACAGGCTTGCGACGAAATCAAGCGCGTCATCATTACCGAAACTTCCGGTTCTCCACGTTCCCATGTAATTCCTCGCTCGGTTTCAGATCATATGCCGACTGCGAATTAGAGCAAAATTTACACATGTAATTTGCTATCTGCTTCACTGATCAGAATGCACCAAAACCCCTTTCTATTTTTGAAACATCCTTCATAAAATTGCGCTTAAATCGCACCATACAGGCATGCGCTGAGTTCGGCGGGACTTCGGCGGAGACCGCGCCCTACTTCGGCCAAGTCCCCTTAAACGGCTTGTCAATCGCCCGTTCCAGAAGTTCCAGCCGATCCTGGCCGTAAAACATGTCGCCACGCAAAAAGTAAGTTGGAGAACCAAACACGTGGCGCTCAATCGCCTCTTTGGTGTTGGCTTTATGAATGTTCTGGATTTTTTCGCTGCGCGCCTGCTCCAAAAGATGCGCACCGTCGAGGCCAAGCTTGGTCGCAATGTTCTCCAAGACTTTCGGGTCTGCGTGATTTGCATCTTCCAGCCAGTGGGCCTGCAAGATCTGATACGTGAGTTCCCCCACATCGTTACCTTCTTCAATGGCAGCGATCACAAACCCGTTCGGCAAATCCAGCGGCTCGTCATGCCATGTGGGGCGATGATTGATCAATGGCGCACCCCTATATTCTGACCAGCGTTCGATTTCCCGATCAAAGAAATAGTCGCGGTGCGCCTGACTGCGATAGCCAAACGGCTCCCCGCTGGTCGCATCCACGACGGGACGAAGATCAATCGGGCGATGCACAATTTTGCAGCTTTTGCGCTTGGCGATATCCATGAAAAGCCGCGAGCCGATATAGGCATAGGCTGAGTGAGTTGAATAGAAATACTCGATTTCATGCAATGTTCTTTTCCTTGTTTCCGGCACCAGTGCTGCGCAGATGATTTCCCCTTCGAGGCGAGATTTCCACAGTTGCGTTGCGGCAGCTATTCACTTCCTTGCTATTGAAATTTACCGCGCTATCTTCTTTGCTTTGGGGGAAGGATTGCTGTCGCGTATCCATTTGGTGCCTGATTGTTTCCCTTAAAAATAAAACTCAATTTATTCCATTTTCAGTGCTCTTGGAGGAGAACAGAAATGACTGAACAACTCAACCGACGTAAATTCCTTAAAGGTGGTGCCCTCGCCTCTACAGCCGCCGTTGGCGCACTCGCAGCTCCGGCTGTGGCCCGTGCAGAGCCCACAGTGCTGAAAGTGCAGGCTGCATGGGGCGGCGGCATCTTCCTTGAAAACGCCCAGTCGTATGTGGACCGCGTTCATGCAATGGCAGGTAAAGACCTGAAGATTGACCTTCTCGCAGTGAACTCGGTTGTGAAAACCGGTCAAATGCAAAACGCCGTACACCGCGGCACTTTGGATGGCGCACATTATGTGCCAGCCTACTGGTACTCGAAGTCAAAAGCAGCTTCTCTGTTCGGCACAGGCCCATGCCTGGGCTGGTCATCTAACGAAGTGCTCGGCTGGGTACACTACGGTGGCGGTCAGGAATTGTTTGACGAGTTGATGGCAAACCTTGGCCTGAACGTTGTCTCATTCTTCAACTCACCAATGCCGGCTCAGCCGCTTGGTTGGTTCAAGGAAGAAGTCAAAGACGCCTCACAAATGGAAGGCCTCAAGTACCGTACCGTTGGTCTTGCTGCAGACGTGCTTCTCGAAATGGGCATGTCAGTTGTTCAGCTTCCAGGTGGTGAAATTCAGCCCGCCATGAAATCAGGTTTGATTGATGCGGCTGAGTTCAACAACCCGACGTCAGACCGCGACTTCGGCATGCAGGACGTATCCAAGCATTATCATCTGGCTTCGTTCCACCAGTCACAAGAGTTCTTCGAAGTGACGTTCAACAAGGACAAGTTCAACTCACTTCCTGCCGAACATCAGGCCATTCTGAAGCACGCATCGGAAGCAGAAAGCGCAAACTTCTATTGGAACAACACCAAGCGTTATGCGGAAGACCTTGTGAAGCTTCGTGATGAGCAGGGCGTAAACGTATACCGCACACCGGACTCCGTTATGGCTGCACAGTTGAAAGCCTGGGACAAAGTGGTGGACCGCATCTCCAACGAAGATCCTTTCTTCGCAAAAGTAATCGCGTCACAAAAAGCGTATGCGAAAGACGTGATGAACTACCTGAACCTCAACCAGCCTGATTACAAGCTGGCCTACAACCACTATTTCGGTTAAAGGTTCGTCCGTCTTTATGACAATGTGGGGCTGTCTTTAGGCAGCCCCCTTTTCACACATCAAAAACGTTGAGCGCGCTTTGGGGGAACAGGCGACGTTTAAGGTCGGATTGGGGATTTCGTGGAACGGATTATTTATACGATCGAAGGTTTGAGCATCTGGGTCGGTCGAGCTTTTGGCTGGTGCATTCTGATTTTGACCCTTGCGGTCGCTTATGAGGTTTTTGTTCGGTACGTCCTGAACTCGCCTACGGTCTGGTCGCTCGATATGCAAATTCAGATGTATGGCGCACTATTCCTTATGGCAGGTCCGTATGCCCTTGCCCAAGGCGCCCATGTACGCGGTGATTTTCTCTATCGGCTCTATCCCGTTCGCAGACAGGCCATTTCAGACCTGATCCTGTATGTTCTGTTTTTCCTTCCCGGCATGGCCGCACTTCTTTTCGCAGGTTATCTCGCAGCAGATGAAAGCTGGCGCTTCAACGAAGTAAGCCTGAACAGCCCGGCGGGCATTCAAATCTATTATTTCAAGACGCTCGTTCCTGTGGTCGGCTTTTTGATGCTGCTGCAGGGCTTCGGTGAAATGTTGCGGTGTATTCGTGCCATTCAGACGGGCGTATGGATGCCCCGTCTCGACGACGTCAAAGAAACCGAAGATCTGTTGGCAGAAGCCGATCTAGAAGAAATCAGTAAAATTATAAAATAAGCCTCTGCCGCGTTTGGGTACATAAAACATGTCAAATCCTGAAGTTGCCATCTTAATGCTGACCAGTTTTATTTTTCTGGTCCTCCTCGGTTTTCCTGTCGCTTTCACCCTTATCGGCATGGGTCTTGGCTTCGGTTTCTACTATTACACCACCCAGGGCGACAGCGTTGCCACGATGGCGGACATCCTAAGCAACCGGATTTATTTCCTGTTTGCTGACCGTACCTTCGAGGTGATGGACAACCCCATCCTCGTGGCGATACCGCTTTTCCTGTTCATGGGATATATCGTCGAGCGGGCAAACATCGTCGACAAACTGTTCTTTTCCCTATACCTCGCGGCACGAAACCTGCCCGGCTCCATGGCTGTGGCTGCTTTGATCACTTGTGCAGTATTTTCTACCGCGTCAGGCATTGTGGGTGCAGTTGTGACCCTCATGGGTCTATTGGCCTTCCCCGCCATGGCGAATGCCAATTACAATCGTCAATTTGCGGCGGGTGTGATTTGTGCGGGCGGCACGTTGGGTATTTTGATCCCACCATCGATCATGTTGATCGTATATTCTGCGATTGCGGAACTCTCGCCATTGCGCCTCTATGCAGCGGCCGTTTTCCCGGGCCTTATGCTGGCAGGAATGTATATCGTCTACGTCATCATCCGTGTGTTGTTGAACCCTTCAATTGCACCGAAACCAAAGCAGGAAGACATTCCTCCGGTGGGTGAAATCTGGCGTAATCTGCTTGTCTCGTTTGTGCCGCTGACGGTTTTGATCATGTTGGTTCTGGGCTCCATTTTGGGTGGCCTAGCAACCCCGGCGGAAGCAGCCGCCATGGGGGCAGCCGGCGGTATCGTGCTCGCCGCACTTTACAAATCCATTACGTGGCAAAAACTGAAAGAAAGCGTGTTCCTCACGTCAAAAGCGACGGCGATGGTCTGCTGGTTGTTCATCGGCGCTTGGATTTTCACATCAGTATTTTCGCTTCTGGGCGGTGAGGAGATCATCAAGCACTGGGTGCTGAGCCTCAACCTTGAACCATGGCAGTTCCTGATCATTGCGCAGTTGATTATCTTCCTGCTTGGCTGGCCGTTGGAATGGTCGGAAATTCTAATTATCTTCGTACCGATCTTCCTTCCCATGTTGGCGATTTTCGACATCAATCCGTATTTCTTCGCCATGTTGGTGGCGCTGAACCTGCAGACTTCGTTCCTCACGCCGCCAATGGCCATGTCCGCCTATTACCTCAAGGGCGTGCTGAAAAGTCAGATCGAGTTGGTGGAAATCTTCAAAGGCCTGATGCCGTATCTGGCGATTGTGATCTTCTGTATGGTCTTGATGTATCAGTTCCCAGGCATTGCGTTGTGGTTCCCGGATTACTTGTTCGGTAAATGGATCCCATAGGGTTCGAAACCGATGTCCGACCTCCCGCCAAACGGGTTTAGCGCGAGCGAAGCCCGGCAAAAAATCAGTGAAGGCTGGCTCACCTCGGTGGAGCTTACCACCGCTTGCCTTGACCGCCTTGAGGAAACCGAAAGTCAGCTTAACGCTTGGGCATTTGTGGATCGGGAAAGCGCCCTCGCCCAAGCAGCCCAATTGGACGAATTGCGAAAATCCGGCAAGCCCACAGGGCCACTCCATGGCATACCTGTAGGCCTGAAAGACATCATCGATGTGAAAGATGTACCCGGTGAGCGCGGCAGCGAAATTTTCAAAGGACGGGTTCCGCACAAGGACGCGAAAATCGTGGAACGGCTTCGCGAGGCCGGTGCGGTGCTGATCGGTAAAACGAAAACAACCGAACTGGCATTCGTTCATCCCACAGACACGCGCAATCCTCACAATCCCGAGCACACGCCGGGCGGCTCATCTTCGGGTTCAGCAGCGGCAGTGGCGGGGTATCACGTGCCCCTTTCGGTTGGCACGCAAACCAACGGATCGGTTATCAGACCCGCCTCCTATTGTGGCACTTATGGTTTCAAACCCAGCCGCGGCATCACCCCACGCACAGGCATTCTGCAGACATCAAAGTCACTGGATCAGGTCGGCGTTTTTGCACGCTCGCTCGAAGATGTGGCACTTCTCGCAGAAGCTATCAGCATATACGACCCGGCCGACGAACTTTCTTACGCAAGGGCACGCCCCGCAATGGTATCCGGTGTCGCAGAAACTCCGCCCGTGGAACCAGACATTGCGGTCATCGATCCGCTGTTCGCAGACCGGGTTTCAACAGATGCAAAAGACGGCTTGGATGAAGTCATCTCCTCGCTCGGAGACCAGGTTGAACGGGTCACGCCCCCCTCTGACTTCGCAGATATGTTGGAAACGCAGCGTATCATCCACGAATACGAAATTTGCCATCATCTGGCAGAAACCTTCGATGCCCATTGGGACCAAATCAGCCCCACCCTGCAACCGATTGTGGAACGCGGGCGTGCCATTACTGAAAGCCAATACGATCAGGCCGTAACGGCGATGGGACAAGTTGAAGACTTTTTCGATCAATTCTTCCACGACTTTGATGCCATCCTGTGTCCATCGGCAACCGGCGAAGCACCTCTCATATCATCAGGCGGCACGGGCGATCCGGTGTTTTCAACCGTATGGACATTGGCGGGTCTACCGTGTGTGAGCCTTCCCTTGCTTGTGGGATCAAACGGACTTCCGATCGGAGTACAACTGGTTGGTGGACCCGAGGAAGATGCGAGATTACTGCGAACTGCAAATTGGATGTTGACGACTGTCAGCTGAAATGATGACTTAATCGAACGGAGCAAGCAATGCTGGACAATACCACAAAACGACTGATCGGGCTGATCGGAACTGCATTGATCGGCATATTTGTGTTTGCACTTGCGGAGTCGATTTCATCGGGCTTTGCCGGCTTCTCAGGCGGCCTGCCCTTCTGGATTATCGTGAGCTTCGTGATGGGTCTCGCACTCTTTGATTATCTGGAAGAAACCTTCCCGATCACCGATGGGGTGAAATTGTTTTTTGCAATTGGCGCGATTGCGTTTTGCGGAGCCGCACTGGTCTACGCATCGTGGGGCGCTTCCACTTTGTTCGAAGTGGGAAAAGACGTGCGCATTCGCTCGCTAGGCACGACCGATGACCCGTTTCTGGTGGACGGGGTTTGGCCAAAACTGTTCTGGTACGGGGCCGCATTTGGTTTCGTTGCTTTGACGTTCCTGTCCGGTCTGCTGACAATCCGCAAATTTAGCCAGAAATAAACTAGCATGGCTCAAAAACCTGTTCTTTGGATTACCCGGCGCTTGTCCGATGAAACGCTGAAACGCGCTCAATCGGATTATGAATGCATCATCAATCACGAAGATGGCCTGCATTCCGAAGATGACATCATTGCCATGAGCAAAAAGGTTGATGCGATTCTGCCCTGCCATTCGGAAATCTTTCGCGGGCGAACGGTTGATGAACTCGACCCGCGGGTGAAGATCATTGCAAACCACTCTGTAGGAACGGACCACTGTGACATCCCTGCCCTCAACGCCCGAGGAATAACCGTCACCAACACGCCAGATGTTTTGTCAGACGCAACGGCTGAGATTGCCATGCTGTTGATGCTCGGTGCTGCCCGAAGAGCTGTCGAAGGGGATCGGCTGGTTCGGCAAGGGAAATGGGATTTCTGGTCCCCCGCTTTCATGGTTGGTAAGCAGGTCTCGGGTAGTCGCATCGGAATTATTGGCATGGGCCGAGTGGGTCAGGCGATGGCAAGGAACGCGCGCGGATTTGGTATGGAAGTCCACTATCACAATCGGACGCGCCTCTCGCCGGAAATGGAAGCCGGAGCAATCTATCACGAGACTGTCGATAGCATTCTTCCCGTTTCAGATTTCCTGTCACTCCATTGTCCCGCCACACCGGAAACGACCAACCTTATGAACACTGAACGTTTCGCCATGCTTCCCGATGGCGCCGTCATCGTTAACTCTGCGCGTGGCGCTCTGATAGATGAGGATGCGCTGATTGCAGCCCTTAAAAGCGGAAAACTGTCCGCGGTTGGTCTCGACTGCTTCCAAGTGGAGCCGGGCGGAAATCCAAAACTCTCCGCCTTTGATAACGTCTTCATGCTTCCACACATCGGGAGTGCCACCGTCTCCACACGCGATGCCATGGGCTTCCGGGCGCTGGACAATCTCGATGCATTTTTTGCCGGCAACACGCCACAGGACAAGTTGTAGACGTTTCCGGCCAAGCAAAATGAGTACAGCGCGTATTTAGTTCAGAACTAAATTTAGCTTTCACCCCGTTCACCATTGCGCAGGGCGCTTGGATTATGGTCTCTTAGCGGCGATGTCGGATACGCTTCGCATATGGTACCATTTTGCAGTCTGGAATTTTTGCCGTGTTGGATAACCCATCCCCACCTCAGTTGAATGAGCGATTGGTACAAGCCCTTCACCTGATTTATCCATCTCACGATTTGGAAGCGCTTGCGAAAAAATTTGCCGACGCTTTTTTTGGCACCAGTTCCCCGCTTCCCATTAAACGCGAACCATCAAATGAATTGTGGGACCAGTCAGACAATTATGTGATCACCTATGGAAACACGTTGCAAGACGGAACGTTCAAGCCACTCGATATCTTGAGAGACTTTGCCCATCGCCATCTCGCAGAAGCATTCACAGGAATCCACATCCTCCCCTATTTTCCATTCACATCCGACGACGGCTTTGCGATCACAGATTACCGCGAAGTGAACAGCGCTCTCGGAGATTGGGAAGACATCAAACGCATTTCGTCAGAATTCAGGCTCATGTCTGATCTGGTGATCAATCATTGCTCCAGTCAAAGCCGGATGTTCAACGACTACCTGCTGGGCAATGAACCCTATGACAAGTTCTTCTATGAGGCTGAGCCAGACACGGATACTTCTCAGGTAGTGCGGCCGCGAACCCATCCGCTATTACGCGAAGTCGAAACCTCCCATGGCAAGCGTCACGTCTGGTGCACGTTTAGTCACGACCAGGTCGATTTCGATTTCTCCAATCCGAAGGTTCTGCTGGAGTTTCTTGATATCATGCGCCTGCACATCGAAAACGGCGTGCGGACATTTCGATTGGATGCGGTGGCGTTTCTCTGGAAGGAAATCGGCACTAGTTGCATTCACCTGCCCCAAACCCATGAGATTATTCGACTGCTGCGTCTACTGGTGGATTACCATCCTGAGCCTATTATCCTGATCACCGAGACCAATGTTCCAAATGCCGAGAACCTTTCCTATTTCGGCAATCGCAATGAAGCGCATATGGTCTATAACTTCCCGCTTCCACCCTTGCTGCTTCATGCCCTTCTTGGTGGCACGTCGCGCTATCTCAACGCTTGGCAAATGGCTATGCCGCCAGCACAATTGGGCTGCGCGTATTTTAACTTCTCGTCGTCCCATGACGGAATAGGACTTCGCCCCGCAGAGGGCCTGATACCGGAAAACGAAGTCAAACAGATGATCGATACAGTTGTTGGTTTTGGCGGGCGCGTTTCCATGCGCACAGCCCCCGGCGGTACTGAAAGCCCCTATGAACTTAATTCCTCATGGATGGATGCATTTAAGGGAACCCATGACGGACCGGACGAGTTTCAGCTGGATCGGTATTTGGCGAGCCAAGCAATCGTCATGGGATTGGAAGGCGTACCCGCTTTCTATATCCACAGCCTGCTGGCCACCCACAATGACGAGGACGGTGTTGAGCGATTTGGATATAACCGGGCAATCAACCGCAAGCGTCTTGAATATCCCGACGTGCTGAAAGAGCTGGAAGACGAAGACAGCCTCAGCCACAAGGCATTCAGCCGGGTCTGTGAAATGCTATCGGTACGGACCAAACAGCCCGCTTTCCATCCCAACGCCACACAGTTTACGCTGCAATTGGGCGATGCGTTTTTCGGGTTCTGGCGCCAGAGCATGGACCGCTCCCAGAGTATTTTCGCAATCACCAACCTTACGCCGGAAGTTCTCACCATCCCGGTTTATTCACTCAATCTGATCGGCAGTGATGCATGGAAAGATATCATGTGCGATGAGCCGATTGATTTTGAGACAGGTGAAATCGCATTCGCGCCATATCAAACCCGGTGGATATCAAACCGATGACGCATGCCGATGGCGGCCCTCATCTAATCGTATTTTCCGATCTGGATGGCACATTGCTCGACCATGAAACATACAGCTGGCATGCCGCGAAGCCAGCCATCGACAGTCTTAAAAATCATGGCCATAGTCTAATCCTTGCTTCGTCTAAAACCGCAGCAGAAATCATTACGATTCGCGCTGACATCGGCTTTGAACACTGCCCGGCAATTGTGGAGAATGGTGGCGGTATTCTGCCCGCGAATACGGATAGCAGCGAAAGCGACAAAACCCATGGTGAGCTAATGGCAAGGCTTAACAGTCTGCCGCAGACAATGCGCGATTGTTTTCGCGGTTTTTCCCACATGTCATTGGAAGAAATTGTGGCGTGTACCGGCTTAACGGAAACTCAGGCACATGACGCCGCGAAGCGGCAATTCACAGAACCGGGTTTGTTCAACGGAACCGAGAGCGAACAGGAACTCTTCATTGCCGAACTCAACAAACTTGACGTATCAGCGCGCATGGGTGGTCGTTTCCTCACTTTGTCTTTCGGTCAAAACAAATCAATACTCATGGAGGAAATCGCTTCTCACATCAGCAAGGGGGCACATTACCTTTCGTTGGCTTTAGGAGATGCACCCAACGACCTCGAAATGCTCTGTGCCGCTGATCGCGGATTTCTGATCCTCAACCCCGCTAGCCAATGGCAACAAAACATGATTGCGGACCTCCCATCCAGCGTAACCAAAGCTCCAGAAGCAGGACCGGTAGGTTGGAACTTGAGCGTACTTTCCGTTATTGATGAACAAACAGCCTAACGAGGACCCCAAGCATTGGCCGATTATAAACAGAACGGAAGTGTCGCCACACTCCACAATCTCTACAAACGTGATCCGGCTGAACTTGAACGCGAATTGGAAGTATTTGCCGAACGGCGCAAGGTTACGCTTATTCTCCCATCGCTGTTTTCCGAACTTCAAACCGATGCTCTCGCGGGAATTCTCGATGAATTGCAAAAGGCCAAATATGTGAACCATGTGGTAATCGGTCTTGATCGCGCGAATGCGGATGAATATGCCCATGCAAAGGAATACTTCTCACGTCTGCCCCAAAAGCACTCAATCCTCTGGAATGATGGACCCGCACTAAAAGCGGTTCACGAAACACTGGAGAAACAAGGCCTGGCACCAAATGAACCCGGCAAGGGCCGAAACGTCTGGTATTGCATCGGCTATACACTGGCATCAGCAAATAGCGATGTGGTGGCACTCCATGATTGTGACATCATCACCTACAAAAAGGAGTTGCTGACACGGCTCATCTATCCAGTGATCAACCCCGCCTTCCCGTACCAATTCTGCAAAGGATATTATCCGCGGGTGGCGGATGGCAAACTGAACGGACGCGTTACCCGGCTGCTTGTCGCGCCCTTGTTGAAAGCCATGCAAATCACCTTCGGGCATAGCGACTATGTGGAATACCTCCAGGGGTTCCGGTATCCGCTCGCCGGAGAATTTGCCATGCGTACCGCGATCCTACCGGACATGCGCATCCCTTCCGATTGGGGCCTTGAGATCGGCACCCTGTCAGAGGTCTGGCGTAACTTGTCTCGTCACTCCGTTTGCCAGGTGGATTTGGCTGACGAGTATGACCATAAACATCAGCCCTTGTCTGAAGACGATGCGGAGCGCGGCCTCTCGCGCATGTCCACCGACATTGCCAAAGCGCTGTTCCGAAAGATTGCCACGGAAGGCAAAGTCATGAGCCATGAGCACTTCCGCACTTTGAAAGCCACATATTTCCGAACCGCGCTCGATATGATTGAGATGTATCACAATGATGCCCTGATGAACGGTTTATCGATTGACCGCCATAAGGAAGAAAAGGCAGTGGAGTTATTCGCTGCAAACATTGTGATTGCCGGCAACACGTTTTTGGAAAACCCCATGGAAACGCCATTCATCCCGAACTGGTCTCGGGTAGCGTCCGCAAACCCAGGGATTTTTGAACGACTACGCAGCGCAGTTGAAGCCTGATTACCAGCCAAACAATACGCGTCAAATTGGTTGTGCTTGAACGCGAAAATTCACATGACAAGTGCATTGGACCGACCTAGATACTCAAATATCGGGGCAAGGACATTTCCAATGTTACAGATTGAAGCTGTGCTGAACTATTCAGCGGAATCACTGTGTGAAATATTATTGCAATTGGAAGCTGCAAAACTTCCAAGCCAGTTTGTGCATGCCGAATCCCTCGAGATATTTCCGAGCCAACCGCTTCATCGAACCCTATCGGAGGAAGGCATCGGTGAGCGCATTTGGCTTCATGTGAATGACGAATTTCGCTGCACCTATCGCGCTGACGTGACGATTGATCGTTTCAATTCAAACATTTCCCAACTGCAACAAAATCCGCTGGCGACCATCAAAGATGAAACCACCAAATATTTGATGTCATCGCGCTATTGCCATTTGGACTTCATCGATGCTGCAATCACGAAACGCTTTGATGGCCTGATGGGTGGCGCGCGAGTGGCGGCAATGGCGCAATGGATTTGTGAAACATTCACCTACGACATCTGGTCGAGCACTCCGCTGACGACGGCCCATGAAACACTCAAAAGCCAAAGCGGGGTCTGCCGCGATTATGCGCACGCGCTCATTGCGCTTGCCCGCTCTTCGGCAATCCCTGCTCGTATGGTGAGTGCCTATGGTCCAAACGTGCACCCGCAGGATTTTCACGCTCTGGTAGAAGTATATCTGGAGGATGCTTGGCATTTGATCGACCCTACGGGCATGACCAGCCCGGACGAAATCGCAATAATCGGTGTCGGCAGGGACGCGGCTGATATTTCTTTTCTCACTTCCTACGCAACTATGAACCTCAACCAGCAAAGAGTTTCTGTAACGTCAGTTGATGAAACGCTTCATCGGGCAATAGCCTGAGCAGTTTGCAATCCCCCGCTATATGGCTGTTAAACCCTGCTTGCGATTGCCAAAATTTCATCGCTGGTTAAGATGGCCACATGAACATTAGTAACGAGTACTTTGACGAGATGATCATGGCGGATGGGGCGGTCACCAGTCCCTATCGACTATACCATGAGTGGTTTGAGCAAACAGCGCCGCAGCGGCTCACCAAGAAATCAAAAGAGGCAGAAGCTTTCTTCCGACGAACGGGCATTACCTTCAATGTTTATGGCGAAACAGAAGCGCAGGAACGGCTTATCCCGTTTGATCTTGTACCGCGCATCCTTTCCAATTCCGAATGGCTGAAAATTTCAAAAGGAATTGAACAGCGCGTCCGGGCAATCAATGCGTTTCTGCTTGATATTTACAACCGCCAGGAAATCTTGCGCGCGGGCCGTGTACCCACAGAATTAATCGCCAACAATGAAGCCTTCCTACCGCAAATGATGGGCATGGCACCACCGGGCAATGTTTACACCCATATCGTGGGCACTGACATTGTCCGCACAGGCAAAGATGATTTCTTCGTTCTGGAAGATAATGCCCGCACACCTTCCGGTGTCTCCTATATGCTGGAAAACCGGGAAACCATGTTGCAGATGTTCCCTGAACTGTTCAGCCAGGTCAAAGTGCAACGGGTCAGCAATTATCCTAAGAACCTGCGCCGATCGCTCGCAGCCTGCGCCCCGAAACAGAGTTCCGAAAGGCCGACGGTCGCCGTGCTCACACCAGGCATTCACAACTCAGCCTATTTCGAACATTCCTTTTTGGCAGACCAAATGGGGGTGGAACTCGTCGAAAGTCATGACTTGAGAATAGTGGACGGACATGTGGCAATGCGCACGACGCGCGGATACAAAACCATCGACGTCCTGTATCGCCGTGTCGATGATGAGTATCTCGATCCGCTTAACTTCAATCCCCAATCCATGCTCGGGGTTCCAGGTATCATGGATGTGTTCCGCGCGGGCAACATCACCATAGCCAACGCCCCCGGAACCGGCATCGCCGATGACAAGGCGATCTACTCCTATATGCCAGATATCGTTGAGTTCTATACGGGCGAAAAAGCCATCCTGAAAAATGTGGAAACCTGGCGTTGTTCAGAGCCTGATGCCCTGCAATATGTCCTTGATAATCTTGCCGACCTTGTCGTGAAAGAGGTCCACGGCTCAGGCGGATATGGCATGTTGGTGGGGCCCGCAGCCAGCAAGAAAGAACTTCAAACATTCACAAAGAAGCTCAAAGCAAAGCCCAAGAATTACATCGCGCAACCTACCCTCTCCCTCTCCACAGTACCGATCTTCACCAAAAAGGGCTTGGCACCGCGCCATGTGGACCTGCGCCCGTTTGCGCTTGTATCGCCCAATAAAGTGGACATCACACCAGGCGGCCTCACCCGAGTCGCGCTAAAAGCCGGATCTCTTGTGGTCAATTCCAGTCAAGGTGGCGGCACCAAAGACACCTGGGTGTTGGAGGACTGATATGCTGGGGAAGACTGCCGGTGGCCTCTATTGGATGTTCAGATTGTTGGAGCGAAGTGAAAACACTGCTCGCCTGATCGAAGCGGGCTCGCGCATCGCCCTCACCCGCTCTCAGGATAGCGATACGGAGTGGAAATCCATCATAACGACTGCTGCAGTCAGCAATGCCTACAGGCAAAAATACGATACATTTGAGGGCGCGCTGGTCACAGACTTTTTGCTCCGCGACAAAGACAATCCTTCCAGTGTTCTTTCCGCCATCGAAAATGCACGGACGAACGCGCGCATGGTCCGGACTGCTCTCAGCACAGAAGTTTGGGAAGCGGTGAACGAAACATGGATGCGCCTAAAGGAAGGCCTGAAACGCCCGGTGCGTGAAACGGAAGTCCCCACAGTCCTCGGCATGATCCGGAGGCAAAGCGCGCTTGTCCGCGGCGCGCTCCACGGCACCATGTTGCGCAACGACATCTATGACTTTGCCCGTCTTGGCACCTTCATTGAGCGCGGAGATAACACCGCGCGTATCGTCGACGTAAAATATTACACGCTTCTCCCGTCAGCGAGCTTCGTGGGCTCTTCGCTGGATAATGTTCAATGGGATATGATTTTGCGGTCCGTGTCAGCACACCGGGCATTTCATTGGTTGAACGAGAAAGAGCTGACGGCCGTGGCAATTGCCGAATTCCTGATCCTCGACAAACGCTTGCCCCGTTCGATTGCTTTTTGCGCGGGCGAAGTGAATGACAATCTTGGATTTCTCGCAACCAACTATGGAGAGCGGAAAAAGTGCCATGACATGGCCGAGAGTTTTCGCGAAAACCTGAAAGACCGTGACATCGCTTCGATCTTCGAGACCGGACTACACGAATTCATTTCAGAATATCTTCGTTTCAACAATGAGCTCGCGCTCCAGATCGAGCAGGACTATCGCTTCAATAATTGAGAATTTTCACCTGTGAAACTGACCATTCAACACACAAGCACTTATTCATATGATGCACCCGTCAATTATGCTCTTCAACAGGTGCGCCTGATGCCGGGCAACAATAGACAACAAACAGTGTTGGATTGGAGCGTGACCATTGAGGGCGGCAAGGAAGAACTTTCCTTCACCGATCAGCACGGCAACCACACGAAAACCGTCAGCATGGAGCCGGGCGAAACCACAATTAAAATTACCGCAAGCGGTACGGTGGAAACCCATGACCCGACGGGTATCCTCGGAAAGACATATGGCTGCGTTCCTCTGTGGAGCTTTTTGCAGCCAACGAAACGCACGGCACCGGGCAAAAATATTCGCGCCCTTGCCCGGACAATCAGTGCTGATAATCAGCTCAACGATCTCCATGCACTTTCGAGCAAAATTCTGGAACAGGCACCCTACTCAAAAGGCACCACCTATGCCGACACCGAGGCGGAGGAAGCTCTGACACTTGGCCGCGGCGTGTGCCAGGACCACGCCCAGATATTCATATCTGCCACAAGACTAGCCGGCATCCCCGCGCGCTATGTTAGCGGATATCTCATGATGAATGACAGGGTGGACCAGGACGCCAGTCACGCTTGGGCAGAAGCCCATATCGATGGTCTCGGATGGGTCGGGTTTGATGTTTCCAATAGAATTTCCCCCGATGAACGCTATGTACGAATTGCAACCGGGACTGATTCAAAAGAAGCGTCGCCAATATCAGGAATCCGCTTGGGTTCGGCAGCAGAATCGATGATTGTATCTGTCCAGGTTCAGCAGTAATTTTAGTCGCTGTTAATTAGAGTAGAGCAGCGCATCATTATTTCAGGAATAGTAACGTGACATATTGCGTCGGGCTTCGTCTCAACAAAGGTCTGGTTTTCATGTCAGACACCAGAACTAATGCCGGTTTGGACAATTTCTCTCAAACACCCAAAATGTTCACTTGGGATATTCCGGGGGAGCGTTCGATCACGCTGATGACGGCAGGGAACCTCGCTACCACACAAGCGCTGGTGAGCTTGATTGACGAACGCTCCAAAGCCATCGAAGAGCGCAGCCCCACCATCCTGAAAGAGCCTTCCATGTTTCAAGTGGCGCGCATGGTGGGAGCAACCTTGAAAGAGGTGATTGGCGATACAGTCGCGTCGGGCACCGAAGCCATGTCGAAATTCAAAGCATCACTTATCCTAGGCGGGCAGATCAAAGGGGGGCCACCCACACTGTTTTTGATCTATCCTGAGGGTAATTTCATTGAGATCACCGACGACACCCCGTTTTTTCAAATCGGCGAGACGAAGTACGGCAAACCCATACTTGTGCGCGCGTATGACCCGGAGATGAGTTTTGATGACGCGGTGAAGTTGCTCATTCTCTCGTTTGACTCGACCATGAAAGCCAACCTGTCTGTGGGAACACCGCTGGACCTCCATATCTACGAAACAGATACATACAAAACCGGATTAAAAAAACGCATCGATGAATCCGATCCCAACTACGATGTAATATCGTCGGGCTGGAGTGATGCGCTGCGATCAGCGTTCAAGTCCTTGCCCAGCTACAAACTCTAGCGAGCCACCAATCTGACAAATTCACTTGTCTTCAGACCTGCCCTGTTTCATCCTTAATCTTGCGTTAATGGCCATATAGGACACTGGTGCAAAGGGTTCGCACAGAGTGAAGACAGAACAAATGCTCGTTTCTCGCAGATCATTCACACGTGGTGTATTGGCCGCCGGAGCGTGCGCGACTCCGATTGTGGCTCCCCTGCTTTCCGTAGAGGAGGCGCTTGCCTCCGGCAAACGTACTTTCGACTACGGCGCTAACAAACTCGATTGGTATCCGGCGGAAGGCAATGTGGCGAACGCACCGATTGTGATTTTCGTTCACGGCGGCGCATGGGCGCTCGGCAACCGGGGACAAGTAAATTCCAAACCGCAGCACTACACGAAGAACGGATATCATTTCGTATCTGTTAGCTACACGTTGCTGCCAGCCGCCAATGCGCAAACACAGGCGCTTCAGGTTGGACAGGCCGTCAATTGGGTCCACGCAAATGCATCGCGGTTTGGAGCGGATCCGGAACGCATCGCTGTAATGGGTCATTCGGCAGGCTGTCATCTTTCTTCGTTAGCAACGCTCACCGGTGCTGCACTCCCGGTGAAAGCACTGATATGCAACGATACACGCGCATATGATTTGCCGTTTCTGGCACAAATGAGCGGAGGTGGATTGCCGGCCATTTATGCGCCGGCATTCAGAAATCGCCGGATGTGGTCGGCTTGGTCACCCATTTCGTATACAGGTCTGAAAGAACACCCGCCGACACTCGTCGCGTGGTCCGGTGGGTCGGGACGGGACAAAGTCTCGAAACGCTTTGCAGATGCATTGGAATATGACGGCGTTCAAGTGCAGCGTTATGATGGTAAGCGCCGCTACAATCATTTTTCGATCAATCGCAAAATTGGCTCAGAACGCGGCGGTTTGACGGAGTCAATCGATCGGTTTCTCGACCAAAGTCTGAATACCCCTGTGATTTCACAAGGTTGAATTGAAAGCGGTTCCACCGTAACCTCCCTGAAAATGGGAGATTAAAGTCGTGGGTTCTCTGAAATCATCTATCATCGTTGCCGTCACACTTTTGTTTTGTGTTGAGGCATTTGCAAATCCGAAACCGGTTACCGTTCGCGCCGGTGCAACGAGCAAGATTTACGCTTATGCGGTCTTTAATCAAACGAATTGTAAGGCATCTGTGCAGGTGAGGCTGTCATCGCCACGTGCGAAGAACGGAACCTTGACCAGTCGACCTGGTAGTTTTGTCGCGCAATCCGGCAGATGCAAAGGCAAACGGATGACCAGCACCGACGTTTACTACAAACCAAATCCAGGTTTTCGGGGCACTGAAACTGTACGGTTCCGGATGGTCTATGACCGCTATATAGACGAAGTAGGCCCTGTCGTCTCAAAAGGTTTCCGCGTAAAGGTCACCGTCAAATAGCTGAACTGCAACTTTTTGATCGAAAACAGGGCGCATTACACACCCTTCATTCTTTGTTTTTTGCTTTAATGGCTTAAGCTAGAATCTGGCTCACGCGCTTGCAATATCGGGCGCTGATCGGGTTCATGCGCTTCGCATAATGTCCGGCATTGTAACGCAAGATCGTTCCGCATGTGCTGCCACCTGCAAGGGAGTGCGCTTTGCCCAGATACTTCATTCCCCAGTAAAGATTGGTCGCGGGATCATACAATTGCTGACGTGAACCTCTATAACCCATGCCTTTTGCAGTCGCATATTTAATCTGCATAAGACCGATCTCGCCCGCGCCACCAGTCACGTTAGGACGAAAGCTGCTTTCCACCTGAACGACAGCTCGGGCAAGCCTAACCGGAACGCCGTGCTGCTTTGCGTATTTTGCAATCAGAGCACCGTATTTGCCTTTCGGTGTTCCAGACGAATTACCCACATTTGTGCGTTTCGACCGGGATTTTTGGGAACGATTATAAATACCCCATCGTGATGAACGACCATCCCGATCATCGAGGTGGCTAAACCGAATAGAGCGCCGTTCCTCGCGCTCATTATCGAAGGACCGTAAAGCGACGGTCCTGTTTTGCCGTTCCGCACGACGTTTTTCAAGACGCTCCCTAAAGGCTTCCCGGCGTTCCCTCGCCCGCTCCCGCCAGGCGCTCGTCCGCTCGCTGGTACTGGCTTCGCTAGCATTGGCGTCGCCCGAAAACGTTCTTTCTATTTGCCGACTGGATGTCCTGACCTGGCCCTCATCAATGTCGGTTACAGCAGCAAATGCCAGTGGCTCAGCGCCTATAGATTGAATGGATTGACACCCCGAAAGCAGGCACGCGCTTAAAACTACCATCGGCGCTAGCCGACGGGCCATAGTGATAACACTCATTCGAATTTTCCTTTTCGCCCAAAAGAAACGAGTCAAATAGACAGCGTTTTCAAGATGTTGCTCTGGTGCCTGCGCAAAAGGGCATCAAGATGGACGATCAAATCACTTCAAGTGTCGTTCTGTTACAAAACTGTCAAAAAGCCAGATCAAACGACTGGATGTTCAACATTAGCCGGTGGTCGACAGAAGCCTCTCAAGCGTTTTGCGGGTGCCAAGATCAGCCTCACCGGTCACCGCACCTTGACGAAAATGCATCTGAAAGGCTCGGACACATTCCTGCGTAAGATGGTCGTATTCCGCTTCGATTTCCAATCCATACCCATAGGCACAGAGAAGCGCGCGTAAAGCAGCCACCTCTTCGCCGTTGTGTCCAAGCGAAAAAGGCGAAGCATCATCCATGACCGGCTCAACCCAATGTCCCAAGCCGTTATCGTATAATGTCTTCCACGGAAACTTCTCACCGGGGTCCTGCTTTCGACCGGGTGCCACATCGGAATGGGCCAAAACATTGCGCTTGGGGATCGCCCACCTCGAGACAATATCGAGACCCAACTCAATCACCGCATCAATCTGAACTTTCGGAAAATCCGGATACCCATTGCTATGACCCGGGTTCACGATCTCAATCCCGATTGAGCGGGAGTTTGTATCCGTCTGTCCCTGCCATAGGGACTTGCCTGCATGCCATGCACGTTTCTCCTCCGGCACCAGTTGGATAATGTCACCTTGTTCCGTCACGACATAGTGACACGAAACGCCACTTTCTTCACAGCACAGCCAGTCAATTGCGGCTTCCGCACTCTCCATTCCGGTGTAATGCAAAAGCAAAATATCAACATCGACATCCGTAGAACGGTCACCAAAATTGACAGCAGGACGAACAGAACATGCGCGTGATGTGTCAGCTTTGAAGCTCAAAGCCCCCGCTCCAACTTAACCTGCTCCCATGCCCTGTTAATCTCCGAGAGCCTTCGGTTTGAAATCGCCACAAACTCTTCCGGCACACCGCGCGCGATCAGATGATCCGGATGGTTCTCCGCCACCAGTTTACGATAGTGTTTTTTCAGTGTTGGCGTATCCCAATCCGGCGACGCATCAAGCAGGATGTATGGGCTTCCACCCTCAGGCTCCATGTGGCGCAACCGGAGCCTTTCATAGTCTTTGCCTTCAATGCCGAAGATAGAGGCCACCGTATCCATAAATGCCATTTCCTTGACATGAAAAATGCCATCGGCTTTCGCGATATGAAATAAACCGTTGATCACGTCTTGAAGAATTGGCAAGTCATCGGGAAACAGCGTTTTCACCCGATGCGCATAGGCCTCATATCCCGCCACGTCCTGGCGCGCCAAATTATAAAGCCGTGCCACGTTATTGATTTCCGCTTCCGGCACATCGAATATTTCACGGAATGCGGAAACCTCTTCATCCGTAACAACACCGTCTGCCTTTGCCATTTTCGCGGAAAGCGCAATCACCGCAACGGAAAATGCAACTTGCCGTCGGGTTTCCGGATCACCTTCAAAAACCGTGCGTACAGCCTCAACGACCGATGAAAATGCATCGCTCACGATCGTTGAGAGAAACTCGCCCAGTTGGCTCCAGATAGACATGAACACCTTTTATGCGAGTCTCATTTTCTGCGAAAGCGCGATTTGTGCTTGTATTATCGATTGTTTGCCATAAGCCAAGGCAATGACTGCCACAAAGACCGAAAAACCTCTCACGAGTTCTCTCACCACCGCCTACCTGCTCGGGGTTTTTGGCGTGATCGCTTTCGGAGCCACACTTCCCGTTACACGGATTGCGCTCGTGGATTTCACTCCGGGTTTTATAACCTTCGGCCGCGCTGTTTTTGCCAGCATAATCGCCATCACAGCGTTACGTCTGCTTGGTCGTGGGCTTCGTCACCCCAATCAGCTTGCGATATTTGTATCAGGTGTTTTGCTGATCCATGCATTTCCGGGTTTCATGGCAATAGCTATGCAAACTGTGCCTGCCGCCCATGGCGGAGTGATCTTGGGCTTTCTGCCACTCACAACGGCAATTGTGGCTAGGATGATCGCAGGTGAAAGCCCGTCACCAAAGTTCTGGCTGCTCTCAATCATCGGACTGCTGATCGTTATCAGCTATATTGTTTTTCAACATGATGAAATGGGAACCGCCGGTATTTCATCCGGTGATTTATGGCTTGTTTTGGCAGGCCTCAGTGCTTCCATCGGCTACGTGATTTTTGGAAAGCTTTCCCGATCAACTCCGGGTTGGGAAATTATTGCCCGAGCATTGTTGCTGAACCTTCCGATCACCTTGCTTGGGTTCTGGTGGTTTTATCAACCAGATGTCTGGCTTGCCACCGCGCCATCAATCATCGCACTACTTTATCTTGGCGCATTTTCAATGTTCCTCGCCTTCTGTGCATGGAATACGGCGCTTGCCATCGGCGGTATCTCGCGGATCGGCCAGCTTCAATTGTTCCAGACATTCGTGACCATCGCCATATCAGCATTCCTGCTGAGTGAAGCGCTGGATTGGCTGACGATAACCGCCGCCAGCGCAATCACCATCATCATTGCATGGAGCAGGAAAGGCTAACTGCCGTAATGGAAAATCACCTTTCCACAACGTATGCCGTCCACTGATACGACCTCAAACTCATGATCAGGCTGCATGCAACCGATGAGC